>DASPWW010000157.1:0-45152 GCA_035637595.1 Solirubrobacterales bacterium | reverse complement strand
GATGCCGGAGGCAGGATTCGAACCTGCGACACGCGGATTATGATTCCGCTGCTCTAACCGCTGAGCTACTCCGGCGGGGCCTCGGATCGTAGCGGCGGTCGACGCGGGGCTGGCGAGAGGAACGTTGACCTCGCTATGGGGGGGAAACGTTGCGTCTCGGGATGCGCGAGCGCCCGGAAGGTGTCTCTAGTGTGTCTCCGGTGAGCGATCTCGACAGCGCCGTGCGGGCCGTGGTGCGCGACTGCCTCGGCGTCTCGGCGGACGAGGACGTGCTCGTCATCTGCAACCCCGCCACCCGGGATCTGGCGGAGCGGCTGCGCGCCGAGGCGGAGGAAGCGGGCGCCGACGCGGTCCTCGCCCTGATGGCGGAGCGCGATTCCCACGCCGCCGAGCCGCCCGCGCCGCTCGCCGCGGCGATGAGCGCCGCGGACGTCGTCTTGGCGCCGACCGTCCAGTCGCTCTCCCACACCGCGGCGCGCAAGGCGGCGACCGAGGCCGGCGTGCGGATCGCGACGCTCCCGGGCGTCACCGAGGACATGCTCGCCCGGGTGATGAGCGCCGACATGGGCGAGCTGCGGCGCAGGGGCCGGGCGATCGCGGACCGCCTGACCGCTGGTCTGCAGGCGCAGATCACCTGTCCCAACGGCAGCGAACTGCTGCTTGGCCTGGGCGACCGCGAGGCGATCCCCGACGCCGGTGAGCTCACGCGGCGCGGAGCGTTCGGCAATCTGCCCTGCGGCGAGGGGTTCATCGCCCCGGTCGAGGGCACGACCGAGGGAACGCTCGTCGTCGACGGCTCGATCGCGGGCGTCGGGATTCCCGGCGAGCCCGTCGAGCTGACGGTCGAGAGGGGACACCTGGTCGCGGCGACCGGCGAAGAAGGGGGGCGGCTGATGGAGCTGCTTACCGCGCACGGCGCGGACGGCACCAACGTCGCCGAGCTCGGGATCGGCTCGAACGAGAAGGCGAAGCTGACCGGGGAGGTGCTCGAGGACGAGAAGATCCTCGGCACCGCACACGTCGCGTTCGGCGCCTCGGCCGCGATCGGGGGGACGGTCCAGGTCCCGGTTCATCTCGATTGCATCGTCTTGAAGCCCGAGGTCAGCGTCGACGGCGAGCCGCTCGTCCGGGCGGGCGAGCTGCTCGTCTGAGAAAGGCACCATGCTGCTCGCGGCTCCCAACGTTTCCGAGGGGCGCGACCGCGAGCGGGTGGCGCGCCTCGAGTCGGCCTTCGCGGGCGGCGTGACGCTGCTCGACGCCCACTCCGACCCTGACCACAACCGCAGCGTGTTCACGCTCGCCGGCGAGGCCGGTGCGCTGGGAGACGCGCTCGCGAGCGGGGCGCGCGCCGCCGTCGAGGAGGTCGACATGCGCCACCACCACGGCGTCCATCCCTGCGTCGGCGCGCTCGACGTCTGCCCGGTGGTCTGGCTCGACCCCGCGGATCGCGAAACCGCGGTGGGGGAGGCTCTCGCCGCGGCGGATCGAATCGCCGCGCTGGGCGTCCCGGTGTTCCTCTACGGGGATCTCGCCACGGGCCCCGGCAGGCGCGAGCGCAGCTTCTTTCGCCGCGGCGGTCTGCCCGAGCTGACGCTGCGCGTGGCGACGGGCCAGCTCCCGCCCGACCGCGGGCCGGTCGCGCCGCATCCCACCGCCGGCGCGACGCTGGTCACGGCGCGACCGCCGCTCGCCGCGTTCAACGTCGAGCTCGACACCGCGGACGCCGATGTCGCGCGCTCGGTCGCCGCGGGCCTGAGGGAGGGGGGAGGGGGGCTGCCGGGCGTGCGAGCGATCGGGCTCGCGCTGTCGGACGGTCGCACGCAGGTCTCGACCAACGTTCACGACCCCTCCGCGGTGCCGCTTTCACGCGTCCTCTCCGAGGTCCGGCGCCTGGCGGGCCGCCACGGAGCGGCGGCGCGGTCCGCGGAGCTGATCGGCCTGGTCGGCGAAGCGGCCCTCGAGGCCTACCCGGAGGACATCCCGCTCATCGGCTTCGATCCCGACCGTCACGTCATCGAGCGGCGGCTCGCCGCCCTGCCCGAATAGATTTCAAGTTGGCGATGGCTCAGACGAGGAAGCGCCGGCGGCGCAAGCATCGCGGCACCCAGTCGGGGAGCCTCGATCGCCGCCGCGCGGCGCGGCCGCGCAGCCGCAAGGAGGCGCAGGCCCGCGCGCGCTCGCGACAGACCAACAAACGCGATCAGGCGCCGACCTGGAGCGGGGCGGTCAACCGGGGACTCCTCGCGTCGGGGGTCTTCTTCCTGCTGATCGTGCTCGTCTTCCGGCAGCCCGCCACGAGTGCGCTGGCGCTCGCGGTCTTCATGCTCGCCTTCTACATCCCGATGGGCCACTTCATCGATCGCTTCCTCTACCAGCGCCGCGAGCGACAGCGCCAGGCCGAGCGCGCCGAGCGCCGGGGCTCGTAGCCCCGCCGCTACCCTCAGTCGCATGGACGTTCGCCAGTTCACGGTCGGCCCCGTGGCCGAGAACTGCTACCTGCTGCGCGCCGACGGCGCGGACCGGGCGGTGATCGTCGATCCGGGCGACGAGCCCGACCGCATCCTCGAGGCCGTCGAGGGCCTGGGGGTCACGGTCGAGGGGATCCTGCTCACCCACTGCCACTTCGACCACATCGGCGCGGTGGCGCCCGTCGCCCGCGAGACGGGGGCTCCCGTTTGGTGTCCCGAGATCGAGGTCCCGGTGCTGGCCGACATCATGTCCTTCGTCCCGTTCCCCGGCTTCGGGCCCTACGAGAGCTACGACGCCGACGAGACGGTCTCGGGAGGCGAGCGCCTGTCGCTGGCCGGGCTCGACATCGACGTCCTGTTCACCCCCGGCCACAGCCCCGGCCACGTCACCTACTCGATCCCCGGCCACGCGGCCCTGTTCTCGGGCGACGTGCTGTTCAAGGGTTCGGTCGGCCGCACGGACCTGCCCGGCGGCGACTGGGGAACGCTGCTGGAGAGCATCCGCACCCTGGTCGAGGGCCTTCCGGAGGACACGGCGGTCTACCCCGGACACATGGGGATCACCTCGCTCGGCGCCGAGCGCGCCACGAACCCGTTTCTGGCCGAGCTGGCGCGCTGAACGCTCGGTTCAGACCATCGCGCGTCGGCTGGCGCGACGCCACCGCGACGTGTATAGACTGCCGCCCAGGTTGAGGGGCATCAGGGCAAGGTTGTCGATCTGCCTGGCCGGCGTGGCGGCTCTCGCGCTACCCGCGACGGCGAGCGCCAAGACGTTCACGTTCGGCGTCACAGCCGGCGAGATCACGGCCAAGTCGGCGAAGCTCTGGGCCCACGCCGAGAAGTCGGGCAAGTACTTCTTCCAGGTCTCCGAGTCGAAGCGCTTCCACGACATCGACGGCTTCAAGAACGCGAAGGCGAAGTCTTCGCACGACAACACCCTCCAGGCCACCGTCAAGGGCCTGAAGCCCGGCGAGCAGTACTACTACGAGGCCTGCACCGCGGACGGCAAGAAGTGCAGCAAGACCGGCAAGTTCGAGACCGCGCCGAAGTCCAACAAGCCGGAGACGATTCGCTTCGCGTTCACCGGCGACACCGACGCGACGCCCGCCCCCGGTCAGTCGACGCCGTTCTTCAACACGTTCCAGACGTTCGCCGCGATGCTGAACGAGAAGAACGACTTCAACATCCACCTCGGCGACACGATCTACTCCGACTCCGAGGTCGGGGGCACGCCGCCGGCGCTCACCGTCGAGGAGAAGTGGGCCAAGTACAAGCAGAACCTCGGCCAGCAGAACCTCGTCAACATCCGCAAGGCGACGGGCTTCTACAGCCACTGGGACGACCACGAGTTCATCAACGACTTCTCGGTCGCCGAGGACGGCCAGGCGATCTACCAGGCCGGCGTCCAGGCCTTCACCGACTACGCGCCCGTGACCTACTCGCCCGACACGGGCCTGTACCGCAGCTTCCGCTGGGGCCAGAACCTCGAGATGTTCTTCCTCGACGAGCGCTCGTTCCGCAGCGCCAAGGCGTCGGCCGGCGGCACGTGCGACAACCCGAGCACGGGGGCGCCCGACCTCGCGCCGACGGCTCCGAGCGGGTCGCGAGCGCTGTTCTCGGCCCTGATCCCCTCGCTGTCTCAGCCGGTCTCCCAGCAGTGCCTCGACACGATCAACGACCCCAACCGCACGATGCTCGGCCAGGCCCAGCTCAACGCCTTCCTCAACGCGGTACAGAGCTCGACCGCGAAGTGGAAGGTGATCGTCAACGAGACGCCGATCCAGCAGTTCTACGGCCTGCCCTACGACCGCTGGGAGGGATACGCGCACGAGCGCGTCGAGCTGCTCAACCAGCTCCAGAGCCGCGGCGTCAAGAACCTCGTCTTCCTGACGACCGACACCCATGCCGACTTCGCGAACGTCGTCCGCCTGCGCAGCCTGAACGGTGACTCGGCGCCCGCCAACGCGCCGGCGAGCCCCCAGGACACGCCCTACAACGACTACATCACCGGTCCCGTGGCGACGGGCACGTTCTGGAAGGAGATCGACGCCACCGTGAACAACCCGGGGTCCGGCAAGCTGCTCTCGAACGCGTTCTTCAAGCCGGCTCCGCCGAACGGGGTCGGGATGCTCTGCGCCCAGGGCGACACGTTCAGCTACGCCGAGGTCGAGGTCAGCTCCAGCGGGATCACGATCTCCTACAAGGACTCGGTCGGCAACACGGTGCTCGACGCCGACGGCACGACGCCCTGCGGGCCGTACACGATCCCGGCGCAGTAGCGACGGCTACCTCGCCCGTTAGGCTCGGCGCTCTGTGAGCGCGCGCTTCAAGGCACCGAAGGGGACATTCGACGTCCTGCCCGCGCAGGCCGTCCCCCGAGCCCGCGTCGAGCGGGCGGCCGCGGAGCTGCTCGGGCGAGCAGGGTACGGCCGCATAGAGACGCCGGCCTTCGAGGACACCGAGCTCTTCGAGCGCGGGGTGGGCGAGGCGACGGACATCGTCCGCAAGGAGATGTTCACGTTCGAGGACCTCGGCGGTCGCAGCGTCACGCTTCGCCCCGAGGGCACGGCGCCGATCGCCCGCGCCTATGTCGAGCACGGCATGCACAAGCTGCCGCAGCCGGTCAAGCTCTGGTACGCGGGCCCGTTCTTCCGATACGAGGCCCCGCAGGCGGGACGTTTCCGGGAGTTCAGCCAGATCGGCGCCGAGGCGATCGGCTCGGACTCGCCGCTCGTCGACGCCGAGTTGATCATCCTGCTCGACGCGCTGCTTCGCGAGCTGGGGGTGCCCGAGCTCGAGCTGCGGCTGTCCAGCCTCGGTTCCGGCGAGGCGCGCGGCGCCTATCGCGAGGAGCTGCAGGCGTTCCTCCGCGCTCACGAGTCCGAGCTTGCGCGCGAGGTGCGCGACCGCATCGACGCCAACCCACTGCGCGCCTTCGACTCCAAGGACGAGCGCACAGGGGCGGTGATGGCACAGGCGCCGACGATCCTCGAGCGGCTCGAGGGCGACGATGCGGAGCACTTCGAGGCCGTGCGGCGGCTGCTCGACGAGGCGGGGATCGAGTACGCGCTCGACGGCACGCTGGTCCGCGGCCTCGATTACTACACCCGTACGGTGTTCTCGTTCGGCTGCCCGCGGCTCGGCGCCCAGTCCGAGGTCGGAGGGGGAGGGCGCTACGACGCGCTCGTCGAGCAGCTCGGCGGGCCCGCGGCGCCCGCGGCGGGCTGGGCGGTGGGCGTCGAGCGCATCGTGCTCGCGGCGGGAAGTGAGGAGGAGCAGTCGACGAGCGACGTGTTCGTCGCCGCCGCCGATGACCGGCGCGAGGCAGCGCTGGCGCTGGTCGGCGAGCTGCGCCGCGCGGGGCTCTCCGCGGACCTCGACCTGGCGGGGCGCAGCCTGAAGGGACAGATGAAGCAGGCCGACCGGGTCGGTGCCCGCCACACCGTGATCCTCGACGAGGACGGCGGCGCGGTGCTGCGCGACATGAGCAGCGGCGAGCAGACCGAGGTCGATCCGGCGACGCTCGCCGAGACGCTGCTGCGCGGCTCTGGATAGCCTCGGCCGCGTCATGACGACCGGCGACGGCTTTCCGCCCCTGCGGCCCAACGAGTACCGCGACACGTGGTGCGGCCAGGTGCTCGAGGACCGCGTCTCGAAGACCGCGCGCGTCGCCGGTTGGGTCCACCGCCGCCGCGACCACGGCGGCCTGATCTTCGTCGACCTGCGCGACCGCACCGGGCTCGTACAGCTCGTCTTCCATCCCGACGAGGCCGGAGCCGCCCACGAGCTGGGCCACGGGCTGCGCCCCGAGGACGTGGTCACCGCCTCCGGCGAGGTCGTGCGCCGCGACCCCGAGATGATCAACCCCGAGATCGCGACGGGCGAGTTCGAGTTGCGCGTCGCAAACGCCGAGCAGATCTCGGACGCCGACACGCCTCCGTTCGAGATCGAGAGCTTCTCCGGCGAGGTGGGAGAGGAGATGCGGCTTCGCCACCGCTACCTCGACCTGCGCCGCGACCGCATGCGCGAGTCGATCGAGCTGCGCGCGCGCGTCAACGCCGCGATGCGCGAGTTCCTCGACTCAGAGGGCTTCCTCGAAATCGAGACCCCGATGCTGTCGCGGTCGACTCCCGAGGGCGCGCGCGACTTCCTCGTCCCGTCGCGCCGCGACCCGGGATCGTTCTACGCGCTGCCGCAGTCGCCGCAGCTCTTCAAGCAGATCCTCATGGTCGCCGGACTGGAGCGCTACTACCAGATCGCGCGCTGCTTTCGCGACGAGGAGCAGCGGGCCGACCGCCAGCCCGACTTCACGCAGCTCGACCTCGAGATGTCGTTCGTCACGGTGGACGACGTCCTCGACCTCAACGAGCGGCTGCTCGCCCACGTGTTCGAGCGCACCGGCCGCGCCACGCTCGAGCTGCCGCTGCCGCGCCTTCCGTACGACGAGGCGATCGCGCGCTACGGGACCGACCGGCCGGACGTGCGCTTCGGGCTCGAGCTGGTCGAGCTGACCGACGCCCTGCGGGACACCGAGTTCAAGGTCTTTCGGGGCACGATCGACGCCGGCGGGATCGTCAAGGGCCTGAACGCCGGGCGCCGCGAGCTGCCTCGCTCGGAGCTGGACGCCCTGATCGGCCGCGCCCAGGAGCTCGGCGCCGGGGGCCTGGTATGGGCGTTTCGCGAGGGCGCGGGGTGGCGCTCCCCGGTCGCCAAGTTCCTCTCGGCGGGCGAGCTCGCAGAGCTCAACTCGCGCCTCGGCGCCGAGGAGGGCGACCTGCTGCTGATCGTCGCCGACCAGCCGAAGACCGCCAACGCGGTGCTCGCCCAGCTGCGAATCGAGCTGGCGCAGCGCTTCGACCTCGTCCCCACCGACAGCGAGCAGCTCGTCTGGATCGTCGACTGGCCTCTGTTCGAGTGGGATCCCGAGGCGTCGCGCTGGGACCCGCTGCATCATCCGTTCACCCAGCCGGCCGGTGAGCTCGACCCCGACTCGCCCGGGAGCGCCCGGGCGCTCGCCTACGACGTTGTCTGGAACGGTCAGGAGCTCGGCGGCGGGTCGATCCGGATCTCGGACCCCGACCTCCAGCTCGGCGTGCTCGAGGCGATCGGGATCCGCCCCGACGAGGCCAACGAGCGCTTCGGCTTCCTGCTCGAGGCGCTGCGCTACGGCGCCCCGCCGCACGGCGGGATCGCCTACGGGCTGGACCGCTTCGTCCAGCGGCTGCGCGGCGCCGACTCGATCCGTGAGGTCATCGCGTTCCCGAAGACCGCCTCGGGTGCGGACCCCCTGACCGGCGCCCCCGCGCGGGTCGACGAGGCGCAGCTTCGCGAGCTGGGGCTCGCCTTGCGCCCGGCGCAGCGCAGAGCCCCGAGCTAGGCCAGGGCGGGCGTCGCGGCGCCGGCCCGGTGCACCTTGACGCCGCCGGCTTCGAGTTGCGCAGCCGCCTCAGCGGGTCCGACGATGGCGTCGGTCGCCGCCCACTCGGCAGCGAGCTTGGCCAGGTCCGCGGCGGGATCCGGGCTCTGGAAGGAGGCCGTCTCGGCGTCTGCCCCGGCTGCCCTGAGGCCCTCGGCCAGGGGACGGATCCAGGCCAGGGTGCGCCTCACTGCGGTCTCCTCCTCTTCGGGCCCGGCCCCGACGTAGTCGCCGTCGGCGGCGAGCCCGGGAAGGTCCGCCACCAGAAACTGCGGGGCCGGACCCTCCCGGCTCAGGTACTCCCTGGCCATCTCGAGGGCGGCCGGTGCCGCGTCTACCTGCCCAGGGGCAATCAGCACGCGCGGCCCTCCGGTCATCGCCGGGATCCCGGCGAGCGATCCGCTCACCGACTTGTCGCGCTCCTGCTCGACGTCGACCGGGGGCACCAAGGCGTCCACGAGCGGCCCAGTCATCATCGTGGTGACGATCGCCCCGATGACGAAGGTGACCTGCATCGGGTCGGTGATCACCCCGGCCTGCTTTCCGATCACGGCGACGACCAGGATCATCAGGCCGCGGCAATTCATGAGCGTGCCGATCGTGTTCGCCTCGCGCCAGTTCAGTCCCACGGCCCGCCCGGCGAGGGCTCCCACCGCGAGCTTGGCGACGATCATCGCGACCAGGAAGAGCAGGATGCCGCCGATCAAATCGACCTCCAGCACGCGGAGGTCCGTCTGGAGCCCCGACACGGCGAGGAAGATCGGGATCATGAACACGACGACGAACTGCTGCAGACGATCGATCACGGCCCGGCCGAGCCCCTCGAACTGGGGCACGCACGCGCCGAAGAGGAAGCCGCCGTTGAGCGCGTTGATGCCGATTCTGTCGGCGGCGAGGCCGGTGGCCAGTGCGCCGAACAGAAGCAGGGCGAACAACTCGTCGTCGAGGGGCTTGGCGGGGTCGAATCTGCGCTCCAGTATCAGCCGCAGGAGTGGGCGTACGACGAAGAAGAGGAGGGCGGTGAGCCCGACCGCCAGGAGGATCTTCACCCCGACCGTGTTGGGGACCCCCTCTCCCTTCGCGGAGGCGAGCGCTGCGGCGACGACGATGAACATCAGTGGCGTTACCACGGCGGCCGCGCCGACCCCGATCGCGCCCATCGGCGTCGAGAGCATCCGCTTTTCCTGAAGTATTCGGGCCATCACCGGAAACGCGGTGACGGCGAGCGCGGCGCCTAGAAAAAGCGCGTGTGTCGAGGCCGAGACGGACTTGCCGTCGGGGGTCACCGCCACCTTCCAATCGGCGCCATCGAGGATCGAGCCGATCAGGAAGCCAAGCGCAACCGGCGCGGCGATCACGGCGAGCGCCACGATCAGGATCTGCCTCTCGCGCCCCTTGAGGAAGCGCTGCTGTACCTCGAGTCCGACCAGGAACATGAAGAAGACCAGCGTGAGCGTGCCGATCAGGCTCAGAAACGAGAAGGCCTGGAGGGGAAACAGGTCGTTGACCAGTCCGGTGCCGTCCACCGCCGGCTTGTCGGTTGCCGTTATGGCGCCGCTGGCGAGCTGCCCGCCGATCACCGTGGGCCCGATCAGGATCCCCGCGATGATCTCGCCGACGACCCGCGGCTGGCGGATGCGGACGAAGATCCCGCCGACGATCCGAGCGGCAAGCAGGATGATCGCCAGGTCCGCGAGCACGTAGGCGATCACCTCGGTCGGCGCGAGCGCCTCGGGCGGCGGTGAGGCCGGCGGCACGGCGCGATCCTATTCGCGACCGAGCCGCGGTCGCAACGCTTTTTCCCCGATACGCTGCGGCGCGATGGCTGAGGAGGGTCCGGACCGGAGCGCCACCGGACGGCGCCTCCTCCTCTTCTACCCGCTGCTCTTCGCCGCCGTCGCGGCCGTGGTAGCGGTCAGCATCTCGGCGGGCTCCGACGAGGGCACCCAGCCGGAGATCGCGGGCGGCTACGACCTGGCCGAGCAGGACCCGTGCCTGGGAAGCGAGTTCGACGTCAAGCAGTCGGGCCAGTTCGTCAACCTCGATAACCCCGACCAGACGCTCGGCGGATCGCTGCGCTTCCAGGACGACGCGCTGACCGGCGATGTCTCGTGCGTCGACGGGTCGAGCGCGCAGCTCGACACGCGAGTCGCCGACGACGAGATCTCGGGATCCGTCGACGGGCGCCAAATCGACGCGGTGCTGGCGCGCGACCCGCCGCCGCCGGGATCGCAGCGCCCCCTCGTGCCCGACGAGGTCGACGGTAAGTACCTGCTGGCGCCGCGATCCGAGTGCGCGGGGGGCCAGATCCAGCTCGACGAGACCGCGGTGGACAGCCTCGATCTGGTCGCGGGTGGCTCGTCGCTGGGTGAACTCACCTACGCCGACGGGGCGCTGGAGGGGACTGCCGAATGCCTCGACGGAGGCGAGGTCGACGTGAGCGGGGAGGCGGCCGATCGCACCCTCCAGCTCACTCTCGAGCCCGCCGCAAAGCCCGCCGGCGGGAACGCGGGTCCGGCGCCCGAGCGGCTGACGGCGACGAAGCAGCGCGACTTCGGCGACACGCTGGCGGCGTTCTTCGTCGCCGTCGCGGTGGTGATGATCGTCGCGCGGCTGTTCGGCGCGCTCGCCGTGCGGGTCGCCCAGCCGCGGGTGATGGGGGAGGTGGTGGCCGGGGTCGTCCTCGGCCCGACCGTGTTCGGGGCGCTGGCGCCCGATCTGCAGGCGCTCGTCTTCCCCAAGGACATCATCCCCATCCTCGGGGTCGTCGCCAACCTCGGGCTGATCTTCTACATGTTCCTCGTCGGGCTCGAGCTCGACCCGTCCCAGCTCCGCGGCCGGATGAGCCAGGCTGTCGCGATATCGAACGCGAGCGTTGCGGTCCCGATGGCGCTCGGGATCGCGGTGGCGGTGCCGATCTACGAGCTGCTCGGGCCCGACACCAAGTTCGCGGCCTTCGCGGTGTTCATGGGAGTCGCGATGTCGATCACCGCGTTTCCCGTCCTGGCGCGGATCCTGGTCGAGCGCAGGATGCTCAAGCGCCCCGTCGGCGCGCTTGCGATGGCCTCGGCGGCGATCGACGACGTCACGGCGTGGTTCCTGATCGCGCTCGCGACCGTGATCGCGGTGGCGGGATCGAGCAGCGAGGTGGTAAGGACGATCGCCCTCGCCGCGGCTTTCTGCGTCGTGATGTTCTGGGTGGTGCGGCCCCTGATCGGGCGGGTCTCCACGGCCTACGACGAGGCGGGCCGCGTTCCGGGCGGGTGGATCGCGGCGATCTTCGCGGGCGTCCTGCTTTCGGCATTCACAACCGAGGAGATCGGCATCGCGCTGATCTTCGGCGCCTTCGTGATGGGCCTCGTGATGCCTCGCCACGCCGAGCTCACCGAGGACGTCACCGGACGGATCGAGGACTTCGTGGTCACGCTGCTGCTGCCCCTGTTCTTCGCCTTCACGGGGCTGCGCACGAACGTCGGCCTGCTCGACCGGCCAGAGCTTTGGGGCCTCGCCGGGCTGCTCCTCCTGATCGCGATCACCGGCAAGTTCGCCGGCGCGATGCTCGCCTCCCGAGTCGTCGGGATGGGCTGGCGGGCGTCGGGCGTGCTCGGGACGCTGATGAACACGCGCGGGCTCACCGAGCTCATCGTGCTCAACCTGGCGCTCGAGAAGGGGGTCATCTCAGAGGCCCTGTTCGCGGCGCTCGTGCTGATGGCGCTTATCACGACCTTCATGGCCGGGCCGCTGCTTCTCCTGCTCGATCCCCGCAACGAGCTCGGCGCCCCGGTCGAGGAGGAGCTCGACGAGGCCCGCGCGGACTCGCAGGTCGAGTTCCCCGGGCTCGCTGTCCCCGAGCAGGCCATCCTCGTCGCCCCCCAGACCGAGGCGGGACTCGCCCAGCTTGTCGCGCTCGCCGAGCCGCTGGCGCGCTCGGAGCCGCCGCGCGAGCTGATCCTCGCGCGCCTCGTCCGGCCACCGCGCAGCGCTGCGGCGGCGGTGCGTCCCGGGCTGCAGACGGAGAACAAGCTGCTGCGCGAGGCCACGGATGAGATTCGCGATGCCCGCGACGAGCTGATCGGCGGGGGGATCGCCGCGCGCGCCGCGACGTTCATCTCCGCCGACCCCGGAGCGGACCTCAGCCGCATCGCCCAGCGCGAGGACGTCCACCTGCTGCTGATCGACGGCCGCCGGCCGCTGCTCGGAGAAGGCGTGCCGCGCGGCGAGGTCGGCGCCGTGCTCGAGCAGGCGCCATGCGATGTCGCCGTGCTGGTGGCAAGGGAGGACGCCGAGGTCGTCCCTGGCCCCGAGCGCAGCATCGTGGCGCCTTTCGGCGGCGTCGACCACGACTGGGCGGCGCTCGAGCTGGGCGCCTGGATCGCCTCGGCTACCGGGGCCCCGCTGAAGCTGCTCGGGGCGGCCGACGAGCCGGGCGAGGTCGAGCGCGTCAGCCGCATGCTCGCCGACGCGGGCCTGCTGATCCAGGCCTACGCCGGCGTCCCGGCCGAGCCCGTGATCGCCGAGCAGGGCAGGGCCGGTGTGATCGAGGCCGCGGGGGAAGCGGGCCTGCTGGTCGTCGGCCTGTCGCAGAGGTGGCGAGACGAGGGGCTCGGCCCGACGCGATCGGCAATCGCCAGGTCGGCTCCGGCGCCGACCCTGTTCGTGCGCCGAGGGACGCGCCCCGGCGCGCTCGCCCCGGCCGACGACTTCACACGGTTTACGTGGTCGGCGGCCGGCGTCGCGGGTCCCGGAGGCAGGTAGTGCCGGCGAGCGGCCGAGCGTGTTAGCTTGCGGCCGTGGGGGCCAGAGGCCGGTGAGGATCGACCGCAGCGCGGGATGAGCGCGTCGAACGGCGACTCGGCCGATGTCACGATCGCGGTCGTCGGCGACGGCTTCGGGGCGCTGCTCGTCTACACGACGGCGGTCTATCTTGGTTTCGCGCCCGAGCAGGTCGGGATCTTCGGCACCAACCTCAACCCCGTCCAGACCTACCAGCAGTTCGCCTGGAACCTCGGCCAGACCGTGCTGCGCTCCGAGTCGGAGTCGCATTTCCTGCCCGCCGACTGGCCGACGTTCGCCCAGCTCGACGCCTTCTCGCGACTCGACCCTTCGCCTCTGTTGCGCTCGGTGGGGCGCAAGTTCAATCCCGGAGTCCCCGAGATGCTCAGCGAGGCGGCGATCGTGACGGCGAAGCTGGGCTACGAGCGGCGAGTGCTCGGAGGGACGAAGGTCGGCTGGGTCGTCCGCGAGGAGGGCCCGCCGCCTTACTTCTCCCTATATGACGAGGAGGCGCAGCTGCTCGGCCGGGCCAAGCACGTCATGCTGGCGCTCGGCCACGGGCCGCTCGCCTTCCCGGGGATCTACGGAAAGGCGCGCGAGGATCCCGCCACCACCGACCGCATCGTCCAGGCCTACGAGCCGAAGCGGTACTACCAGGGCGGGCGCTATGTGATCGTGGGCTCCGGGATCGCCTCGGTCAACGAATGGGCGAACGTCGTCGACGCCGGTGCGCAATGCATCGCATTGCAGCGAAACCCTTCGCCCGAGGAGCAGGACCTCAACGTGCCGCGCTGCCTGTTCGACGGCAGCGGGATCGACGCCTTCCAGGGACTCGACTTCGACCAGCGGGTCGACTTCCTGGGCAAGGCGCTACGCGGGACATCGCCCGCGCGGCGCGGCTGGGCGCAGAAGATCAGCAGGGCCCGCGCCGCGGGCGCGTTCGAGGAGGTATTCGGCAACGTGAGCGAGATCAAGCCGTCGCCGAGCGGGCTCGCGATCAAGATCAAGCTGCTTAACGATCAGGAGCTCGGGCCGCTCGACGTAACGGGCATCACGTGCGGGACCGGGTTCGTCAAGTCGGCCTTCTCCCTGCCGCTGCTGCGCCGTCTGGCTCAGACCTACGACGTGCCGGTAGAGCGCGAGCGGATCCGGCTGAAGACGAACTGCGGCGTCCCGCCGCTCGATCGCGACGACTCGCGTCTCTGCATGATGGGACTGAGCGCCAACACGGTTGTTCCGAACGGCGACACCATCGCCGGGCTCAAGTACATCGCGCGACGCTTCGTCGGCGACGCCGCCAGGGCCGAGAGACTGCGCTACCGATCCGTTCCGTCACGGCTCGCGATGCAGCTCAGGCTCGCCGGGGCGACGGTCAGGGCGTTGCGCCAGATCCGCAAGTCGGAGCAGCTGGCCTAGATGTGCCCGACCCCGATAGGCCGAATCCACACCCGGGTCGCGACGATCGTGCTGCCGGCGGTGCTCGGGACGATCGTGTCGCTGATCACCGGCAACGCGGGTTGGATCGTGCTGATCGGTGTTTTCCTGCTCCAGGGCGTAGCGCTCGATGCGTGCGTCTACTCGTGGCTGTTGCGCTACCAGCCGCCGTGGATGACGGGCGTCCTCGCGCTTGCAGAGCTGGGCTTGCTGCTGGTCCTCGCCAACGTGCTGGAGCTCGGCGTCCCGATCGCGGGCGCGATCGCCTTCTACTGGGGCGCCTGGCTGCTGGCGGTCGGGACGAAGATCGTGCTGCTGCCGATCTTCTCGCTCACCTACCTCGAATCCTCGCTGGAGTTTCGCCGCATCGAGTGGTCGATCCCGCCCGCCCAGGCCGCGGTGCCGGTGGTGGCATCGGCCGTCGACGCGCAGGCGGGCCCGGGCCCCGTTGTGGAGCAGGCGTCGGGCGTTCACCGCAAGCCGCTCGAGCCGCGCCCCAGCCCGTCCGGCGTCCACGCGAGGCCGGTATAGGCTGAGCACATGGCGGAGCTGCTGTTGGAGATGGTCGAGGGCGCGGACCCCGGGGCGCAGTTCGCGCTCGAAGGCGCGGTCGAGATCGGCCGTGAGCCCGCGGCAGGTGGGCTCGTGGTGATCGACCAGCAGGTCTCCCGGCGCCACGCCAGGGTCTCCCCGCAGGCGGAGGGGGCGGTGGTGGAGGACCTGGGATCGCGCAACGGCACGTACGTCAACGGCCAGGTCACCGGGACCGGCCGCCGCGAGCTGGCGCCAGGCGACAAGATCAGGATGGGGCTGACGGTTTTCGAGCTTCGCAGCCGCGCCCAGATCGACCGCCAGCCCTCGGCGGTCCAGCCGTCACCCCAGATCTCGCAGGTCGGGGCGGGCGTGCTCGTGCCGGCGCACGAGGAGGAGCTCGGCGGCGTGCCCGTCCCCGGGCCGCCGCAGGCACCGGACTTCCGGGCCCCGGACGACGAGCCCGCCTTCGTGCCCCCGGAGGTCATGCGGCAGGCGAAGTCGGGCGGCAGGGCGCAGGCCGACGAGCTCGCGGCGCTCGTGGACGCACGCGTCAAGCGCCAGACCAGCGTCGCCGCGTTCGCCTTGCTGACCGTGGCGGCGCTCGCGGTCGCGATCTACTTCGGGGTCCGCTAGGACGGTCGCCGCGCGTCAGCGCGCCGCGAGGTAGATGATCACGCCCGCCGCGGTGGCCGCGACGACCGCGTAGGAGACCACGGTCGCCTCCACCCGGCGCGCCGCCGAGGCGCGCCTGCGCCGCGGGCGGGCCTCCGCGAACGCGGGGGTCGAGACCTCGGGGATGGGTGGGGCGGGGTGGACCACCGAGGGCGCGGGCGGCGGCGGGACGTCGCCGCGTTGCTCGGGTGCTTCCGGCTCGGGCGCCGCCGGAGCCGCGGCGGCCGGCGCCTCGGCACGCCACACCGTCTCGCCGATCCTGACGAGGTCGCCGGCGGCGATCTGGCGCGGGGCGGCGAGGCGCTCGTCGTTTACGAACGTCCCGTTGCGCGACCCGACGTCCTCGATCACGAGCCCTCCGTCGCGGACGTGAAGCGTGGCGTGATGTCGTGACACCTGGGGGTGGGCGAGCGTGACGTCGCAGTTCTGGCGCCCCACGGTCAGGCCGTCGCGAGGCTCGAACCTCTGGCCCGGGAGCGGTTGAAGCTCGACCAGGACCAGTGAGCTCACGAGGGCACCTCCGACCCCGCCAGGCCGGCGGCGGCCCTAAGCGCACGCGCGTAGGCGGAAGCCGACTGCGGCCGCCCCTCGGGTTCCTTCGCGAGCGCCCGGTTTACCGCCGCTCCGAAGTCGGGCGGGATCTCCGCGCGTCCGGCACAGGGATCGGCGGGCTCGTCGCGCAGGTGCGCCCACATCACCTGCATGGGCTTGCGGCCGGCGAACGGAGGTGACCCCGAGATGCACTCGTACACGACGCAGCCGAGACCGTATACGTCCGTGCGCGCGTCGGGCTCGCGCTCGGCACGGATCTGCTCCGGGGACATGTAGTGGATCGAGCCCACCGCCTGCCCGAGCCGGGTGAGGATGACGCTCGCCTCGCGGTCCTTGGCGAGACCGAGGTCGGCGATAAAGGCCTTGCCCTCGGTGTCGAGCATGATGTTGGGCGGCTTGACGTCGCGATGGACGAGCCCCGCCTCGTGCATGGCGTCGAGCCCCGCCGCCACCTGGTCGCAGATCCGAACCGTGTCCTCGAGCGACAGCCGGCCCTCGCGCTCCAGCCTCTCCTCGAGCGAGCCGCCGCCGATGAACGCCTGGGTCAGGTAGAGGCTCCCGTCGATCTCGCCACGATCGAGGACCGGCACGATGTTGGGGTGGCGCACCTTCGAGGCCATCTTCGCCTCGCGCTCGAACCGCGCCCTGAAGCCCTCGTGCGTGCTCAGCTCCGGGCGCAGCACCTTGAGCGCCACCTCCGAGCCGCCGGGCTCGGCCGCGCAGAACACGTGGCCCATCCCGCCCTCGCCGAGTCGCTCCCGCACCGTGTACGGGCCGAAGCTGTCGCCTTCGCCGAGCTCGCTCATCTCCTTCTGACGATCGTCAATGCTATTGACCGATGAGCGAGCCGCCGGAGACGAATGGCGAGCGCTCCGGCCAGGCGCCCGCGAGCAGCGGCGCCGCGCGGCAGGTCCTCGACGCCCTGAGCCGCGGCGACGTGGACGCGTTCGCGCGCCTGCTGCACCCCGAGGTCGAGATCCATACCTCCAAGGGCGTGCGCAGGGGGATCGCGGAGGCGCGCGAGTGGGCGAGCCGGACCTATGACCATCTGGACAGGCGCTACGAGGTTGAGGAGCTGCACGTCACCGGCGAGAGCGTCCTCGCCCTCGCCCAGGTTCAGTACGTGTGGCGCGAGAGCGGCGAGGTGGGCGATTCGGTCCCGGTGGCGGTGGAGCTCGACTTCGAGCAGGGAAAGTTGCGGCGCTGGCGACTGCACGACGACCAGGCCATGGCGCTCAAGGTTTTCGCGCCCGCTGTCGAGTGAGCAGATGACTGGTAGCGTCTACGGAGGCTCGAGCTTGTTCGATAGCTGCTCCAATGTGAGCCATCACAATCGGCTTGGGAGTCGATTTCCGGAGAGTCCCATTGGGGGCTTTGCGGTAGACACCCACCTGGATACACGGGTTCTCAAGCCGAGCGGCGTCGGCAGGCTGGGGCCTTCTTGCTTTGGGGGTGGAGCCGCGTGAGGCGCGCCGCCAACGAGAACCCGGTCGTGCAGGCCGCGCTGATCGCAGGCCTGCTGATCTTGTTCGCGATCATCTTCTACATGCGGGTCCTGAGCGGCGGCTCGGAATCGACGACCGAGAGTACGGCGCCGACCTCGACCACGGGCGCAACCGCGACCCCGGCGGCGCCGGGCGCGACTGCGACCACGCCGACCGCTCCGGGGGTCGCGCCCCCGGCGACCGCGCCGGCTCCCGGCGCCGAGGCCCAGGGCTCGATTCCCGACAGCGCGCTGAAGCCCGGCAAGGGATTGCCGGCACCGGTCGTCAACGCCTATGACGACGGCAAGGCGATCGTGCTGCTGATCGTCAAGCAGAGAGGAATCGACGACAAGCGGGTCAAGGCTTACGTCGAGGCGCTGCGGGGGCGCCCCGACCTCAACGTGGCGGTCTTCGTGACCGGGGCGAAGAACATCGCTCACTACTCGCGTATCGCCAACGGGGTCGGGGTCAGCCAGGTTCCCGCCCTCATCGTGATCCGCCCAAAGAGCGTGAGCGGAAAGATCCCCAAGGCCACCGTGAGCTACGGCTTCCGCGGGCCGGAGAGCGTCCTTCAGGCCGTCGAGGATGCGCTCTACAAGGGCCACGACGTCCCTTACTACCCGGACTGACGCGCGCCGCCCACCCCGAGCGGGAGGCTGAGTCCGCTCGCCCGGGCTACCTTTAGCGCGTGAGCGCTGAGGGGATCCATTACTACCTGGACGACCGCTCGCGGCGCGGGCCCACCCGCGACGGATGGGCCAGCGGGGCCGCCGGCGGCGCGCCGTGCGGCGATCTCGTGCGGCTGTCGCTCGACGTCCGCGATGGGCGCATCGCGGCGGCATGCTTCGACGCCGAGGGCTGCTCGGCCGCAATCGCCGCCGGCGCGGCGATCGCCGCCGCGGTCGACGGGCTGGAGGTGCTCGACGCGGCACGGATCGGTCCCCAGGAAGTAGAGGTCGAGCTCGGCGGGCTGTCGGCGCAGGGCCGTCACGCCGCCGAGCTGGCCGCCGACGCGCTGCATCGCGCGCTCGGTTCCGCGATCGCCGCCGGCGCCGCGCTGGTCTCCCCCGGGAGCGGGCCCCAGCGGGGCCGGGTGCTGGTCGCGATGAGCGGCGGAGTGGACAGCGCTGTCGCCGCCCAGCTCGAGCGCGAGCGTGGCGCCGAGGTCGTCGCGGTGACGCTGAAGCTGTGGGCGGACCGGGTCACCGACGGGGCGCGCAGCTGCTGCTCGCCCGAAGCGGTGGTCGGCGCCCGGTCGCTCGCCCATTCGATGGGCCTGCCGCACCTGACGATGGATCTCGAGCGGCGCTTCCGCGCCGCGGTGGTGGATGACTTCCTGGCCGGCCACGAGGCGGGGCGAACCCCCAATCCCTGCGTGCGCTGCAACGGGGAGGTCCGCATCGACGCGATGCTGGGGCTCGCCGATCGGCTCGGAGCCGAACGCCTCGCCACGGGCCATTACGCGCGCATCGCGGGCGACGATCAAGGCCCCCTTCTCGTCGCCCCCGCGGACGCGGCGAAGGATCAGACCTACATGCTCGCCGCGCTGCCGCCGCGGGCTCTGGTGCGCTTGCGCTTCCCGCTAGCCGGGCTTACCAAGCCGCAGGTGCGTGAGATCGCGGCCGAAGCGGGGCTTCCCGTGGCCTCGCGCGCCGACAGCCAGGACCTGTGCTTTCTCGCCGGCGAGGGCAAGCGCTCCTTCCTTGCCCGGCACGGTCGGGTTGCGGAACGGCGGGGCGAGGTCGTCGATCCCGACGGCGAGGTTCTCGGGGCGCACCCGGGCCATCAGCACTTCACGGTCGGGCAGCGCCGCGGGATCGGGATCGCGGCCCCGCGGGCGCTCTACGTGCTCGCCACCGACGCTGCGTCGAACCGGGTCGTGGTCGGCCCGCGGGAGCGACTGGCGCGCGACCGGGTCCGCGTGCGCGACGCCGTGTTGCACCGGGACGGACGGCGCGTCAACCGCGTGCGCCTCCGCTACCACGCCACGCCGCTGGCCTGCAGGGTGGAGGAGGTGAGCGGCGGTGCGTCCTCGCCCGGCGCCGGCCGCCACCCGGAGCTCACGCTGCGGCTCTCCGAGCCCGCGTACGCCGTCGCACCCGGGCAGACCGCGTCGCTGATGGACGCCGACGCGATCGTCGGCCACGCCACGATCGCGTAGTGGGTCCGGCGATGGTCTACGACATCAAGACCCGCAAGCTCTCGTCGCAACGCACCGCGGTGGTTCGGGTCGTCTCCTCATCCGCGGAGATCGGCGAGACGCTGCGTCGCGTCCTTGGTGAGGTCGCGGACTCGCTCGCGCGCCAGGGCGTCGAGCCGAGCGGGCACCCCTTCGCGCGCTTCTTCGACTACACCGCCGAGCAGGCCGACTTCGAGGCCGGCTTTCCGGTGTCGGGGCCGGTGCGGGCCGAGGGCCGGGTCGAGCCCGGCGAGCTACCGGAGGGCAGGGCGGCGATGACGGTCCACCGCGGCCGCTACGAGGACCTGCAGAGCGCCCACGACGCACTCGGCGAGTGGGTCCTGGCCCACGACCACGACCCCGGCGGGCCCGTGTGGGAGGTCTACGTCACCGGCCCCGCGCAGGGCGACGATCCCGCGAAGTGGGAGATCGAGGTGGTGTGGCCGCTGCGAAAGTGAGACTGCCGGCGTCCATACACTTGCTCGCGTGAGCTCCTCCGCGTCGGAGATCCGCGAGACCTACCTGTCGTACTTCGAGCGCAATGGGCACATGCGCCGCCCCTCGGCGTCGCTCGTCCCCTCGGCGCACGATCCCTCGGTGCTGCTCACGACCGCGGGGATGCAGCCGCTCAAGCCCTATTTCCAGGGGCTCGAGGAGCCGCCGAGCAGGCGCCTGACGACCTGCCAGCGCTGCTTTCGCACCACCGACATCGAGGAGGTCGGCAACACGGCGCGCCACCTCACGTTCTTCGAGATGCTCGGCAACTTCAGCTTCGGCGACTATTTCAAGCAGGAGGCGATCGGCTTCGGCTGGGAGCTCTCGATCGAGGGCTTCGGGCTCGACCCCGAGCGGATCTGGGTGACGGTGTTCGAGGGCGACGAGGAGCTCGGGCTCGGCCCCGACACCGAATCGATCGAGATCTGGCGGGCCCGCGGCGTACCCGAGGAGCGGATCGTGCGCCTGCCGCGTTCGGAGAACTTCTGGCAGGCCGGGCCGGTGGGCCCCTGCGGGCCGTGCTCGGAGATGTACGTCGATCGCGGCGAGGACTTCGGCGGTCCGGACGAGCGCCCCGGCGACGACACGGAGCGCTTCCTGGAGTACTGGAACCACGTCTTCATGGCCTACGAGCTGCGCGAGGACGGCTCGCTCGTCGACCTGCCGCAGCGCAACATCGACACCGGCCTGGGCCTGGAGCGGATGGCGGCGATCCTCCAGGGCGCACCCTCCGTCTACGAGGCGGACCCCTTCCGGCCGCTCGTCGGGCTCGCGGAGGAGCTGTCGGGCCGCCGCTACGGCGACGACGACAGGACCACCAGGGCGATGCGGATCGTCGCCGATCACTCGCGGGGGATGACGCACCTGATCGCCGATGGGGTCGTGCCGTCGAACGAGGACCGCGGCTACATCCTGCGCCGCGTCATGCGCCGCGCGATCCAGCAGGGGCGCGTGCTCGAGCTCGAGCCGCCGTTCATGGAGCGCTTCGCGGAGCGGGTCATCGAGACGATGGGCGACGCGTATCCGCAGCTCGCCACGGAGCGCGACATGATCATGCGCTGGGTCTCCGACGAGGAGCGCAGCTTCGGGCGCACCCTGGACCGCGGCACGGAGCTGCTCGCGCGGCTGGTCGACGAGGCGCGTCAGCAGGGCACCTCGTGGGTGGACGCGGCCGAGGCGTTCAAGCTCCACGACACCTATGGCTTTCCGTACGACCTCACCAAGGAGCTGCTTGCCGAGCAGGGGCTGTCGGTCGACGACGCCGGGTTCGAGGCTCTGATGGACCAGCAGCGCGAGCGCGCCCGAACAGGGGCGGAGGCGGCGACCGAGGATCGCCACGGGGCCGTGATCTCGTTCGTCAGCTCGGCCCCGGAGTCGCGATTCGTCGGCTACGAGACGCTTGACGCGCGGACCAGCGTCGCCGCGGCTACCCCGATCGACGGCGAGGGCCCCGATCCCGGCGCGGTCGCCCTCGTCAAGCTCGAGGAGAGCCCCTTCTATGCCGAGGGCGGCGGGCAGGTCGCCGACTCGGGCGTCGTTCGCTGGGATGGTGCTGAGGGGCGCGTCGTCGACGTCTACCGGGTCGGTGAGGACCAGGCTCTGAAGCTGCAAGCACCCGCGGTCCCCGAGCCCGGGCAGCGGGTCGAGGCCCACGTCGAGCGTGCGACGCGTCACGCCACGATGCGCAACCACACAGCCACCCACTTGCTGCACGCGGCGTTGCGCGAGCAGCTCGGCGATCACGTGCGCCAGGCGGGCAGCGCAGTTCGTCCCGACAAGCTGCGCTTCGACTTCACGCACGGCGCCGCGCTCGCCCCCGAGGAGGTGCGCGCGATAGAGGACCGCGTCAACGACTGGATCAAGGCCAGCCTGCCGGTTCGCGCCATGCACATGGCGCGCGACGAGGCGGAGGCGCTGGGGGCGATGGCCCTGTTCGGCGAGAAGTACGGCGACTGGGTGCGGATGGTCGAGGTCGAGCAGGTCTCGCGCGAGCTGTGCGGCGGGACCCATGTCGCCAACACGGCAGAGGTCGGAATCTTCGCGATCGTCTCCGAGGGTTCGAGCGCCGCCAACGTGCGCCGTGTCGAGGCGCTCACCGGGCCCGCCGCGATCGACTGGTTTCGCTCGCGCAACGACGCCCTCGACGAGGTCGGGGCCCTGCTCGACTCGCCGCGCGACGCGTTGGCGGGGGCCCGCCGCGCCGCGCAGCGCCTCGACGAGCTCGAGAAGCGCGCCGCCGAGAGCGGCTCACGCGAGGCGGCCGAGCTGGCTCGCGAGCTCGCCGAGCGGAGCACGGACGTGGGCGGGATCCGCGTGCTCGCCGAGCGCGTCGACCTCGCCGACCAGCGAGCGTTGCTCGATCTCGCCGACCGCGTCAAGTCGCGCCTCGGGGACGCCGCGGTGGTCCTGGGGGGCGCGGGGGACGGTCGCGTCGCGCTGGTCGGCGCGTTCGCCGACTCGGCAGTCGAGCGCGGGCTCTCGGCCGCCGAGGTGGTGCGCGAGGCCGCCGGCGCCGTGGGCGGCGGCGGTGGTGGCAGGCCGACCGCGGCGCAGGCCGGAGGGCGAGACGCGAGCCGCCTCGACGAGGCGCTCGAGATCGCGCGACGCGCGATCGAGTCCCAGCTCGGTTCCTAGTGGGCCCCCACTAGCTCACGCCCGATGCGCGTCCTCGCCCTCGACCACGGACTCGCGCGCTGTGGCTGCGCGATCTCGGACCCGACCGGCACCGTCGTCCGACCCCTCCCCGTCATCGAGCCCCCCGAGGCGCGCGACGTGGCGCGGCTCGTCGCCGAGCACGATGTGGATCTCGTGGTCGTCGGGCTCCCGCTAGGGTTGAGCGGCGAATCGGGGGCCCAGGCCGCCGCCGCACGCCGGTTTCGCGACGAGGTGGCCTCACTGGTGGATGTACCTGTGGAGACCTACGACGAACGGCTGACGACCCGACTGGCGGAGCGGACCGCGCGCGCCGGCGCCGGCGCCGCGGAGGACTCCCTCGCCGCCGCCCATCTGCTCGAGAGCTACCTGGCGAGCCGCGAGGCGGCCGCCGAACGCGACCGTCCAGGAGAGCAGGCATGACGGACACCGCCGGCCGCGACCCGGACGATCCCCTCCTGCGCTACGAGAGGCAGCGCGATCCGCTGGTCGACGATCCGTTCGCCTTCGACGATCCCGCCGCGCGTGAGCGCGAGCAGCGCCGGGCCGAGCGGGAGCGCCGGCGGCGCGAGCGCCCGCAGCGTGGCGAGCGCACGCGCCGCTCGCTCGGCGAACGCGTCCGTCGCATCGCGGGCGATGGCACGCCGGCGGACGCGTCGCCCGAGCCTGAGCCGTCATCCCCGGATCCTCCGGTCGCTCCGCCCGCTCCGCCCGCTCCGCCCGCTCCGCCACCTGGGCGTCCCCCCGCGCCGCCCGAGCCGACGACCCCGCCGCCCGATCGCACCTCGAAGCCCGCCGCACGCCGACCGCTCACTCGCCCGCCGGGCGGAGCGGTGTGGCGCCGGCGGATCGCCGCGCTCGTCGCGCTGGCCGCCGGCGCGGCGCTGGTGTGGTTCCTGGTCGCGCTGTTCCAACCGTTTGGGGGCGACGGGGAGGGCAAGGTGGTCGTCGAGGTCCCCAAGGGCGCGACGGCGGGCGAGATCGCCGACATCCTCGACGAGAAGGGCGTGGTCTCGAGCTCGAGCCTGTTCCGGCTCAGGCTGACGCTCGTGGGCAAGAGTGACGAGATCGAGGCCGGGACGTACACGCTGGCCAGCGGCATGAGCTACGGCTCGGCGATCGACGTGCTGACGGCTCCGCCCGGTCAGAACGAGATCACGGTCACCGTGCCCGAGGGCTACACGATCGACCAGATCGACGAGCTCGCCGCCGACGCGGGGTTGAAGGGCGACTACAAGCAGGCCGTCGCGAAGGCAAGGGGCTTCGACCCCTCGAAGTACGGCGCGCCAGGCGGCGGCGAGCTCGAGGGCTTCCTGTTCCCGGCCACCTACGAGCTGGAGCCGGGGTCGAGCTCCGAGGATCTCGTCGATCAGCAGCTCGCCGCGTTCGAGCGCAACGTCAAGCGCCTGGACCTCGGCTACGCGGAGTCGAAGAACCTCGACGTCTACGACGTGGTCACCATCGCCTCGATGATCGATCGCGAGGTCCAGGTCCCGAGTGAGCGCGAGCTCGTCTCCGCGGTGATCTACAACCGGCTGGCGAGCGGCGAACCGCTGGGCATCGACGCCACGCTGCGCTACGCGCTCGAGAACTACGACAAGCCGCTGACCCAGTCCGACCTGGCCAGCGACACGCCTTACAACACGCGGCTCGTCGCCGGGCTGCCGCCGACGCCAATCGGCAACCCCGGGCTCGCCTCGCTGAAGGCGGCGGCCAAGCCGGCCAAGGTCGACTACCGCTTCTACGTCGTCAAGCCGGGCACGTGCGGCGAGCACGTCTTCACGGCGAGCGAGCAGGAGTTCGAGCAGGCCGCCCAGGCCTACCAGGACGCGCTCGAGGCCGAGGGCGGCTCGCCGACCGAGTGCTGAGCGCAGCTTCGACCCGCCCCCACCCGCCCGAAGGGGCCCGGCCCGCTCGCATTGCCGGCCCACCGTCCTGCCCTGGGTTCGCCATTCGACCTCTATCCAGGACGGCGCGTGGATAGTGAACCGCCTCGCCGTCATCGGCCAGCCGATCGCCCACTCGCGCTCGCCCGCGATGCACACGGCCGCCTTCGAGGCGCTCGGGATCGCCGACGACTGGTCCTACGGCGCGATCGAGGCCTCGCCGGAGGAGTTTGCGCGGCGCACGCGCGAGCTGGCTGCCGAGGGCTATGTCGGCGCCAACGTCACGGTGCCGCACAAGCGCGCCGCGCTCGAGATCGCCGATCGGGCCTCCGACGTCGCGCGCGAGATCGGGGCCGCCAACACGCTCAGCTTCGATTCCGGCGAGATCGCCGCCGAGAACACCGACGGGACGGGCCTGCTTGCCGCGCTGCCGTCGGCGCCCGCCGGGATGCGCGCGCTGGTGCTCGGGGCGGGCGGCGCCGCCCGGGCGGCGGTCTGGGCGCTGCGCCGCGAAGGCGCGGCGGTGGAGGTCTGGAACCGCACGCCGATGAGAGCGCACGAGCTCGCCAAGAGCCTCGGCGGCGAGGCGACGGAGGCCGTCTCGACGCCGAACTACGACCTGATCGTCAACGCGACCTCCGTCGGGATGCATGAAACTACCCCATCTGGGGGAGTATCAGGCTTAAAGCCCCTGCCTGTCGATGCCGATGGTCTGCATGACCGCCAGGTGGTGGTGGACCTCGTCTACGGGTCCGACGAGACGGCGCTCGTCCGCGCGGCACGAGAGCGCGGCGCAGCCGTCATAGACGGGCTCGAGGTGCTGGTCCACCAGGGTGCGGAGTCGCTTCGCATCTGGACCGGCCTCACCCCCCCGCTGGAGGCGATGCGCAGGGCGGTCAGACAAGACACATAGATGGCAACCGAGAAGCGACCCACATACCTCACGCCCGTACCCACCGCCGGACAGGCGGTCGCGGCCGAGGACGTCCAGCAGCCCGAGGACGAGTCGCAGGTCCCCGGCGTCATTCCGCCGCTGCGGCGCGGTCACTCGGGGATGTTCATCACCGACGTGATCGTCGAGCTGGGATACGCCAGCCAGGAGCGGGTCGACCAGGTCATCGCCGAGGCGCGCACCGCAGGTCGTTCACCCGAGCGGCTGATGCTCGAGGAGGGCGTGATCAGCGCCGAGCAGCTCTCGCGGGCGATCGCCGAGCGCTACGGCCTCGATCACATCGACCTGTCCGTCTACCAGATCGACATGGCGGCGGCGAACATGCTTTCGGTCAGCACGGCGCGGCGCCACAAGGCGCTCCCCGTGGGCTACGTGGACAAGGAGACGCTGCTGCTGGCGATGGCGGATCCCGCCAACGTCCTGGCGCTCGACGACATCCAGATGGCGACCGGGCTCAACTGCCGCGTCACGGTTGCCTCCGAGGAGGACATCGACGCGCTGATCAGCCGCCTCAACACGCTGCAGAGCGCGGTCAGCGAGGCGATCGACGAGACCGAGGAGGAGGAGGGGCTCGACGAGGCCGAGCTGATGTCGCTCCGCGAGTCGGCGGAGGACGCTCCGGTAATCAAGCTCGTCCACAGCATCCTCGGACAGGCCGTCGCCGAGGGCGCGTCCGACATCCACTTCGAGCCCGATGAGGGCGACATGCGGGTCCGCTTCCGGGTCGACGGGGTGCTGCACGAGGCGGCGCGCGTGCCGAAGCGGATGGTCGCCGGCGTCGTCTCGAGGGTGAAGATCATGAGCGAGCTCGACATCGCCGAGAAGCGCCTGCCGCAGGACGGGCGGGTCAGCATCAACGTCGAAGAGCGCCGGGTGGATCTCCGTATCACGACACTTCCCACCCAGCGCGGCGAGGGTTGCACGATCCGCATCCTCGACCAGACCGCGGCCCTGCGCTCGCTCGACGACCTCGGGATGGACGGCGAGGGCCGGGCGCGCTTCGAGACCTCCTTCCGCAAGCCCTACGGGGCGATTCTCGTCACAGGGCCGACGGGCTCGGGTAAGACGACGACGCTGTACGCGGCGCTCGACCAGCTCAACGAGGTCGACAAGAACATCGTCACGATCGAGGACCCGATCGAGTACCGGCTCGGCGGCATCAACCAGATCGGGGTCAACCGCAAGGCGGGGCTCAACTTCGCCACCGGGCTGCGCTCGATGCTGCGCGCCGATCCCGACGTGATCATGGTCGGCGAGGTTCGCGACGCCGAGACGGCCCGGATAGCGATCGAGGCCGCGCTGACGGGTCACATGGTGCTCACGACCCTGCACACCAACGACGCCCCCGGTGCGGTCACGCGTCTGGCGAAGATGGGAATCGAGTCGTTCCTGACGTCATCGGCGATCGACTGCGTCGTCGCCCAGCGGTTGGCGCGCAAGCTCTGCACGCACTGCAAGAAGCGCGTCCTGATCCCCGCCGCGGCGCTCCAGGAGGCCGGGTTCAGGGTCGGCACCGATCTCGAGGCTTACGAGTCCGTGGGCTGTGCACGCTGCAACCACATCGGCTACCGGGGCCGGATCGGCCTCTACTCGGTGATGGTGATGAGCGACACGCTCAAGGACATGACCGTCGGCCTCGCACCCGAGCAGGACGTTGCCCGCAAGGCGCGCGAGGAGGGGATGCTCACCCTCAAGGAGGACGGCCTCGCCAAGGTCCGCGCCGGGATCACGAGCATCGAGGAGGTAGCTCGGGTCTCGAGCTAGGGGGCCGGCCGCCGTCGCGGCTCAAGGTTCCCGCCTCAGGCACCGATCTAAGACGCGATGGAGTTCGATTTCTCTGAAGTTCTCACGCGCATGGTCGAGATGCGCGCTTCGGATGTCCACCTGACGTCCGGCTTCCCGCCCGCGATCCGCATTCGGGGGCGCATCGTCCCGATGGAGGAGTACCCGCGGCTCAATCCTCAGCAGACTCGCGAGGTCGTCTACAGCATCATCAACGACGACCAGCGCAAGCGCTTCGAGAACCACAAGCAGCTCGACTTCGCCTACTCGATCCCCGGGGTGGGGCGGTTCCGGATCAACTGCTACTTCCAGCGCGGCGCGATCAGCGCGGCGTTCCGCGCCATCCCGCACGACATCCTCAGCCTCGAGCAGCTCGGCCTGCCGATGATCCTGGAGGAGTTCACTCGCAAGCCGCGCGGGTTCGTGCTCGTCACCGGTCCCACCGGCTCGGGCAAGTCGACCAGCCTGGCGGCGATGATCGACCTGATCAACAGCACGCGCGAGGAGCACATCCTCACGATCGAGGATCCGATCGAGTTCCTGCACCGCCACCAGAAGTGCATCGTCAACCAGCGAGAGATCGGTGCCGACGCCGATGACTTCGCGACGGCGCTGCGCGCCGGCCTGCGCCAGGACCCAGACGTCATCCTGGTCGGGGAGATGCGCGACCTCGAGACGATCTCGACCGCGCTGACCGCGGCCGAGACCGGACACCTCGTGTTCGCGACGCTGCACACCCAGTCGACCGCGCAGACCGTCGACCGGATCATCGATGTGTTTCCCGCCGCGCAGCAGAACCAGGTCCGGATGCAGCTCTCGATCGCGCTTCAGGGCATCGTCACGCAGCAGCTCCTGCCGACGGCCGACGGCGCGGGCCGGGTCTCGGCGTGCGAGGTCCTCATCCCCACCCCCGCGATCCGCAACCTGATCCGCGAAGGAAAGACGCATCAGATCTACTCGGCGATCCAGACCTCGGGCGCCGTCGGCATGCGGACGATGGACTCCCACCTCGCGCAGCTCGTGCGCATGGGCAAGATCACGCGCTCGCTCGCCGAGCAGCGGGCATCGGTCCCCGAGGAGCTCAAGCGCCTGATGGGCGGCATGCAGGCCCCCGCGCAGTCAACCGGTGCGACACCTGACGCCGGCAGCCTCGCCGGCGCGATGCCGCGATGAGCACGTTCGCATTCCGCGCCGTCGACCTCGCCGGGGTCCCCTCGCGCGGCGAGGTCGAGGCCGCCAGCAAGGTCCAGGTCTCCGAGCAGCTTCGCCAGCGCGGGCTGATCGTCCTCGACGTCACGCAGAAGCGTGAGGCGCTCCGGCTCGACGACATCTTCAAGCGCTTCCGGCGTGTGAAGCTGCGCAACCTGTCGGTCTTCTCTCGCCAGTTCGCCACCCTGATCGATTCCGGGATGCCGATGCTGCGGTCGCTCCACACGCTGGAGGACCAGACCGAGGACGAGCTGCTCAAGGAGACGATCGTCGGGATCCGCCAGGACATCGAGGCAGGAAGCTCCGTCGCCAGCGCGCTCGACCGCCATCCCCAGGTCTTCGACCCGCTGTACCGCTCGATGGTGCGCTCGGGCGAGGGCTCCGGACGGCTGGAGGAGGTCCTCGACCGCGTCGCGTACCAGCTCGAGAAGCTCGACGCCCTGAAGCGTCAGATCCGCTCCGCGATGGCCTACCCGATCGTCGTGTTCGCGCTTGCGATCGCCGTCATGCTCGCCGTCGTCACCTTCATCGTCCCGGTCTTCACCGGGATCTACGACGAGATCGCGTCCGAGACCGGCGGCGACGCCGAGCTCCCGTTCATGACCCAGATCACGGTCGCGATGTCGGGCGCGGTGACGGGCTACTGGTACGTGTTGATCATCGTGATTCCGTTGCTCGTCCTCGCGGCGCTGCGCTACAAGCGGACGGAGCGCGGTCGTGACCTGTGGGACAGGGCGAAGCTGCGCCTGCCTGCGCGGGTCGGCGACGTCGTCCAGAAGGTGGCGCTGGCGCGCTGGTCGCGAACCTTCTCGGGGACGGTGGCCGCCGGGGTGCCGATCCTCCAGTCGATCCGGGTCACCGGCCAGACGTCGGGAAACACGGTGATCGCGAAGGCAATGGAGGAGGTCTACGAGTCGGTCAAGCGCGGCGGCACGATCGCGAAGCCGATCTCCGGGCACGCGATCTTCCCGTCGATGGTCTCGCACATGGTCGCGGTCGGGGAGGAGACCGGCCAGCTCGAGCACATGCTCGCCAAGATCGCCGACTTCTACGAGGCCGAGGTCGACGCGAAGATCAAGGCGCTCACCTCGCTGATCGAGCCGCTGATGATCATGTTCGTCGGCGGCGTCGTCGGGTTCATCGTGATCTCGATGTACCTGCCGATCTTCGACCTCTACGACAAGATCCGCTAGCCGGCCGGCGAGCCGCGCGGCGCCTTCTCCGCGGCGGACCCCCGCGGATGTCCGGATCCGCCGTGCTCCGGCAAGATCACGACGCGGGCCACGCTGCGGCCCGTCCCGACGAGCCGCACCGCGAAATTCCCGGGCTCGGCGGCCAGCAGACTGAAGTGAGCCGGGGAGTCGGGGCCGAGGTCGTCGATCAGGCCGAAGCTCGGGATCTCGACCTGGCCCGGGGTGCGTCCCCGCACGGTCAGCTCGAGCTGGTCGCCGGGGCGCAGCCGGATCGTCTCGGGCCGCGGCTCGCCGGTCTGGACGCTTACCTCGATCAGACGTCCAGTCCCGTGGCTCTCCTGCGGGACGCCGCCATCTTCGGCCCGCGTTGTCGTGCCGGGTGCCGGCTCGCGTGCGGGCTCGGGCCCGATCAGCGCCGCCGCCAGCGTTGAGACCAGGAGTACCCCGAGCAGAATGATCAGGAGTCGTCGGGCCGCCATCTAGGCACGCTAGGGGTTAGGCCCCAACGGATATATGAGGGCTGGACCCCAGGAAAACTAAAGCCCAGGCACCCGGGGGCCGATAGTGGTGCCAAGAGGGCCAGGGCCCCGGTGCATAAAGGCAAACCCGCTGCAAGGCGGGGACGCAAAACCACGGGACTCCCAAGGGAGTCAGCCGGGTTACCACCGGGGTCAGAGAGACACCGACTGGCGACAGCGGCGGGGCTCTGGCGAATCAGCAATAGGCCCAAAGGAGGGTACCTATGCTTCAGAGGCTCCGCGAAAGGAGCGGGAGTGAGTCCGGTTTCACCCTGGTCGAGCTCCTCGTTGTCATGTTGATCATCGGCATCCTGGCCGCGATTGCGATCCCGTCGTTCTTCAATCAGAGGGACAAGGCTCGCGACGCGGATGCCAAGGCCGACGTTCGTACCGCGCAGACCGCGATCGAGACGTACGCCACGGATCACAACGGCAGTTACAGCGGCGCAGACCCTACGGCTCTCGAGCTCATTGAGCCGACGCTGAACGACGCCACTGGCCTTACGGTCACGGTTGCGGGCGGCGGCACCGGTTACACGGTGAGCGCCGACTCCAGCACCGGTACCGGGTTCAGCATCACGCGGGCGTCCACCGGGGAGACCACCGTGGACTGCACCGACCCCGGCTCAGGTGGCTGTCCGGATCCGGACGGCGACTGGTCCGACTAGGAGCACAGCGGAATCAGTCCGGCCTGGAACGCCGGTAGGGATCGGGGGGCGGGCCCAGCGCCCGCCCCCCGCATCTTTCACCTCATTGCTTTCTAAGGGGAACCTTCGGGAAGGGAATCTTGAGACGCTACCTCCACAACCTCAGGGACGAGCGCGGCTTCACGCTGGTCGAGCTGCTGAGCGTGATGCTTATCCTCGGCGTCCTCGCCGCGATCGCTCTGCCGAGCTTCTTCAGCCAGGGCACGAAGGCGCGCGACGCCAGCGCCAAGCAGGCGGCGGCGACCGCGCGGACGGCGCTCGAGCTGATCGCCAGGGAGTCGCCCACGGGCTATGCCGGCATCAGCGCGGCGGACCTGCGCTCCGAGGAGCCGACGCTCAACGACGCGGACCTCCAGGAGCCGGTGGGGACCGCCGACACGTACGCGCTCGAGGTCGTCTCCTCGACGGGCACCACCTTCGTCGTCAGCCGCGCCGCGACCGGAACGCTCGACTTCGACTGCGCCCCGCGGGGCGGCGGCGGCTGCCCGCTCGACGGCAACTGGTCGAACTGAGGGAGCCTCGCGGGCGTGCGTGAGATGCGTCGAGGCGACCTGTCGGGGCTTTAGATCGCTGCTCCGCCGGCCGATGGAGCCTTGAGCCGGGTCGCCCGAAGGGCGCCCCGTGGACGCCCCGGAAAGGATGACGCGGATTACCCGCATGAGACGAGCAGTTCGAGCGCTTCACGACGAACGCGGCCTGACCCTGGTCGAGCTGCTCGTCGCAATGGTGCTCGCGATCATCGTCCTGGGACTGGGCCTGATGATGCTGAACTTCGCGCTGCGCTCCGAGTCGGAGCTGAGCGCGCGCACCGCCAAGACGGCTCAGGGACGGACGATGATGGAGAGCCTGACGCGCGAGCTGCGCCAGAGCTCCTCGGTCAGCGTCGCGACCCCGACCCGGGTCGTGTTCCTGACCTGGGTCAAGAGCGCGACCTGCGGCGGAGCGCCCGCGACGACCTCGATCCAGTGCCAGGTCGAGTACTCGTGCACGAGCGGCACCTGCACGCGCGTCGAGCGCAATACCAACGGAACCGGAGGCGGGGGCGCATACGAGCTCGTCCAGGGGCTACTGAGCAACAACGTCTTCACGTACACGCCGAGCCCGAGCGCTCCCGAGTACGTCACGGTGACGTTGAGCTTCCCCGCCGATCCGAACTCGGGCGGCAGCGAGGACGCGGTGACGCTCCAGGACGGCGCCCACCTACGCAACAGCCCCCTGTGAGCCCCGTGACGACCCCGAACAGCTCCGCTCGATGCCCCTCCGGGGCTCGCCGGATGCGCTCCGAGGAGGGATTCACGGTCGCCGAGGTCGTCATCGCGATCCTGATCCTCGGCCTCGCGACTCTGGCCGTGGTTCAGATCTTTGCCGCCGCGACCCGCAACTCGTTCCGGGCCGAGCAGAGCCAGGTCGCCAACGACATCGCGCAGCGCGAGATCGAGAAGATCCGCAACCTCGACTACAACCAGATCGCGCTCAGCTCGACCCCGGCCCACGTCGACGACTCCACGGACCCGCGCGAGCGCGTCGAGTCGGGGGGGACCCGGTTCGACGCGAGCAACAACGGATCGCTCTTCGACATGGTTCGCAACGGGGGCGCGCTCGACGGCGGCGGGACGATCAACTGCTCGGGCGCCTCCGCCCCCTGCATCTCGCCCGGACCCGAGAGCTTCACCAGCGGCGACGTGAGCGGCAGGATCTTCCGCTTCGTGGTGTGGCGCAACGACCCGACCTGCAGCCCGGCGGTGTGCGCCGGCTCCCAGGACCTCAAGCGCGTGATCATCGCCGTCAAGCTCGACGCGGTTGCGGTCTCCGGTCAGCGCGCATACGTCGAGGTCCAGTCCGACTTCACCGACCCGAACGCGACCCTGGTCAGCGACCTGCCGACCGGCAACGAGGTCAACGTGCCACAGCAGTTCTGGCTCACCGACACGGCGTGCAGCGCGACCAGCCGCCAGCCGATCGACAGCACCGGCGGCGATCTCGCGGGCGAGGGCCACGCGCTTCACAACACCCTCGGCGCCTGCGCGGACGGGCTCAAGACGGGGGCCACCACCGGCGCCCCCGACCTGCTCGTCGTGGAGCCACCGCCCGACCCGACCCCCAGCGACGAGGCCGACCCCCCGATCCTCGACTACGCGACCGACCTCGAGCCCGCATCGGGCCCCGACGACGACCAGGGCCTTCAGATAACCAGGGAGTCCTCCAACGGCTGCAGCTACACGGGCGGGTCGGGCAGCCCCGAGCAGAGGGTCCATCGCTGGGTCACGCCGACGATCAGCACCTTTCCGGTGACGACCTTCACGATGAGCGGCAGCGCGACGCTGGAGCTGTATCTGCGCACGCTGGGGGGCGCCCAGCACTCGGGGCGCATCTGCACCTACCTGTACAAGCGCAGCGCGGAGGTCACGAACGGTGGGAACACCACGTGGACCGATACCGCGATCGACAGCGACACCTTCGACGTTCCCACGTGGCCGACCTCCTGGGGCCGCGTCCGGATCCCGCTCAGCTTCCCGGCGACCACCCTGCTTGCGACGGAGCGCCTCCTGGTCGCGATCAGCATCGATCGCGGCGGCACCCCCGCTGACACCGTCCAGGTCATGTACGACCACCCGGACTACCAGAGCCGGCTCGAGGTCGTGACCTCCACTCCGCTCGGCGAGTAGCCGGGACCGCGACTAGGCTTCGATCCCGATGGTCGGGCTCGCCGTTCTGCTCGGGGTCCTCGGTGCCGTGATCGGCAGCTTCGTGAGCGTCGTCGCGTACCGGGTGCCCCGCGAGGAGTCGATCGTGGGGCCGCGATCGAAGTGCCCCCACTGCGACGCGACGATCGCCGCCTACGACAATATCCCGGTCGTCTCGTGGCTGGTCCTGCGGGGCCGGTGCCGCAGCTGCGGTGAGCGGATCTCGATCCGCTATCCGCTCGTCGAGCTCGCACTCGCCGGCTTGTACGTGGCCAGCTACCTGGTGTTCGAGGACGAGCCCGCCGAGGTGGCTCTCGCGATCGCCTTCGTGACGATGCTCGCGGTCATCACGCTGACCGACCTCGAGCGCCGCGTGATCCCGAACGTCGTGTTGATCGCGGGCGCGGTGGTCGCGATCGCGATCGTTGCGCCGACCGACTCCGACAGCCTGCCCGAGCGGGCGATAGCCGCCGCGGCCGCGGGCGGCCTGCTCCTCGTGGCGGCGCTCGCCTACGCCGGGGGGATGGGTATGGGCGACGTCAAGCTCGGCGCCGTGATGGGCCTCTACCTGGGTCGTGCCGTGGCGCCGGCGCTGCTGGTGGGCTTCGCCGTCGGGGCGTTGGTCGGGATCGGGTTGCTGCTGCGCCACGGAGCCGCGGCACGCAAGCGGGCGGTCCCGTTCGGGCCGTTTCTGGCGCTCGGCGGCGCGGTTGCGCTCTTCGTGGGCGACGAGCTGGTCGACTGGTACCTGGACAGCTTCTTTCGTGACTGACTGAGCCTGCCGCCGGGGCTCAAGCTGTAGCCGATTCGGGCCGATGTTGTGCCTGAGCGCCGATGCGCTCCCACTGACTCATGCTCTCTACCGGTAAGAACAAGTCGATCGTCGGTCTGGACATCGAGGCCGGCAGCATCGCTGCCACCGAGGTCCGGATCAACGGCTCCGTCGAGGTCGCCAACGCCGGCGTCATAGCGCTCGACGCGGGCGTCTTTCGCGAGGGCGAAGTGAGCGACGTCGAGGGGCTCGCCGACGCGCTCAAGGCGCTCTTTTCGGAGCACAAGCTGGCCAAGGCCGTCCGGTTGGGGATCGCGAACCAGCGCGTCGCCGTGCGAACTCTGAGCTTGCCCGCGATCGACAACGACGACGAGCTCGAAACGGCGGTTCGCTTCCAGGCCCAAGATCACATTCCGATGCCGCTCGAGCATGCCGTCCTCGACTACCAGGTCATCAATCGGTCCATGGGCGAAGATGGGGACCGCCACATGGAGGTCGTGGCCGTCGCGGCGCGTCGCGACATGGTCGAGGCGCTGCTCAAGTCGATCCGGGGCGCCGGGCTGCGGCCCGTCGGGATCGACCTCTCCGCCTTCGGCATGATCCGCGCGCTGACGCGCCCGGGGTCCGGGGACGGCTCCGAGGCCCTCGCGCAGTCTTACGAGGGGCGGATCGCCCAGCAGGAAGAAGCGGGCGGGATGGACATGACGCCCGCGAAGCTCTACTGCAACCTCGGTGACGTCACGAACCTCGCCGTGGCGCGCGGCTCGGCCTGCCTGTTCACCAGGATCTCGCCGTTCGGGGTCGAGGGGATGGCGCAGCGCCTCGCCGAGCGCCGCGGCCTGACCCTCGATCACGCCAGGCAGTGGATCTCCCACGTCGGCCTCGAGCGCCCGGTCGAGGAGCTCGAAGGCGACAAGGAGACCACTGAGGCGACCCGCGAGGCGCTCGCCGAGGGCGTGGCCAAGCTCGCCGACGAGCTGCGACTCTCGCTCGAGTTCTATCGCACCCAGGAGGGTGCGGCCAACGTCGAGGGTGTCGTCGCCTGCGGGCCGGGAAGCATGATCTCGGGTCTCACCGAGAGGCTAGAGCGTGAGCTCGGCCAGCGCTTCGAGGTCGCGCGGCCCGCGGCGCTGTCACATCTCGATGACGCCAGCGCGGCCAGACTGACCTTGTCCTACGGCCTGGCGCTGGAGGAGTAGGCGATGCGTGCGGTCAACCTGATCCCGCCCGAGGAGCGCCGCGGCCGTGTCCCCACCGGCACGAGTGCCGTCTCCTACCTGGTCGTCGGGGTCCTGCTCGCGATCCTCGCCGGGGTCACGGCGCTGGTCCTGACGAACAATCAGATCTCGAACAGCCAGGCGGATGTCGCGCAGCTCGAGCGCGAGCGGACGGAGGCGCAGGCCCGCGCCGCCAGCCTGCAGTCTTTCGCCGATTTTCGCAGCATGCAGGAGGAGCGCACGACGACCGTCGCCAGCCTGGCGCAGAGCCGCTTCGACTGGGAGCGGGTGCTGCGCGAGCTCGCCCTCGTGCTGCCCAGCGACGTCTGGCTGATCGGGCTCGAGGGCACGGTGTCGCCCGACGTCGAGCTCGAAGGCGGCGCCGACGTCGCGATCCGCGACGAGGTCCCCGGTCCGGCCCTGGAGCTCGTGGGCTGCACGGTCGACCAGGAGGGCGTGGGGCGGCTCGCCGCAGCGCTCGGGGACATCGACGGTGTCACGCGCGTGAGCGTGGCGCATTCGTCGCGCCCCGAGCTCGAGGAATCCGACACCGGAGGGAGCGACCAGGGCTCGGAGGAGGATTGCCGCACCCACGACTTCATCACCCAGTTCGAGATCGTCGCGGCGTTCGACGAGGTGCCCGCTCCGGCGGGCGCGGCGCCGGGAACGACGACGCCCGCGACCCCCACCGCGCCGACGAGCACGGGGGACGACGTGACCGAGGGATCGACGGCCTCCCAGGACGCGGCCCAGCAGGGAGTCCAGGAGGGCCAGGAAGCGGCGGACCTGGCGCCGGGAGGCTGAGATGAAGGGATCCGACCGCATCGTCCTGATGGCGCTGCCCGCCGTTGCGCTGGTGGCGGCGTTCTGGCTGCTCGTCCTGAGCCCCAAGCGCGAGGAGGCTTCGAGCCTCCAGGAGGACGTCACCCAGCTTCAGAGCGAGGTCTCGGCAGCGCAGCAGCAGGCTGACTTCGCCGAGCAGGCGAGGCACGACTACTCCACCGACTACCGCAAGGTGGTCACGCTCGGCAAGGCCGTCCCGCAGGACGACGACACCCCAAGTCTGTTCGCCCAACTCAGCGGCGTCTCCGCACGGGCCGGCGTCGACTTCCGGTCGCTCGAGCTGACCACGACCGCGACCAGCGGGGAGACCGCCGCGCCCCCCGCCCCCAGCGAGGCGGCGCCCACCGCCGAGGCCCCGCCGGCCGAGGCGAGCGAGGCGACCGTGGCCGCGCCGGCGACCGAGGAGTCGGCCGCCGGGCTTCCGATCGGCGCGTCCGTCGGGCCCGCGGGACTTCCTGTGATGCCGTATGAGCTCCAGTTCCAGGGCGACTTCTTCCACGTCGCGGACTTCGTACACGGCCTCGACAGCAGCGTGAGCACGAAGGGCGGAGAGGTCACGGTCGACGGCCGCCTGATCACGATCGACGGCTTCTCGTTCACCCGCGACACCGAGCTCGGGTTCCCGTCCCTGATCGCGACGTTCGCGGTGACGACGTACGTCACGCCGTCCACCGAGGGCCTGACCGCGGGCGCCACGCCCTCGGGCCCGGCGCCCGTCTCCACAACCGCACCGGACGGCGGGACCATCACTCCCACCTCGAGCACGGAGCCGACGCCGTGAAGCGCCCCCAGGTCATAGACGACCTCTATCGCGATCTGCGCGATCGCAAGCTGCTTCCGGTCGTCGGGCTGCTGATCGTCGCGATCATCGCCGTCCCGATCGCCCTCGGCGCGTCCTCGGAGCCCAGCTCGTCGAGCGAGAGCCCCGCCGCCGAGATCGTGCCGGCCAATGCGCCCGAGGCCCAGGCCGCGGTGCTGGCGGACAACCCCGGGCTGCGCAACTACCGTGAGCGCCTCGAGCAGCTCAAGGCCAAGAACCCCTTCAAGCAGCAGTTCCAGTTCAGCGACCTCGACGAGGCGACCGTCGAGGGCACGACCGGGGACACGGGCACGGCGACCGCGACCGGCGGAACCTCAGGTGCCAGCGTGACCGATACCGGCACGAGCACGGGCATCACCGACACCGGCACCGGAACAGGAGCGGTCGGCACGAGCGACTCGGGGACGGCCGGCGTCGACGGGACGGCGGACACCAGCGAGCCGGAGCCCAAGTTCTACACCTGGAGGCTCGACATCCGCTACGGGGTCGACGGCGACATCCAGGAGCAGAAGAACGTCAAGGTCCTCGACCTCCTCAGCCCGATCGGCGTCTTCCTCGGCGCTTCGTTCGATGCCAAGAAGGCGTCCTTCTTCCTGTCCGGAGACGTGATCTCGAGCTCCGGCGACGGGCAGTGCCAGCCGGCGGGTGCGGCGTGCGAGTTCCTGGTCCTCAAGGAGGGCCAGACCCAATACTTCTCCTACCAGCCCCCGCTGACCGAGGGCCCGGTTACCTACGTCCTCGAGCTCAAGGACATCAAGGTCGTCAAGCTCAACACTTCCGTCGACCTCGGCGGGTAGGCACCCGCAACAACGCTCCCCGTGACCGGTGGGGCGGAGACGGCCGTCGGGGGACGGGGCACTAGCCTAGATGGCCATGTCGCTGCGCTTCACGACAGCAGGTGAATCGCACGGGCCAGGGCTCGTCGCGATCGTCGAAGGCCTGCCCGCGGGCCTGGAGCTCGAGCGCGAGGCGCTGGACCGCGACATGGCCCGCCGCCAGCTCGGCCACGGCCGCGGCGGGAGGATGAAGATCGAGCGCGACGCGGTGGAGATCCGCTCCGGGGTGCGCCACGGGCGCACGCTGGGCAGCCCGGTCGCGGTCCTGGTGGCAAACCGCGACTACGCCAACTGGGAGGAGCGCATGAACCCGTGGCCCGTCGATGCCGAGATCGATGAGGTCCACCTGCCGCGCCCCGGCCACGCCGATCTCGCCGGGCTGCAGAAGTACGGACACACGGACGTGCGCAACGTGCTGGAGCGCGCCAGCGCGCGCGAGACCGCGGCGCGGGTCGCCGCCGGTGCGCTGGCGAGGGCGTTCCTGACCGCGGTCGGGGTCAGCGTCCACAGCCACGTGCTCCAGATCGCCGGTGTCACCGCCTCGGTCGGGCACGACCTCGGCCCCGAGGACTTCGAGGCGGTCGACGACTCCCCGGTTCGCTGCCTCGACGCGGCGGCGGGGCAGCGCATGGTCGAGGAGATCGACCGGTTGCGGAAGGAGAACGAGACCCTCGGGGGCAGCTTCGAGGTGCTCGCCTTCGGGGTCGTCCCCGGGCTCGGCTCGCATGTCTCGTGGGAGCAGCGTCTTGACGGCCGCATCGCCCAGGCGATCGTCTCGATCCAGGCGATCAAGGGCGTCGCCGTCGGTGAGGCGTGGGAGGTCGCGGCGAGGCCCGGCTCGGAGGCCCACGACGAGATCTTCTGGGACGAGAGGCGGGGCTGGCACCGCGAGACGAACCGGGCCGGCGGTGTCGAGGGCGGGATGTCGAACGGCGAGCCCCTGCTGGTCCAGGCCGCGATGAAGCCGCTCTCGACGCTGACCCAGCCGCTGCGCTCCGTCGACGTCGAGACCCTGGAGCCCGGGGACGCGCTCAAGGAGCGCACGGACTCGACGACCGTGCCGGCAGCGGCGGTCGTCGCCGAGGCGATGGTTGCCCTGGTCCTCGCGCGCTGCTACCGCGAGAAGTTCGGTGGCGATCACATCGACGACGTGCTCGGGGCGCTCGCCGCGTACAGGGAGCGGATCGGGTGGCGGAGGTAGCGATTGCCTTCGTCGGCTTCATGGGGGCCGGCAAGAGCGAGGCGGCCCGCGCCGCCGCGCGGGGGCTCGGCACCGCGGCGCGTGACGCCGACGAGCTGATCGAGCGCGAGCTCGGCGAGTCGATCGGCTCGTTCTTCGCGCGCGAGGGCGAAGCGGCGTTCCGCGATCTGGAGGAGCGCATCTGCCTCGAGCTGCTCGCCGGCGGCGGAGTGGTGTCGATCGGCGGCGGCGCGGTGACCAGCGCCAGGGTGCGCGAGGCGCTCGGCGTGCACGTCGCGGCGTGGTGCGAGGTCGATCTCGACGTCGCATGGGAGCGCGCCCGGGCCACGGGCCGGCCGCTGGCCGCCGACCGCGGCGAGTTCGCCCGCCTATACACCGAGAGGCTGCGGCTCTACGAGCAAGTCGCCCGCGCCGTGCTGCCCGAGGGCGGGCGCGCGGTCGGGGCGGCCGCGGCGTCGTGGCTCGACGCGCTGCGCGAGCGCCCCGAACTGAGGCTCGTCTGGGCAAGCTCGGCGTCGGGCCAGTACCCGGCGGTGGTGGGGGAGGGGGCCCTCGAGCTGCTCGAGTCCGATGCGATGGCGACGCGTGGTGGAGAGCGCTGGTTCTGCGTCGCCGACCGCGAGGCCCTGCGCCATCACGGTGACCTGCTTCCCGCCGTTGAGGCGATCATCGAGGTGGAGCCCGGGGAAGCGCACAAGACGCTCGGCGAGGCCGAGCGCGTGCTCCGCGAGCTGGCGCACCGCGGCGCCCGCCGCGACGACGCCCTGCTCGCATTCGGCGGCGGGGTGATCGGCGACCTCGCGGGCTTGTGCGCGGCCGTCTACCAGCGCGGCGTGACGATCGTCCAGGCGCCGACGACCCTCATCGGCCAGGTCGACTCCGCCTACGGGGGAAAGACCGGGGTCGATATCCCGGAGGCCAAGAACTACATCGGCGCCTACCACATGCCGTCCGCGGTGCTCGCCGACCCGCGCACGCTCGCGACGCTTCCGGAGGCCGAGCTCGCGGCCGGCTTCGCCGAAGTGCTCAAGACGGCCCTGATCGCGGGCGGGGGGCTGTGGGAGCGGGTGCGCCGGCTCGACTCGCTGGACCCGGCAGAGCTCCGCGACGTCATCTTTGCCTGCGCGCGCACCAAGCTCGAGATCGTGGCCGCCGACGAGCGCGACGCTGGCCGGCGAGCGGTGCTCAACCTCGGCCACACGATCGGGCACGCGATCGAGACGGCGACCGGTTATGCGCATTACCGGCACGGCGAGGCCGTCGGGCTCGGCCTGCTTGCCGCGTTGAGGCTTTCGGACGCCGGCGAGCTGCGCGACGAGGTGCGTGCCCTGCTCGCCCGCAACGGTCTGCCCACCGAGCTGCGCGGCGTCGCCACCGACGCCGTCCTGGCGGCCGTGGAGCGCGACAAGAAGCGAACCTCGCTCGGGCTCGGGTTCGTGCTGCTGGCGCGCCCCGGCGAGCCCCGCGAGGACCAGGCGGTCGACCCGGATAGTGTCCGCACGGCGGTGGAAGAGCTCCGCGGCGAAGGGTCCTAGCGACATGGCCGGCGCGCGCAACCGGGTCGAGGTCCTGCACGGCGTCAACCTCGACACGCTCGGTCGCCGCGACCCCGAGCACTACGGCACCCTCACGCTCAACGAGCTGGAGCTTCAGATCAAACGTTTCGCCCGCGAGCTCGACCTCGAGGCGGCGTTCTTTCAGACCAACCACGAGGGAGAGTACGTCGAGCGGCTGCACCGCCTCCCCGACGCGGCCGACGCCGCGGTGCTGAACCCGGGCTCGTGGACCCATTACAGCTGGGCGATCCACGACGCGCTCGAGGTGGCCGGGGTGCCGGCGGTCGAGGTCCATCTGTCCGACGTCCAGGCGCGCGAGAAGTGGCGGCGCCGCTCGGTCCTCGAGGGGCTCGTCGTCGGGGTTGTGTCCGGCGAGGGCGTCGCGGGCTACAGGCTCGCGCTCGAGATGCTCGCGAAGGAGTTGGGCCGGTGATCGACCGATGAGTCGGGGCGCCGCGCCCGCCGCCGCCGTGGAGCGCGCCGAGCGCCTCGCGGCCGAGATCTCCGAGCGCGGATTCGACCAGCTGCTCGTCGGTGACCTGGTACGCCCCGGCGACTCCGAGCGCGCCGGGACCGCGAACCTGCGCTACCTGACCGGGTTTTCCGGGACGAGCGGGCTCTGCCTGGTCGGCCCCGGCGAGCGCGTCTTCGTCACGGACTTCCGCTACGTGGAGCGCGCCGCGCGCGAGGTACCCGAGGGCTTCGAGCGCGTGCGCGCCGAGCGCCAGCTCCTGCCCACGGTCGCCGAGCGGCTGCGCGGCCGGGTCGGCTTCGACGACGCCAACACGAGCGTACGCAGCCTCTCCAAGCTCGAGGAGCTCGCCCCCGACGGCGTCGAGCTCGTTCCCGCCGCCGGTCTGGTGGAGCGCCTGCGGCGCTCCAAGGACGGGCGCGAGGTCAACGCGATCGCCGAGGCCGCACGCCTCGCCGACGAGGTCTACGAGTGGACCGCCGAGCGTGGGCTGGCCGGTCGCACCGAGCGCGAGGTCGCGCTCGCCGCCGAGCAGAGGATGCGCGAGCTGGGCGCCGAGGGCCCGTCGTTTCCGGCGATCGTCGCCGCCGGGCCCAACGGGTCGCTGCCGCACGCCGAAGCGTCGGAGCGCGAGATCGAGCCGGGCGAGCTCGTCGTCGTCGACATGGGGGCGATCGTCGACGGCTACTGCTCGGACTGCACCCGCACCCTCGCCACGGGCGAGGTCTCCGACGAGGTCGCGGGCACTTACGGGTTGGTCCGCGATGCTCAGGCGGCCGCGCTGGCCAAGGTCGCGGCCGGCGTGGCGGCACGGGACGTCGACGCCGCGGCCCGTGAGCGGATCGACGCCGCCGGTCACGGCGACGAGTTCGGACACGGGGTCGGGCACGGGGTCGGGATCGAGGTCCACGAGGAGCCGCGGCTTGCGGCGCGCTCCGAGGACGAGCTCGTCGCCGGCGACGTGGTCACGATCGAGCCCGGCGTCTACGTCGCGGGTCGCTTCGGGGTGCGGATCGAGGACCTCGTCGTCGTCGACCCCGACGGCGTGCGCAACCTGAGCTCGTTCCCCAAAGAGCTGCAGGTCGTTGGCTAACCTGACCCCGAGCCTTCACGCCGGATCTACACTGGCATCGCGATGAGCATAAGGCGACGCGGGGTGCGGCTGGCCGGTGTGAATCTGGCGCTTGCGCTCGGGGCACTCGCGGCCGCGCCGCCCGCCGCGGCCACCGCGCCGGCGTGCGCCGCCGACGCCATGCTTCCGAATCGCGACTACGTCTTCCAGGGCGATTTCGGCCCTGAGCTCCAGGGCTCCTACGTGATGCTCCCCTTCGACGTTCCGGCGGGGACCGACGCGGTGAGGGTCAAGTACTGCCACGACCAGCCGCTTATCCCCGATCCGCAGGGCCTCAACGCACACACGATCGACATGGGCATCTATGACGCCCGGTCGAGCCCGGGCGATCTCTGGGACGAGGACGAGTTCAGGGGCTGGGGCGGGTCGAGCCGCCCCGACACGACGATCTCACCGGAGGGCCTGATAAGCACCACCGACCCGGCCCCGAGCCCGGTGGGCACCGACAAGACCACCGTGGGCTACCTCCCCGGCCCGATCCCGGAAGGCCAGTGGGCGGTCGAGCTAGGGGTCGCGGCGGTCGGCCAGGAGGCGCTCAGCCAGGACGGGAAGGTCAACTGGCGTGTCGAGGTCGACCTGATCGACGATCCCTCCTATTCGGACGAGCCCTACCAGCCCGTTCCCTATGACACCGCGCCGGCCAACCCCAACCCCGGCTGGTACGCGGGCGACTTCCACGTCCACGCGCGCAACTCCAACCCCGACGATGCCCCGATGCGCCGGGTCTTCAACTACGCGTTCTGCCCCGATCCGGCGCTGGGGTCGCTGTGCGACGACCCGAACGCGAAACCTGGGGCGGGGCTCGACTTCATCACGCTCTCCGACTACGTGACGACCCGCTCCTGGGGCGAGATCGGTGCCTTCCAGCCCGACTACCCGGGGCATTTGATCATCCGCAGCGCCGAGGTGATCACCTACCGCGGCCACACCAACAACCACGCCAGCGTGGACTTCGCCGATTATCGAACCGGCCCGATCTACGAGGCTCAGCTCGGCCCGCCCAGCGGCAGCCCTCCCACCCGGACGTTTACCGGGACCTCTCTGATGCGGGCGGCTCGCCCCGCGAGCGAGATCTTCGACGAGGTCCACGCGGCGGGGGGCTGGACGCAGCTCAACCACGTCCAGACCTTCCCGTCCGAGGTCCCGACGTTCGGAAACTTCTGTCGCGGCTGCTCCTGGGACTACTCCGACCAGGAGACCGACTACTCGAAGGTGGACGCAATCGAGATCGCGACCGGCCCGGCGGGCATCCAGGACAATGTGCTGCCCAACCCGAATCCGAATCCGGGTCCCAACCCGTTCACGCTGCTCGCGATCGAGTTCTACGAGCACGCGCTTGACGCCGGTGGGACGAGCGCGAACCACATCGCCGCCGTGGGCTCGAGCGACTCGCACAACGCGGGAGCGACGGGGAGCGGCGCGAGCATGATCACCCAGTCCCCGATCGGTCAAGCCACCACGGTGGTCCGCGCCGACGAGCTGTCCGAAAAGGGGATTCAGCACGGTGTGGAGGCGGGCCACACCTACGTGAAGATATGGGGCAACGACGGCCCAGACCTGCGACTCGAGGCCGCCGTCCCGGGGTCGGGCGACCCGCCCGCGATCATGGGCGACACCGTCCGGGCGGACCAGGTCGACTTCACGGCGACTGTCAAGAACCTCGACGAGGCGATGAGCGTCCGCCCCGGCGCCTACACGCTGTTCGTGGTCCGAAACGGCCTGCCCTTCCTCTCGGTTCCCATCCCCGCCGGCGGCGACGAGTTCAGCTTCTCGTTTCCGAGCGTCGGTCCCTCCCGGTACCGCCTCCAGGTAGACCGCACCGCCACCGGCGTCGGCTCGATCGAGGCCGTCTCGAGCCCGATCTACGTCGAGTCCCCGGCCGGCGGGCCGGCCCCGCCCTCGGCCGCGATCAACGACGTGGGCGTGATCGAGGGCGACTCCGGGACGCGGGACGCGACCTTCACGGTCTCGATCTCCAACCCGGCGCCCGGTCCCGTCTCGGTCGACTACGACACGGCGGACGGGACCGCCACAGCCGGCGAGGACTACGAGTCACGCGGTGGCATCATCACCTTCCAGCCTGGCGAGACGAGCAAGCAAGTCAGGGTCCCGGTGCTCGGAGACACCGTCGAAGAGCCGGACGAGAGCTTCTCGGTTGACCTCTCCAACCCAGCCGGGGTTTCGATCTCCAAGTCCAGGGGCACAGGCGTGATCCTCGACGACGAGGGCGCCCCGCCCGGTCCGTGCGCGCAGTACCAGATCGGCACCGACAACGGCGAGGAGCTGTTCGGGACCGAGCTCAGCGACCTGATCCTCGGCAACGGCGGCGACGACGTGATCGCCGGAGGCCCCGGCGCGGACTGCCTCGACGGCGGTGCCGGAGACGACGAGGTCGACGGCGAGGGCGGCAAGGACAGGGTCGGGGGAGGCGACGGCGATGACCGCCTCTTGGGCGGCAACGGGCACGACCGCGTCAAGGGGCTCAAGGGAGACGACCGAATCAGGGTGCGGGGTGGCGGGCGCGACGCGGTGCGCTGCGGTCCCGGCAAGGACCGTGTGACCGCCGGCCCGGCCGACAGGCTGCACGGCTGCGAGCGCGTGCGGTAGCGGCGCTGGTGTCAGGCGCGCGTGGGCGCGCCCGCGAGGCCCTGGGCCTCTCCTGACTCGGCCGCCTCCCGGGCTCGGGCGCGCCGCCCAGGGATCGCCAGCGCCG
>DASPWW010000156.1:0-8546 GCA_035637595.1 Solirubrobacterales bacterium | reverse complement strand
GTGCAGCCGGCGAAGGCCGACTGGCTCTACCGCGCCGGGCACGCGGGTGAGTGGATCGACCCGATCAGCCACGCGCACATCAATCTCGTCACCGGGCTGGCGATGCTGGTCGCGGGAGCCCTGTTCGCGCTCGCGCCGAGGGTCGGCGGGCGCGCTCCCTCTCGCCGCGCGGCCAACCGCTGCTTCTGGCTCCTGCTCGGCGCCTCGCTCGCCTTCTACGTCGTCTGCCTCTACCTCGGGCTCCACGAGGGACGGCTCGTCGTCGTCAAGGGTCTGACTCCGGAGGAGGCCGAGGAGGCGACCTCGCTTCACCCGTATCTGTTGATGGCGACCGGCATCGCGATGATGGCGGCCTTCTGGCTGCTGCTCGTGATGCTCTGGCGCGCGTTCCGGGGGGCGCCGTCTCCGTTGCGGTGGTTCGTGGCCGCCGGGTGCGGGGCGCTCGCGATCGGGACGCTGCAGGGCCCGATCCAGGCCTTCCCCGCCGTCCACGACCTGCTCGACAAGGGCGGTTATGCGGGGGATGTGATCGTGAACCTACACGCGCAGGTGAACATGCTCGGCGGGCTGATGGTGATGCTCGTCGGCGCGACGCTCGCCCTGCTCGCGGCGCGCGGGGGGCGGATCCCCGGTCGCGCCGGGGTCGTCGCTCTCGCCGGGGTCGCCGGTGGGGTGGCGGTCTACTACTTCGGCGGCGTCGGCTTCTCCGCTGCCGAGGCGTCGGCGGTTGCGGGCGGCACGACGTTCAGGTCTGCGGTCTCTGCGCTCGAGCCGTGGCCTGCGCTCGTGCTCGTCCCGGCCGCCCTCGCAGTGCTCGCCGGCTTCGGCGCGTACGCGCGCGCGGCCTGGACCGCGACCGCTCCCGACCGGCTGGCCGCCCGCGCGTCCCTCGCGGGCCTTCCGCGCCGGTTCTCCGGGCCGATCCCGAAGCGGGTCCGGCGTCGCAGCCCGGCGGGGGTAGCCGCCTACGAGTTGCCGATGGGGATCATGGGCTTCCCCGGCCTCGGCTGGATCTTCGCCGGCTTCCCGCTCGTGGGCTCGATCCTGCTCATCGCCGGGCCGAGCATCGCCTGGGCAGGGATCCCTTCGATGTTCACCCCCTTCGGCCAGGGGCCGTTACGCGGGATCGGCTGGAAGGTCGAGTTCATCTGGCTGCCCGTGAGCACGCTCGTCTCCACTGCGCTCCTCTACCGGGTACATGCCCGCCGCAAAGCGCGGCTGGAGGGGAAGCCGCCCCGCCGGAGGAGGCGGCGCGGCGGGTACCGCACGCGCGTCGGCGTCGCCGCCGGGACGGTCCTTCTTCTGCTCGTGACGCTGCCGTTCGTTCCGGCCGTCGCCGGAGTCGGCTCGAGCAGCGTCCGCTACAGCTACCAGCCGAAGCTGACGCGCGAGATCACCGGCCAGTTCCTCGGGACCAGGCGCGGGACGATCAAGCTCTTCTCCTGGAACGAGCCGCAGGATCCGTACCCGCCGGATGCCCTCCGGCTCCGTTCGGGGCAGGTGCGCTCGCTGCTCGTCCGGGCGGCCGCGGTCGACGCGCCCGGTGCCTACCAGCTGTTCGACCTCCGCCGCGGCGGCCGGGTCCCGCTTCGGGTGACGCGGCGCTCGCCGAGAGTCCTGGCGCTCGCGCCGGCCGCGCGCCTCCGGCCGGGCCGCTACGTGTTCGTGACGACGCACGAGGGGATGTTCGGCGGCAAGGACTTCTCCTACATCACGGTCGTCCATCCGGGCGTAGCCGTCACCGACGTGTCGACGAACACGCGCGATCGCTCCCCGGCGGTCATCGGCTCGGTGTTGCCCGTGGCGGCGGCGCTCGTCGCGCTCCTGTTCGCGATCCTGCTCTTCCGGTCGGTACTCGCCCGCCCGGGCGCGCAGAAGGCGCTCTGGGGGTTGGGCTTCGCCTGCTTCGCGGTCGCGACCGGGTGCGAAGCGGCCGCCCAGCGGGCGGGGTGGACGGAGGGCCTCTTCCGTGCCTATTACCTGTTCGGCGGCTGCTTGACGGTCGCCTTCCTCGGAGCGGGATCGGCCTGGCTCCTGCTCCCGCGCTACCGCCGGCCTCTGCTCGGCCTCGTCGTGGTGGGCGTGCTGGGAGCCGCGGCCGCGGTCTTGCTCGCACCCGTCGATGGAGGGGCGCTCGCCGCGACCCTCAGCGGAAGGCCGCCGCCGAACCACGCCCTCGGCGGCTACGCATACGTGTTGGCGATCGCGCTGAACTCGCTCGGCACGCTGTCCCTCGTGGGCGGGTCGCTCTGGTCGATCGTGCGGCGCCGGCGGGTGTCCCAGAACGTCTGGATCGCGGCCGGAGCGCTGGCCGTCGCCGCCGCGACCGGCATGTCGCGCGGGGGTAGCTACTCCCTCGTCTACGCCGGCGAGCTCGTCGGGATCGCACTCATGTTTGCCGGCTTCACGCTGGCCGGCAGGCCGGTCGCCCGCCGGGTCGCTCCGAAGGTGCAGAAAGCAGCGCTCGCACGATGAACGCGCTCGCGCCGTACGTGTATGGGCACGCCCGGCGGATCAGCGACGAGCAACTCGTCAGGGTCGGCCCCCGCCTTGGGCGGCTCGCGCCCGCACAGCGAATGGCGGTCGACGAGCTCGCGCGCACTCTTGCCGAGCGGATCGCCGAATCGCTGGTCGAGGAGGCGAGGCGCGACCGCGCGCTGGCGGCCGCGCTCGATTTGATCTACGGCGTCTCTCCCGGACGATCAGGCGCCGGGCCGAGTGGCCTCGCCGTCGACTCGGACAAGCCGGCTGAACAAGCCGCGCCGCTCCCAGCGGACGGAGGAAACTGCAACCTCGGCCGCCGTCGGCGGGACCGAGCTGGGAGGGGGAATGACAGGGCTTCTGGGTTGCTGCATGACGAGCTCCTTTCGGTCGGGAGGTATCGACCTCAGGAGACCAGCGCCGCGTGAGAGTGGCCTAAGACAGCTCTGAAAAGAGCTTAAGACGTTGGCGTCGGCAGACTGTGGTCGCTGTGACGGAACGCCGGCTCGAGTGGGAAGGCTGTCTGAACGTGCGCGACCTCGGCGGCCACCCGACCGAGGACGGCGGAGTCACGCGCATGGGAGCGATCGTGCGCGCCGACAGTGTCCGGAAGCTGACGCCGGCGGGCTGGGAGGCGCTGGTCGCGTACGGGATCCGCACGATCGTCGACCTCCGTCTCGCTTCGGAGTTGGCCGAGGACCCGCCCGTGGAAGCCCCCGTCGAGGTCGTCCACACCTCGTTCTTCCACGAGATCCCGCTCGAGGAGCAGATTGCGATCGCCGCGCGCTGGCTCGAAGCCCCCGACGACGTGAGCGCGACTCGAGACGGCTACCTGGAGATGCTCGAGCGAAACAGCGAGAACGTCGCAGCGGCGATCGCGGCGGTCGCGCGGGCCGGCGAGGGCGGCGTCCTCATCCAGTGCGCCGGCGGCAAGGATCGGACGGGGCTCGTCGCGGCCCTGCTTCTTCGGTTGGCGGGGGTTCCCGTCGACGAGATCTCGGCCGACTACGGGTTGAGCGCAGAGAACCTCCGCTCGTCCTGGGGGGAATGGGTCGACGCCGCCGGAGACGACTCCGAGCGGGAGCTCCGGCGGCGGCTGAGCGCGTCCCCGGCGGAGGCGATGGCGCAGGTGCTCGAGGAGCTCGAGCGCCGGCACGGAAGTGTCCGCCGATACCTCCTGGACGCGGGCGTCTCGGAAGCTGAACTCGAACGCGCGGCGGCTCGCCTTCGGTGAGAATCCCCGCATGAAGACGGTCGTCTTCGCCTGCAGCGTCGCTGCGCTCGTCGCCGCCGGGACGGTCGGCGCGTTCGGCACCGTCTCGACTCCCATCGGCAAGCTCGACCGGGCGGTCAGGCAGCTCGTCTCGATGCGCGGGGGGCCACCAGGGGTGACGGCCGTCATCCAGCGAGGGACACGTCGCGTCGTGCTGCGACGCGGGGTAGCCGATCGTTCATCGGGGCGTCGGATCGCGCTCGGGGACCGCTGGCGGATCGCGAGCGTCTCGAAGGTCTTCAGCGGCGCCGCGGCTCTGAAGCTCGTCGCTCGCGGACGGCTCGGGCTGGACGACACGATCGCGGATCGACTCCCGCAGCTCCCGGATGCGTGGGGGAGGGTCACGCTCCGCCAGGCCCTCCAGCACACGAGCGGCTTGCCCGACTACTCGGCGAGCGCCGGCTTTCGCGCACAGGTGATGGCGCATCCGCGGCAGTCGGTCGAGCCGTCCAAGCTCCTCTCGTGGGTCGCCGGCGCGGACCTGCGGTTCACCCCCGGCTCGAAATACCGCTATTCGAACACCGACAACATCGTCGTCGCGTTCTTCGTGCAGGCCGTGACAGGCCTCTCGTACGAGCGGGCGCTTCGGGAGGTCGTGCTCGATCCCCTCGGGCTGCGCCGCACGACGATGCCTGCCGGCTACCGGATGCCCGCGCCGTACGTACACGGCTACGACGGAAGGCGGGACGTATCCGAGGACCTCAGCCCGACGCTTGCCTGGGCCTCGGGCGGCCTCGTCTCGACACCGGTCGACCTGACCCGCTTCATCCGCTCCTACGGCGGCGGCCGTCTGTTCGGTGGTGCCACGCGCGCCGCGCAGCTGCGCTTCCGCCCGGGCGAGTCGGAGCCGCCAGGCCCCGGAGTGAACGGGGCGGGGCTGGCGATCTTCCGTTACAAGACGTCCTGCGGGACGGTCTACGGCCACACGGGGAACTTTCTCGGCTACACGGCTTTCATCGCCACGTCCGCGGACGGCCGACGGTCCGTCACGATCCAGGTGAGCACACAGCTCGCGCCGGGATCGGGAGACAAGCGCGCCTATCAGGCGTTGCGGCGCGCGTTCGCGCTCGGCGTCTGCGCCGCGTTCTCGTAGATCCAGCCGCTCAGCTCCCGCAGGAAGCGCGGGTCGATGGTGTGGGGGAGAGGCGACTCCCGGTAGGCGGCATGGGGGAAAAGCTCGTGCGCCTTACGACCCCATTCGACTCCGATCACGTCGTCGTAGGTTCCGTGGCCGATCGCGATCGGCGGAAGCGGCGGCGACAGGTCGAGCTCGAAGCCCTCGACCGTCGGGATGAAGCCGCTGAAGCAGAGCATGGCCGCGGGCCGCGGCCGGCCTTCCCCGAGCCCGAGGGCGTAGGTCATGACGGCGCCCTGGGAGAAGCCGCCGAGCACGATCCGATCCGGTGGGAAGCCGAGCGTGTCGATGAGCTCGGCCGCCTGAGCGAACGAGGCGAGGAACGTCTCCGGATCGGGGTAGCCGATCTCCCGCACGGCGTACCAGTGCGCTCCGCCCGGCGGCAGCCAGAAGGGCCCGCGAGGGGTCACACCTAGGAACCACCGCTCCGGGTCGAGGTAATCGAGCAGCGGGAAGAGGTCGTTCTCGTCCGCGCCCCGGCCGTGGAGGAGGACGAGCGCGCCCTCGGGTTCTCCGTCGGCCTCTCTCCGGCGCGCTATGAGCCCGGTCATCGCGCGCGGACGGCGCGCGGATCCGGCAGCGGCGTCAGCACGGGCTCGAGCTGCTCGCGGAGGTGCTCGTAGGCAGGCGGGAGCGAGAGTCGCTCGCCAAGGTGCTCGAGCGGCTCGTCACTCGTGAAGCCCGGGCCGAGCGTTGCGATCTCGAAGAGGACGCCGCTCGGCTCCCGGAAGTAGATCGAGCGGAAGTAGAAGCGGTCGATCACCGGCGTCGGGCTCGCCCCGGCCTTCAGCGCCCGATCCCGCCAGGCCTCGTGGTCGTCCATCTGCGAGGCCCAGGCGACGTGGTGAACGGTGCCGGCCCCCTGAATTCCGAACTCGGAGGGCGGTGGGTCGAAGCTGTAGGTGCCGCCGCGCCGCTCGCCGCGGATCTCCCACGACGCGTCTCCCCGGGGCTCGAAGGCGAGCGCTTCCTCGAACAGGGCACGGCTGGCGTCCGGGCTCGCGCTGTACGCCAGGACCGAGTCGAATCCCTGGAGGGCAAGCTCGCGCGGGATCTCCGGGTGGTCGGCGATCAGCGGGTCGTCCTGCGTCTCGACGACCGTGAGCTCGAGGCCGAGCCCTTCCGGGTCCTCGAACCGGAGCCTGCATTCGCTGCGCTCGACGGAGACGCCCTCGCCGCCGAGCCGCTTCTCCCAGAAGTCGAGCGCCTCCTCGGACGCGACGCGCCAGGTGATCCGATGGATCATCCCAGCGCCCGCGCGCCCGGGCCGGGCATCTGGGTACTCGAAGAAGGTGATGTCGCTGCCGGCGCTTCCGACCTCGTCGGCGTAGAACAGGTGGTAGACGGTTGGATCGTCCTGATTGACGGTCTTCTTGACGAGCCGGAGGCCGAGGATGCCGGCGTAGAACTCGACGTTGCGCGGCGCGTCGGCGGTGATGCAGGTGATGTGGTGGATGCCCTCGAGCTTCACCTGCCTAGAGTAACTACGGGGGACTAAGCGGACGCCCGACTGGGTAGGTAGAGGGACATGGGAAGGCGGTCCTGCACAACCTGCGGCGCGCCGGCGCACGAGGGGGCCTACTGCGCCATGTGCGGCAGCCAGCTGCCCGCTCGCGATTCGGGCAGCGCCCGCTTCACAGAGAGCCGCGGCGCACAAACGATTCGCTCCTGGGCCGGTTTCGCCGCGGAGTGGTTGCGGAGCTGGTCGTCGGCCGGGCTGGAGCTCCGTCGCGTGCGCCGTGAGCTGCGCGCATGCGAGACCGAGCGTGCCCCGCGCCTGGCCGCGCTCGGGGACGCCGTGTACCGCGAGGACGGTGCGCTCGCAGAGCGGCTGCGGTCGGAGATCGAGGCCATCGACGTCCGTATCGCCGACCTGCAGGCCGGCTCGGCGCGAGCAGTAGAGGACTTCCACCGCCACGTCGAGGACGAGCGCCTGGCGGTGCAGCCGACCGAGCTGGCGGTGGGCCCGGTCCACGGCCCTCCGCGCCGTTGAGGCGACCGGCCCGGCAGCCGCTCGCGCTGATCGTCGTCGCGGCAGGGCTTGCGGCGTCCGGTTGCGGATCGAGCTCGTCCGGTTCCCTGCCTCCCGAACTCGCCCGAACCCTGGCCGCGCGCAGCGACGAGGTAGCGCGCGCGCTCGAGCGTGGAGACCCGTGTGCCGCCGAGAGGCTCGCGGTCGCCCTGCGGCTCGAGGCCGGGCGGGCGGTCGCCGCCGGCGAGGTTCCCGGCGCCCTCGCCCCCGAGCTCCGTCGCCGTACGGCGAGGCTCGCCGCCGCGATCACCTGCGTCGCGCCGCCTCCCGTCGCGCCCGTCGCGGAGCCCCCACCACCGCCGCCGTCCGACACTCAAAAGGGGACGAAGGAGAAGCCGAAGAAGCACGAGAAACACAAGAAGGAAAAGGGCCATGCCAAGGGCCATAAAGGCTGAAGCGGGCGCTATCGCGCCGAGGAGGTTCTCGGCCACGGTGGCATGGCCGTCGTCCATCGCGGCTGGGACGAGGATCTCGATCGTCCGGTCGCGCTCAAGGTCCTCGCCGAGAACCTCGCAAGCGACGAGTCGTTCCGCCGCCGCTTCCTGCGGGAGGCCAGGATCGCCGCGCAGCTCGCGCATCCCAACATCGTCCAGGTCTTCGACTCGGGCGAGCTCGACGGGCGGCTCATGATCGTGATGGAGTACGTCGACGGCGAGAGCCTGGGCCACCTGCTCGAGCGGCGCGGCAGCGTGCCGCCAGCCGAGGCGGTCGAGCTTGCACTCCAGATGTGTTCCGGCCTTGCGCATGCGCATGCTGCAGGGCTCGTCCACCGGGACGTCAAGCCGCAGAACCTTCTCCTCGGGGAGGACGGCGTGCTCAAGATCGCCGACTTCGGCATCGCGCACGTCGACTTCGGCACGGAGCTGACCGATGCGGAACGATTCTCGGGACCGCGACCTACCTGGCGCCCGAGCAGGCCGCCGGGGAGAAGGTGACCGCCTCGGCCGACATCTACGCGGCCGGCGTCGTCCTCTACGAGCTGTTGACAGGGCGACCGCCCCAGGCCTACGAGAGCCGCGCAGCTGCTTACCGACCGGGGGGAGCGGCCGGTGGCGCCGCTTCGCGAGCTGGCGCCCGAGGTCCCGCCTGAGCTCGAAGCGGTGGTCATGCGGTGTCTCGCGCGGCTGCCCGAGTACCGGCCGAGCTCCGCAGCGGAGCTCGGCGAGCAGCTCGAGCGCACGCTGGGGAGCGAGGCGCCGACGGCGGTCGCCCCGACGGAGAAATACGGGGCGCAACGACCGCGCCGGCGCTTGCCCTGGGTCGCGGGCGCGCTCGCGCTCGTCGTCCTAGGTATTGCCCTCGGGCTCGGCCTGTCACTGGGAGGCGGCGAGCGGCGGACGCCGTCCCCGGCGCCCTCGATCTCGAAGCCGGCTGCCGAGCAGGCACGCGACCTGTCCGCGTGGCTACGTCAGCATTCGCGCTAAGCGCGGGAGGCGAGCGCGCGCAGGGACTCTTTGAGGGAGCCCATCGTCGCGAGGACGGCGGTCGGCTCGTAGCCGCAATGCGCCATGCAGTTGTCGCAGCGCGGGTCGTTGCCTCGGCCGTACTTCGACCAGTCGGTGGTCTCGATCAACTCCTGATACGTCTCGGCGTACCCGTCCGACATCAGGTAGCAGGGTCGCTGC
>DASPWW010000155.1:0-2893 GCA_035637595.1 Solirubrobacterales bacterium | reverse complement strand
TAGGAGCCCTGGTGGATCGCGCGGAAGACCATGCTGCCGCGCCCGCAGACCATTGTCGGCGGCTTGATCGGCACCTTCAACGCATTGGTCGGGCCCAGTCCGACTCGGAGCTTGAATGCTCGCTTCTCGCACGGGCCGTTCAGAGGCTCGCCGCGGCTCGGAATGTCGGGCGAGAAGCGAGCCGTGGCGATCGCGGCTTTGCCGGGGGCGATGTTGATCGTCGCGATCAGCTTGGGCGGAAACTTTGCATGCGTCGGGAGCGCATGACCGTGCTTGTCGAGCAGCCGGAGGGCGGGACTCGTCGAGAACGCGCAGGTAGACCCCGAGTGGTTCACGAGCCGGAGCTTGTAGACGATGTTCCCGGCACCGGCGCTTCCCGGGACGACCTTGAAGGTTCCCGTGAAGCTCGAGAGCGTGCACGCTGCGGACCGCGCCCCACCCGCCGTCCCGACGGCGAGAAGCGAGGCCAAGACCGCGGCAAGCACCAAGAGGCGCACGGCCGCAGTCTAGGACAGCCGATCGTGCACGCGCTCCAGTGCCAGCCCGGCCAGCGCCCACAGCGGGAAGTAGTCGAGTCGCGTCAGGCTGTGGAGCTGGAAGCGGACGTGCGAGTAGTCCCAGGGCGCCTCGCCGCGGAGGCGCCGGAGCAGCCGACCGCCCGCGTATTCCACGGCTAGGAATCCCGTTCCATAGACCGCGCCGCGCACGAGGCGGGACCGACCGCGCAGCGCGTCGTGCGCGGGCTCGAACAGAGGCTGGATCAGCCCGTAGAGCGGCAGCATCCAGAGGCTCGTGTGGACTTCGAGCAGCGGTCGGCCGCGCAGAGGCGCCAGCGCCCGGTTGAAGGCGAAGTCTGTGCTCCAGCCGAGTAGCGCGTACGCCGCCGTGCGCTGCCGGCGCGACATCAGTCGCGGAAGACTTCGGCGGCGGCCTTGTGGAAACCGTCGGGCTGTCCGGCGCCCTCGAAGGTCGCGGCGATCTCCTCCATCTCCCCGACCCAGCGCCAGCCCTTCTTCTCGGCCGAGCGCGCCGCGCGGAGCGAGCGCTCCTCGAGACCGGAGATCGACTGCGCCCACTCCTCGAGCAATGCGTCCTCCACGCCCTCGGCCTTGGCGGTCTCCCGCACGGCGAGCAGCAGTGCCGCAGAGCCCTTCGACCAAGCGGCGAAGACCATCTTCATCGCCGAGGCGGTGCCGACCGGCCCGGAGAGCACGACTGGCTCGAGTGCGCTTCCCTCGAACAGCTCGGCGATTCTGGGAGCGTCCTCCCCGGCGAGGTACAGGCGCGTATCGCCGGGCTCTCGCGGCGGGCCGCCGACGATCCCTCCGTCGACGTAGCGGGGAACGCGCGCGGCGACCTCGCGGGCGGTCGCTGGCGAGATCGCCTTCGCGTCGACGTAGATGCCGTCGAAGCCGGAGACCGAGCCGGCGACGTCGAGCGCAGCATGGGGCGGACAGATCGAAAGCACGATGTCGCTTCTCGCGGCGAGCTCGGCGACGGAGCCCGCATCCTCGAGTCCCGACTCGGCGGCGCGCCTGGCGGTGTCGGCGCTGCGCCCCTCGGAGGCCCAGAGGACGTCGTGGCCACGTGACCGCAGGACAGCGCCTACCGCAGAGCCCATCTCGCCGGGTGCAGGAGGCCGACCACAGCTGGGAGTATGCGCCACCGTGCCCATCACGCTCGTGCCGCACACTCATTGGGATCGCGAGTGGTACCTCCCGTTCGAGGGCTTTCGCCACCGGCTGATTCCCGTCATGGACGAGCTCCTCGACCTGCTCGACCGCGGCTATCCGCACTTCCATCTGGACGATCAGACCGCGCTGATCGACGATTATCTGGAGATCCGCCCCGAGCGGGAGCAAGACATCCGGCGCCACGCCGAGGCGGGCCGCATCTCCGTGGGGCCGTGGCTGACGCTCGTCGACGAGTTCCTCGTCTCCGGCGAGACGATCCTGCGTAGCCTCGAGCTTGGGCTGGCGAGGGCGCGAGAGCTCGGAGGCGGCGATCTGGTCGGCTACCTCCCGGATCAGTTCGGCCACGTCGGGCAGATGCCGCAGATCCTGCGCACGGCTGGGATCGACAACGCGGTCGTGTGGCGCGGGGTCCCGGCGGCGATCGATCGCACCGTCTTCCGGTGGGAGGCCCCCGACGGGAGCGAGGTGCTCGCCGAGTACCTGCCGTTCGGGTATTCGCTGGGCGGCGCGCTCGGCGAGGTCGGGGACCTCTGGCCCGCGCTCGAGCGCCTCGAATCGTGGCCCGCGCCCTTCTCCGCGCGGGAGCGCTCACTCGTGATGGCCGGGAGCGACCATGTCCACCCCGATCCGGCGCTTCCCGACGGCATCGCCGGCCTCGACGCGGAGATCGGCTCGCTCGCAGACCATGTCCGCAGCCCCACGCACGGCGAGCTGCCCTCATGGCGCGGGGAGCTGCGCTCGGCTGCGCGGGCGCACCTCCTGCCCGGCGTGTATTCGACCCGGATCCACCAGAAGCAGGAGCGCGCTCGCGTCGAGGCGCTGGTCGAACGGTACGCCGAGCCGCTCGCGGCGCTCGTGCCCGGGTTCGAATGGCCGCAGCGCGAGCTCGACCGCATCTGGCGGCTGCTCGTCCTCAACGGCGCGCACGACTCGGTCTGCGGCTGCTCGGTGGAGGAGGTGGCTCACGCAGTGGACGAGCGGCACGCCGAGGCCCGCTCCGCGGCGGAGGAGATCGTCGGCGCCGCCCTGGCCTCGCTGGCGGCGCAGGTCGGCGAGGCGGGAACGCTCCGGTTCAATCCGTCGCCGTTCGAGCGCGACGGCGTCCCGGGCCTCGGCTGGCGGGTCGACCCGGTTTCGGCGGAGCCGCAAGAGGTACCCGCCGAGCTCCACTTCTGGGTCGAGGACGAGCCCGACGAGGG
>DASPWW010000154.1:0-2151 GCA_035637595.1 Solirubrobacterales bacterium | reverse complement strand
CGTGATGCCGCGCTACGACAACATGTTCGGAGGCGGCAACTACGACAGCGACGATCTCGACGAGTGGCTGACGATCCAGCGGGACTGGCAGGTCGACGGCGGGATCGAGCCGCTGAGCGAGCAGGATGCGGTCGCCGTCCGTGAGCGGGCGGCCCGTGCGATCCAGGCCGTCTTCGCCGCGTTCGACTTCCCGCCGATCACCGACGAGGAGGTCGAGGCCGCGACGTTCGCGCTCGACAGCCGCGACCTGCCGGATCGTGACCGCGCCGCCGACGTCACCGCCGCCGACCGAGTCCTCACGGACGCAATCAGCGGGCTCGACGTCGCGCGCGCGCTCGACCGCCACGGGTTCGCCGACGTCGCGGAGGCGATCCTGGGCATGCAGCGCCAGCGGGTCTCCGCCGACTACCTCCAGACGTCCGCGATCATCGATGCGAGCGGGGTCGTCACCGCAGCCGTCAACGACCCCAACCGCTACACGGGCCCGGGAACCGGCTATCGCCTCGACGGCGAACGCTGGCAGCACCTGCAGCACCTGCCGCACGAGCTCGACGCCCGCGCACTGGAAACGCCGAGCGAGCCGGGCGAAGAGGTGGTGGTGGAAACCCATGTTGCCAGTGTAGAAAACGAGCCGGACGACGTCGTGATCGCGCTGGGCCCTGCCTTCGCCGACGGCCTGCGGGCGACGATCGGGGGCCTCGACCACCGCGACGTGCTCGAGGCGCTGATGGAGGGCGTACGCGAAGCGGGAGCCCGACCCAGGCTCGTGCGCATCCGGCGCGTCTCGGACGTCGCCTTCATCGGCCATGACGGGGCTGCTCTCTCGGGCTCCGGCGTCGCGATCGGGATCCAGTCGAAGGGGACGGCCGTCATCCACCGCGCCGACCTTCAGCCCCTCGACAACCTGGAGCTGTTCGGAATGGCGCCGTCCCTGACGCTCGACTCCTACCGTGCGATCGGCCGCAACGCCGCCGGCTACGCGCTCGGGCACCGCGTCGGCCCGGTTCCGACCGTCATGGACAACTTCGCGCGCGCGAAGCTGATCGTGCGGACAACCTTGTTACACGCGCGCGAGACCGCCGCGATCGCCCCGGGCGCACCGCCCGTCGAGCTCGAGCTGTGCTGACCGCGAGGTTGGCGAACCGCCGTTGGCCGCGGAGCCGCGAGTACATTCGACAGTCGAATCGCGACGCGCCCAAGGCCGGAGGTTAAAGCGAGCGAAGCCGGTTTAACCGGAGGCGGACTCATGGGGGCGGGGACGCGAAGCGCCACCGCCCGCACCCAGCGGACACTCGCCGACCCACGATTTTCTAGGAGCGCGGGGCTTGGCCCCGCGCGTTTACCGCGATGAGCGGCGTACCCGATCCCGAGCGGAAGCGCCAGCTTCCGCTCGGAGGCTAGGGCGGCGGTGTCATCTCCGCCGGCCAGGGCACCCCGCCGACGCCCCAGTCCTTCGGCGAGTGGCCCTCGACGATCACCCACGTGTGCTCGCGGAGGCCCTCGGTCGTCGCCGCGCACAGTGCGTCCGTGAGCCCCGCGATCAGCTTCCGGCTCGTCTCCTCGTTCATCCTGAAGTCGAACAGCTTCACCTCGATCAGCGGCATCCGCTTCTCCTAGCCCGCCGGCTTGCCCGCGATTCCCCAGTGCTTCGGCGGGACGCCCTGGATCACCACCTGGATGTGCTCCTTCGCGGCGCCGCTCGACTCGGCGAGGGCGTCGGTGAGCTTCTCGATCATCTTCGGAACCGCCTCGTCGGTCACCCGATGGTCGTAGAGCTTGACCTCGATCATTGGCATTGGCTTCTCCCTTCGCTCCTAGCGTTCGACGTGGCGACTACCGGCGTCGGGGCCGAGGACGAGGTCGCGATCCCGATCGGGTATGTGGTCGAGCGGGACCGGTGACAGCGCCTCGAAGAACGTGACCCCACCCAGTGAATGGAGCTCGTGCTCCACGCCGCGGTTCATGACGCAGACGTCGCCGGCGCCGAGGCGGCGCGTCTCGTCGCCGATCGTCACCTCCACCTCGCCGTCGAGGATGACCATCGCCTGCTCGGCCTCGGGGTGCGCGTGCCGCGGCACGAATTTCCCCGGAGCGTAGGTAACGCGGCAGAGGAGCACCTGCTCGCCGCCGATCGCGTGCAGCTTCACTCCG
>DASPWW010000153.1:0-2524 GCA_035637595.1 Solirubrobacterales bacterium | reverse complement strand
TCGTCTTCACCTTCGTATATGAGGATCCCGATCCCGACGACGTCGAGACAGTCGTCACCCTTTCGTTTCGGGACCTCGGTGGATCGACGGAGGTTGCCTTTACGCAAGGTCTGTTCAAGACCGAGGAGCGCCGCGCGCTTCACCATGACGGCTGGACGGACAGCTTCGACAGGCTCGAGCGGCATATCTCCGCGCAGGCGTAGTCAGCTGCTAACTCGGGCCCGGCGAACCGGCGCGAGGCGCGAGGCGCTCGCTTAAGCTCGCCGCCGAGGATGGTGGGAGTCGGTCCACGGATATCGACTCGGAGATTTGCGGTGCTGGCCGCCTGCTGCGCTGGCGTGCTCGCCACGCTCGCCGCAGCACCGGAGGCCTCTGCGGCCGACCCGGGCGCCGACTGCCAGCCGTTCTCCGACGAGCCGTGCCTCTTGCCCTTCCCGAACGATCTCTTCACCCGGCACGATCCGAGCGCGGCGACCGGCCGTCGCGTCGATCTGCCCCAGGACGCGATGCCGCAGAACGTCACCGCCCAGCGGATCGACGTCGCCCCGTACGACCGCGCGGACGGCTTCGACCCCGGCAGCACGATCATCGCCCGCGTCCCGGGCCTGGACACGCCGAGGGCGCTGCGCAGGACGGGACCGGTCGGGCTTCGAAACATCGCCCGCTACCGGGCCGAGCGGGCCCCGATCGTCCTCGTCGACGCGAAGACCGGCAAGCGGGCGCCGATCTGGGCCGAGCTCGACTCCCAGGCGCCGGACCCCGCGAACACCACGCTTCTGATCCATCCCGCGGAGCTCCTCGCCCAGGGTCACCGCTACATCGTTGCGCTGCGGGATCTCAAGGACGCGGAGGGAAAGAAGCTCGAGGCGCCGCGGTGGTTCGAGAAGCTTCGCGATGGCAAACCCCTGCCGGCCGCGGAGCGCTCCCAGAAGGCGCGCTACCGCTCGATCTTCCGCTCGCTGGAGAACGCGGGGATTGCGCGCCACGGCCTGTATGAGGCGTGGGACTTCACCGTCGAGAGCCGCCGCAGCCTCACCGCGCCGATGCTCGCGATCAGAAACGATGCCTTCGAGCAGCTCGGCGACAAAACCCTCGCCGACGGCGTGCCGCGGGGAGATGCGCCCAGCTTCCAGATCTCGAGCGTCACCGACGATCCCGCCCCCGGCATCCTGCGCGAGATCGTCGGCTCCTACCAGGTCCCCTGCTACCTGGAGACGCCGGCCTGCGCCCAGGGTGGCGCCTTCAACTACGCCTCCGACGATCCGAATGCCATGCCGGAGCAGATGCCCGGGAACGTCGCGACGGCTCCGTTCGCATGCATCGTCCCCGCCAAGGCGGCGAAGAAGCCCGCGCGGGCCTCGCTCTATGGCCACGGGCTGTTCGGGGACGACCGCGAGATCGAGGCTTCAAACGTCGAGGCGATGTCGCGCGAGCACGATTTCATGTTCTGCGCCACGGAGTGGTGGGGGCTAGCCAACGACACGAGCGGCGAACCGGGCACCGAGACCAACCTCCCCTACGACGCGCTCGTGCTCCAGAACCTGAGCCTCTTCCCGGGCGCGGGGGATCGCCTCGAGCAGGCGATGGTGAACGCGCTCTACCTCGGGCGGCTGATGCGAAACCGGCACGGATTCGCCACCGATCCCTCCTTCCAGGGCGCCGACGGCAAGGCGCTGTTCGACACCCGCCACCTCTACTACGACGGCAACAGCCAGGGCGGGATCATGGGCGGCTCGACGATCGCGATCTCTCCGGATGTGCGGCGCGGCGTTGTCGGCGTGCCGGGCACGGACTACGGCGGGCTCCTGCTCACCCGGTCGAGCGACTTCGTCGGGACGTTCGACGTCCCCCTCTACACGAGCTACCCCGATGACTCGCTTCACCCGCTGATCCTCGACCTGATGGAGCAGCTCTGGACGCGCTCGGAGGCCGAGGCCTACGCGCGGCACATGACTCGCCACCCGCTTCCCGACACGCCGCAGCACCACGTCTTGATGCACGTCGCCTACGGCGACCACCAGGTGACGATGTACGCCGCGGCGGTCGAGGCGCGGACGATCGGCGCGCGGGCCTATGAGCCGGCGCTCGACCCGTCCCGCTCGCGCGATCGCCACCTGCTGTGGGGGATCAAGCCGATCCCGCGCTTTCCCTTCCGCGGCTCCGGGATCGTGATCTGGGATTCGGGGCCGGGCCTGGTCACTCCGCCGCCGTTTCGCAACCTGCCGCCGACCACGGGCGAGGACCCGCACGAGTATCCGCGCTCCACGGTCGCGGCCCGGGAGCAGAAGTCGCGGTTCCTCAGCGACCGGAATGGGGCGATCGTCGACGTCTGCGGCGGCGACCCGTGCCACACGGACGTCTACGCGCCGTAGCCCTAGGGCCGGCGGGTCCGTTGGCTACGTTGTGGTCACGCCGCAGACGCCGAGAGGAGAAGCGATGCACGCCGTCTTGATGCGGGAGCGCGGGCGATCGGCACCGGGTCGCGTAACCGCGAGTTCGTGCTCGGCCTCGTCACCATCGCTGC
>DASPWW010000152.1:0-23162 GCA_035637595.1 Solirubrobacterales bacterium | reverse complement strand
GACGAGGTCTATGCCTACGGGCTGCGGAACCCGTGGCGCTTCTCGTTCGACTCCGAGACACAGAACCTGGTGCTCGCCGACGTCGGCCAGGACCTGGTCGAGGAGGTCGACTACCTCGGCCGGGCGGCGGCGCGCGGCGCGAACTTCGGCTGGCCGCAGTTCGAGGGCAACCAGTTCTTCGACCCGTCGCGGCCGGGCCCCGATCCCACGACGCCGCCGATCTTCACCTACTCCAGCGCCAACGGCACCGGAAACTGCTCGATCACCGGCGGCTACGTCGTGAACGACCCGTCGCTGCCGACGCTCGAGGGGCGCTACGTCTACGCCGACCTCTGCGCGGGCCAGATCCGCAGCTTCGTGCCCGGCGTCCCCGCTGCCTCGGACGACAAGCCGCTCGGGCTCTCGGTCTCGACCCCGACCTCGTTCGGCGAGGGCCGCGGCGGGCGCATCTACGTCACCTCGCTCGACGGCCCCGTCTTCCGGCTCGTCCCCGGGTAGGTCACCGCCGCTACTGGCCAGCCGGCCAACCGCGCGCTAGAGTCCTGCAAGAGCGCGCATGGAGATCGAGACCGAGGCCACCGCGGCCCAGCACGAGTCCCAGGCCGACGGCGACGCTGCGCCCGCCGCGGCCGAGAGCTTCGACGTCCACAACCCCGCCGACGGCTCGGTCGTCCGCACGCTTCCGATCGACGGTCCCGAGCGCGTGCACGAGGTGGCGGCGCGGGTGCGCGCCGCGCAGCCCGAGTGGGAGGCGATGGGGATCGCGGGCCGCTACCGCTGGCTCGGCAAGCTGCGCGACTGGCTGATCTCCAACGGCGACCGCGTCGCCGACGTCATGCAGGCCGAGAGCGGCAAGGTCCGCGCCGACGCCGCGCTCGAGACCCCCTACGTCGCCGACGCGATCAACTTCTACGGCGAGAACGGCCCCCGGTTCCTCGCCGACGAGCACCCCACCCCCCACCTGCCGCTGTTCCGGGTCCGCCGGCTGACGATCACCTACCGGCCGTATGCCGTGGTCGGGATCATCAGCCCCTGGAACTTCCCCCTGATCCTGTCGCTCGGCGATGCGATCCCGGCGCTGACCGCGGGAGCCGCGGTCGTGATCAAGCCATCGGAGTTCACCCCGCTGTCGCTGATCGAGGTGGTGCGGGCGTGGAAGGAGGAGATCGGCGGACCCGACGTGCTCGACGTCGTAAACGGCGGCGGCGAGACGGGCGGGGCCCTGATCGACGAGGTCGACTTCATCCAGTTCACGGGCTCGGAGCGAACGGGCAAGATCGTGATGAAGCGAGCCGCCGACACCCTGACCCCGGTCAGCCTCGAGCTCGGCGGCAAGGACCCGATGATCGTGCTCGCCGACGCCGACCTCGAGCGCGCCACCAACGCCGCCGCGTGGGGCGGGCTCGTCAACAGCGGCCAGGTCTGCATGTCGATCGAGCGCGTCTACGTCGAGGAGCCGATCTACGACGAGTTCGTCTCGACGCTGACCGACAAGGTGCAGAAGCTGCGACAGGGCATGGACGCGCGCGACTACGAGGCAGACGTCGGCGCGATGACGACCCCTGCCCAGGTCGAGATCGTCTCCGACCACGTCGAGGACGCGCGCCGCGCCGGCGCCCGCATCCTCACCGGCGGCAAGCGCAAGGACGGCCCCGGCGACTGGTACGAGCCGACCGTGATCGCCGACGCCGACCACTCGATGAAGGCGATGACCGAGGAGACCTTCGGCCCGACGATCCCGGTGATGAAGGTCCGCGACGCCGAGGAGGCGGTGCGGCTCGCCAACGACACCCGCTACGGCCTCTCGGCCTCGGTGTTCTCGGGCGACCGCGAGCGCGGCGAGTCGATCGCCCGCCGCATCGAGTGCGGCGCCGTCAACGTCAACGACGTGCTCTCCAACTACCAGCAGCTCCCGCTGCCGATGGGCGGCTGGAAGTCGAGCGGGATCGGCTTCCGCCACGGCGCCTACGGCATCCGCAAGTTCGTGCGCTCCGAGGCGATCACCTCACCGCGCATCCGCCCCCTGGCCTCCGAGCTTCAGTGGTTCCCCTACAACAACCGCAAGCGCTCGATCATCCGCGGGATCTACCGCTTCTTCAACGCCCGGGGCTTGCGCGAGCGGCTCGGCATCAGCCGCCGCAGCTGAGCGGTAGCTCGCGCTCCCAGCTGTCGCTTTCACGCGAGGCTGTCGCATAAAGGGTCGCTCCGAGAGGGACCACTGCGGATATTCAGACGACGACTGCGCCGAGTCACGGGCCGCCTGGCAGGACGAGCGCCGAGTGGTCAGGACCGACTTCGACCCGATTGTTAACGGGGGTCGAGACGGGCTCTCAGGAGGCCGCCAGGGGTTTGTGCGACAACCTCCGTCCGGAGCAGTAACCAGCGCCGCCTCGGCAAAGACGCCTCCTCACAGGCCGAGGCGACACCGTCGCGGCCGGCTCGGCGGATAGCGCCTCGTCGTGGGACGCGTCGCCTCGACGGTTGCAGACGCTGCCCGCTGAGGCGGTTTCCGCTGTCGGATCCCGGTAGGATCGCCTGCGGCTCAGCTCGTCGCCTCTTCGTCAGCGATGCGACGGGCAAGCGCTCGCCCGGCGGGCAGGTCGCCAATCAGAGAGCGAAGCAGCGCCAAGGTAGCGTCGACGTCGTGCTGCTCAAGGATTGGTGCGATCGCCTCGTCGATTTGCCGCTTGGCTTCGGTCATGCGGCCCGCGGCGGCTCGGCCTCTCGCGTTCAGCCGCAGCATCGTGAGGCGTCGGTCGTCCTTGGCGGCCAGGCGCTCGACGAGTCCCTTCTCGACCAGGGTGCGCATCAACCGGCTTGGGCTGCCGTGTTCGTAGATGAGCCGCTCGCCGATCTCCTTGACCGTTAGCGGACGCCTCGCCTTGCGAAGGACGTCGACCGCCTCGGCTTGGGCGGTGGTGAGCCCGTATGGCCGTAGGGCAACAGAGAGGGCGCGGTTGCCCTCGCGTTGGGCGGCGAGGATCAGGTAGCGAAGCTCCTCAGAGCGATCCACGCCATCAGCGTAACGTCGGACAGGTGACGCGTCATTGAACTCTGGTGACGTGTCACGTAGTATCGGGGTCGATGACGTGTTATGTACCTGGCCTGCATGGCCCTCGGAGGCGGTTCTTCCGGACGCAGGTCTTCGAGTTCGAAATGATCCGAGCGTTGTGGGCGACCCCGTATGGCGGCGCCGACTTCGAGGAGGTCATGACCGTCGTCCCCGCGATCAGGGAGGGCGGCTTCAGTTCGTGGCATCGGGCCTGGTCGGGCCTCGCGAGGATCGTCGCCGAGCGCGGCGGAGGCCTCATCGATCCGGTCTCGCGCGGCAATGCCCAGCTTCGGGCGAGCTGCTACATGCGCAGCGCCGAGTTCTTCCTGTCTCCCAGCGACAGTCGCCGACCGTCTGCGGCGGCGTTCTGTCGGGAACAGTTCTGCCGGGGCCTTCGGGCGCTCGGAGTGGACCTAACGCGCTCCAAGGTTCCATACGAGGGGGTCGAGATGGAAACCTTGTTCCTGCGATCCCCGTCGGCATCACACGACGATGTGCTGGTCGTTCACGGAGGATTCGACTCGACGCCCGAGGAGCTCTACTTCACGATCGGAGCGGGCGCGATCGCGCGCGGATTCCACGTCCTGATTTGGGAAGGCCCTGGCCAAGGTCAGTTGCTCCGCGCGCACCAGCGCACGTTCGTTCCCGACTGGGAGCGGCCCGCTTCGGTCGCGCTCGACTCCCTCTCAGAGCACTGCCACCCGCGCGCGGTCGTCGGTGTCGGCATCAGTCTCGGCGGGCATCTCTTGGCCCGCGCCGCCGCCCACCTCGACCGCTACCACGGGATCGTCCTATTCGACTACTTCCCGCCCTTCCTCGCCGCGGTTGAGCACAGCGCACCGCCGTTTCTCCGCCGTGTAGTCAAGCGGCTGCCACCAGGTATGGATCGGGTCGTGAACCTCTACGCCAGGCGTGACCGCGAGCTTGCCTGGATGATCGCCAACGCGAGGTGGACCTTCGGCACCAAGAGCCTCGCCGAGTTAATCAAGCGGGCAGGAGAGTTCGATGACACAGCTTGGGCTGAGCGCATCGACGCTCACGTGCTCGTGCTCGTCGGAGAGGACGAGCACTTCTTCGACAGGCGGCTCGCGCACGGCTTCCTTGAGCGGCTCACGTCCGCCCGATCCACGCGCCTGCGCGAGTTCCGACGCGAGGAAGGCGGCCATCTTCACTGCCGCAACGGCGCGATCCACCTTGCCCACGAGGAGATCTTCGACTGGATCCGCCGCACCGTCCTTAGCGACGCCGACCTTCTCGCGCAACGAACCTTCGCTGGCGGCGTGCCGCGAAAACACGCGGAGGAGAGCGCCGAGCAGTCCGACGGCGTTCGCTCGACGACCTCGACGAGTTGAGTCCCCAAGCGCCGCAACTCATGAGCTCATCACCGGAAAAGCGAATCAGGCACGCCTGGCAGAAGCAGGTCGGCAACCGCATCGGACGCGCGCTCCTCACCGTCGGTATCGCGCCGCCGATCTACGCGCTGCTCGAGACAACCGGACGCAAGACGGGCAAGCCGCGGCGAACGCCAGTGGGAAGTGGTCTCGTAAAGGGAACCAAGACCTTCTGGCTCGTCTCCGAGTACGGCACGCGCGCTGGCTACGTGCGCAACATCCTTGCCAACCCGCGCGTCCGCTTGAAGATCGGCCGCCGCTGGTACCAGGGCAGGGCTCACGTCATGCCGGACGACGACGCCCACGATCGCCAACGCCATATGAACCGGTTCAACGCAGCTGCCGTGCGGTTCTTCGGTAGGAACCGCGACCTGCTGACCATCCGCATTGACCTCGACGCGGCGCCGTAGCGCGTCCGAGACGCATTGCGCTTCTGCGGTCACTCTTTGCATGAGACGTCGCCCCGCAGCCACCGGGTAACGTTGCGCAAAGCGTGAAGAGCGGTCGTTTCCGGACGGCCACGCCAGACGCCCGCAACGGACGACGACCGGGCGCCTCGCGCGCTCGTTCGCCTCATCCCTTGGACAGACCCGGTCGTCGTCCCGAGCGGGCGTGTCCGACAGGCCGGCTGGTGCGTTCGCAGCCAAGCAAAGGCGACAGTGACGGCTACGTCCTCAACCGTCGAGCGGTTCACTCCCGCACGTCGCCCCGCGTCCAGTCGCTTCGACCTTAGGCGACGACGGCCTCGGCGCGCCATGCGAAGTCGCGGACGGTGGAGCCGATCAGCTCGGGATCATCGGCCATCGGGACGTGGCCGACGCCGCGCAGGAGCCGGAACTCCGCGCCCGGAATCGCACGCACGAAGCGATCGGCCTGTCGGCGCGGAAGCAGAAGGTCGCGAGATCCCCAGGCAATGAGGACGGGGCAGCGAACGTCGCTCAGCCCCTCGACTGTGCGCCCGCGCGTCCAGCGCAGGAAGTCCATGAAGCTCTCCGCCCCGCCCAAAGCCTGCATCTGGGCATGCGCCTCGGCCGGGCTCCAGCGTCCCGGCCGGGCCATGAACGCCCACCAGCCAAGCATCCAGCGGCGTGCCGCGGTCCGGGTAAGCCCAGGGAAGTGCCGAATGACCTTCGCCGAGTAGTGGGCACTGCGCAAGAGGGAGAACCGGTAGCGATCCTCCAACGGAGACCACATCCCGCCGGCGCCAACCCAACCACGCTGCGGGCGCGCCCGCGCCGCGCCAGCTCAAGCGCCAGCCACCCTCCCGACGAGTTGCCCACCAGGTGTGGGCGCTCGACCCCGCCGGCATCGAGCGCCCGGGCAACGGCCTCCGCCTGTCCGCCGATCGTCGTCGGCACGTCGGGCATCGCCGGCGAGTCGCCGAAGCCGGGCAGGTCCACTGCGAGGACGTCGAACTCGCGCTCCAGCACCCCCAGCACCGGCGACCACTGCCGCCCGCTGCCGCCGATCCCGTGAAGTAACACCAACGGCGGGCCCGACCCCCTCCGAATGACAGACAAGCCCGCGAGCTCCACGTCCAGCGATCATCGCACCCAAGCCGACGGGCGTTCGGTGCACCCACCGACTCGTCCCCCCGGGTCCGTGCGACACCGTCACGCGGTAGGAGGTGCCAGGTCTGGGTTCGCCAGCGTGGCTTCTGCTCGCTTTGCAGGGGGCGCCGCGGCCGCGGCGCCCCCGTAAGCGGCGAGAATGTCGACGCTCATGCGCGCAAGGATCTTGCCCATCACGGCGCACATCGATGGCAGACGGGTATCGCGCGTCGATGTGCTTGCGTGGGAGGCGCGCCGTGCGGCAAAGGTGCTCAAGAAGCTCGGTATCACCGCTCCGTCTACGGATGTGGTGAAGCAGCGGCAGGCCCTTGTGACCAAGAAGCTCGAACTCGGTCATGGCGGCATCGAGCGGCTCCTCGCCCGGGAGCTGCGCTGGTCCGACCGAGTCGGTCAGGCGGCCACGGCCTTGTCGCGAGGACGTCGGCGCGTGTGCAGCATCGAGCTGACCTGCAACACGGGATCAGGGGAGGTCATCCCCGAGTGGTACGAGGACGCCATGACCACCAACGACGAGGCTCCGCTGATCGCGGGCAGCTGCCCCGATAACTACATCCTGCGCACTCGCGCCGACGGCGCCCAGGAGGTCGTCGAGACCACAGGTGGCGCACCGCTGGCTATGCGGATCTTCCTCGACCAGTCCGACCTTCGCACCCTCACAACGTCGGCGGACCCCGCGTTCCCAGTTCAGTGGGTGGGCGTGGGGCGCAACGGCAGCGGCGTGCCAATCGGTGGCATCCGTCATCAGTTCCGCGACGAGGGCGGCGGTTTCCATGCTCGCCTCACCGTCGAGTTCCCGGCGGCGACCCCCCCGGGCGCGCTACTCAGCCGGCACTAGCTGCTCGCGCAGCTGCCTTGCGGCCTCGACCATGTTGCGCAGCGCGGCCTCGGTCTCGGGCCAGGCACGGGTCTTGAGCCCGCAGTCAGGGTTGACCCAGATCTGGGCCGGATCGAGGACGTCGGCGGCGGCCTCGAGCAACTCCGCCATCTCCTCCGTGGACGGGACGCGCGGTGAGTGGATGTCGTAGACGCCGGGGCCGATCTCCTGGCGGTAGCCGGTTCGCTCCCAGTCGTGCAGGAGCTCCATGCGGCTGCGGGCCGCCTCGATGAGCAGGACGTCGGCGTCCATCTGCTGGATCTGCTCCATGATGTCGCCGAAGTTCGAGTAGCACATGTGGGTGTGGACCTGGGTCTCGTCGCCGACCACCGCGGTGGCGACGCGGAAGCAGTAGACGGCCGACTCGAGGTACTCGCGCCAGCGGTCGCGGCGCAGGGGCAGGCCCTCGCGGATCGCGGGCTCGTCGACCTGGATCACCTTGATCCCGGCCTGCTCGAGGTCGGAGACCTCGTCGCGGATCGCGAGCGCGAGCTGCTCGCACGTCTCGGCGCGCGGCTGGTCGTCGCGCACGAACGACCACTGGAGCATCGTCACCGGCCCCGTGAGCATGCCCTTGACGGGCTTGTCGGTCAGCGACTGCGCGTAGAGGATCCAGGCGACGGTCATCGGCGCCGGGCGGCGCACGTCGCCGAAGATGATCGGCGGGCGCACGTAGCGCGAGCCGTATGACTGCACCCAGGCGTTCTGGGTGAAGACGTAGCCCTCCAGCTGCTCGGCGAAGTACTGGACCATGTCGTTGCGCTCCGGCTCGCCGTGGACGAGGACGTCGAGGCCGACCTCCTCCTGGAAGCGGATCACGCGCTCGATCTCGGAGCGCATCCTCTCCTCGTAGCCCTCCTGGTCGAGCTTGCCCTCGCGCAGCTCGGCGCGGGCCTTGCGGATCTCGGGCGTCTGGGGGTAGGAGCCGATCGTGGTGGTCGGGAACAGCGGCAGGTCGAGATTGGGACGCTGCGCTTCGCGGCGCGCCTCGAAGTCGCTGTCGCGCTGCGCGTCCGGGTCGCTGAGCGCCTCGACGCGCTCGCGAACTTCGGGGTTCTGCGTCCGGTGGGAGTTGCGCCTGTCCTCCAGCGCGCGGTCGTTGGCGTCGAGCTCGGCGGCGATCGCCTCGCGGCCCTCGTTGAGCCCGCGCGTCAGCGTCGCGACCTCGCCGACCTTCTGCTTCGCGAACGCCATCCAGGAGCGCAGCTCGTCGTCGAGGTCCTCGTCGCCGTCCTCGGGCTCGGCGTCGAGATCGATCGGCGTGTGGAGCAGCGAGCACGACGTCGAGACCACAAGCTCGTCGCAACGGTCCTCGAGCCCGCGGAGCAGATCGAGGCTGTGCTCGAGCTGGTTGATCCACACGTTGCGCCCGTCCACGACGCCGGCGAACAGCGTCTGGTCCTCGAGCCCGCCCTCGTTCGCGATCAGCTCGACGTTCTTGGGCCCGCGATGCAGGTCGAGGCCGATGCCCTCGACCGGGAGGTCGCGCAGCACCCCGTAGGCGTCACCGGCGTGGTCGAAATACGTCTTGACGCAGATCCGCGTCCGCTCGTGCACGCGCGCCAGCTCCTCGTAGGCGACCCGCAGCGTGCCGAGCTCGTGGTCGGAGCGATCCATGACGAAGCACGGCTCGTCGAGCTGCACCCACGTGGCGCCCTGCTCGGCGAGCCGCTCGAGCACCTCCCCGTAGACCTCGAGCAGGTCCTCGAGCAAGGTCAGGCGGTCGAAGTCCTCGGGCACGCCGTCGGCCGACTTGCCGAGCAGCAGAAAGGAGACCGGGCCGACGAGCACCGGAACTGTGTCGATGCCCAGCTCCTCCATGGCCTCGGCGTGCTCGGCGAACGGCTTGTCGCTCGACAGCGAGAACTTCGTATCGGGCCCGAGCTCGGGGACGATGTAGTGGTAGTTGGTGTCGAACCACTTCGTCATCTCCATCGCGGTCACGTCCACCCCGCCCTCCTGGCGGCCGCGCGCCATGGCGAAGTAGGTGTCGAGGTCAACCGCCCCGCCGCCGTGGCCATAGCGCTCCGGGACGGCGCCGACGAGCGCGATCAGGTCGAGCACCTGGTCGTAGAGCGAGAAGTCGTTCGAGGGGATGAGGTCGATCCCGGCGTCCCGCATGAAGCGCCAGTTGTCGAGCCGGATCTGCTTCGCGGTCGCGAGCAGCTCGTCGGTGGCGAGCTCCCCCTTCCATGCGGCCTCGGTCGCGAACTTGAGCTCGCGAGCGGGGCCGATGCGGGGGAATCCTGAGACGTTCGAGACAGCCATGGGCTCGTGCCGCCGCCGCGATCGGGGTGCGGCCGGCGGGCGACTAGGGTAGCGAGATCGCCCTTTCAGGCGTCCGCGGGCGGATCTACGTTTCGGCTCCCACGGTGCCGATCGCCGGAACGCTCAGGCCAGCCGCGACACGCCGTCGATCCCCGCCGGGACCTCGCGGCCCAGCCAGTCCAGCGCCGTCGCGAAGATGTCGGCGGTCCGCATCGGCCCCTCGGCCAGCGGCGCGCTGGCGGCGACCGGGACGACCATGTGGCCGGCGTGAAGCGCACCGTGCGAGGACAGGTGCTCGGGATGCTCGTAGCGCTCGCGCAGATCCCACCCCGGTGTCGCCGAGACGACGAGGTCGCCGCTGCGCCGCGAGCGGAACAGCTGCGCGATCTGCGCCAGCGCGTCGGGATGGCCGCTGTCGAACGTGAGCGCCAGCGCCTCCTGGTGCGACATCCGCGCCGGGAGCCGGCCCCAGCCGAACGGGTCGCCGGCCGGCGCGCTGTAGGCCAGCCCCCCGGGAAGCTCGAGGAGGTGGGCGAGCCCTCGGCGGCTCTCGATCCAGGCGCCCCCGTCCTCCGCCCTCGTGACAACGAGGTCGATGCCCGGCTCGGCGAGCAGCCCCTCGCGCAGGCCAGGGTGGTGGCGATCGATTTGAGAGCGCGTCGGGGGCGGACCCCGCCAACCGTCGCCGCGCAGGTAGACGTTCGCCATCCCGTTGCCGGACACGCAGGCGACGGCGTCGGGATCGCGCTTGAAGACGGCGCGGCTGTGGTAGGCGGCCCGAAGGCCGAAGTCCTGCTCGATACGGACCGGAAGGTCGTAGTGGGTGTGGACGGGGGTGTGGCCGTGGTCGCTGCACAGCACGATCAGGGTGTCGTCGTAGGCCCGGGTGCGGCGCAGCTCGCGGGCGACGTCGCCGAGCGCGCGGTCGATCAGCCGGTAGCACTCGAGCGTTCCCTTCCCCACGGGGTCCACGTAGTGGCTGAACCAGTCGATCCCCGGAAAGGCCACGAAGCGCAGCTCGCTGGGGATTGAGATGCTCGCCGCGAGAGCGCGCGCCGCCCATGGCTCGGCCGCCCCCCAGCGGCGCGAGTAGTGGATGTAGGGCCACAGCCACTGCTTGCGCCGCGCGAGCAGGTTGTTGGCGCGCGGTACCCCCCGCGTCAGGACGCCGAATACGTTGACCGGGCTGCGCGTCAGCTCGAACAGCGTTCGCGCGCCTGCGGAGAGGTCGCGGTTCAGCAGCAGCGCCTCGGGGCCGTTGTAGCTGCGCATGCACCACTGACCTGGCCACGCCGCCGGCCGGTATGCGCCGCGGTCGAACCAGCGGTACCCCGGGACTCCGGCCGTGCCGGCGAAGCACCCGGTGAGGATCGGGACATGGGCAGGGCCCGTGGTGCTCGTAAACGTGGACGTCGCGCGCCGGTAGGACCCGCGTTCGAGGATGTGCTCGCGAATGCTCGGCAGCTCGCCGGCCTCGACGAGCGCCTCGAAGACGCTCGGCCGCGCGCCGTCGGCGAGCACGATCAGCGCCGAGCGACTCTCCATCGGGGGGGTCGCGAGCTGAAGCCCTCTATGAGGCGGCGTGCTCGTGCGCTCGCTGGTCCCCGACGCCGGAGAGCCGGACGGGCGCCGTCTGCATGGCGCGCAGGCGCAGATCGCGCCACGTCACGCCCTCGCGCACCAGCGCTGGGACGCCGAGTGCCACCGCGGTGGCGATCTCGACCGCCTGGAGGATGATCCCGTAGGCCAGCGCGTCGGCGGCTCCGACGTCGAAGCCACCGACGAGCACGCTGATCACGGCGAGCTGGAAGACGCCGATGTTCGACGGCGTGGCTGGCACGACCGCCGTGACGTTGACCGCGAACAGGACCGCCGCCGCGGCGGCGGCCGCCCCGTGGATGTCGAGCCCGAGCGCCTCGAACAGCGCGTAGCAGGCGAGCGCCTGGATCCCCCACGCGAGAAGCTGCGCCCCGGCGGCGAACGACCCGCGCCGCAGGTCGCGGAAGACGGCGAGCCCGGAGCGCACCCGCAGCAGCGCGCGGCGCAGGGTGGCCGCGATGCGCGCCAGGCGCCCGCTGCCGTTCTCCCGCACCAGTGTCGGCGCCGCGGCGACGCCGGCGAGCAGCACGACGGGCACCAGGCTGACGAGGAAGAACGCCTTCTGGTTCTGGTGGAAGAGGTCGGTCGTCGAGACGATGATCACGCCGAGGATCACCAGCGCCGCGACGTTGAGGATCGTCTGCGAGACCAGCGTTCCGACGAGGACCGGGAAGGTCTCCCGCATCCGGCCGATGCGGCGTGCGACGACCATCGCGCGGGCCGGCTCGCCGAGCCGCGCCGGTAGCGTCGCCGACATCAGCACCCCGATCATCGTCCCCGAGGTGATGTCACGGCGGCGGATGATGCGGTCCGGAAGCGCCGCGCGCGCGATCGCATACCAAGCGGCCGCGCGGACGAACATCGAGGCCATCATCAGCCCCAGTGCGATCAGGACCCAGCCCGGCTTCGAGCGTACGAAGCTCCCGGCGACGCTTTCGAGGCCGATCCTGTTCGCGGCGAGCGCCGTGAGCGCGATCGCGAGCAGCCCCGCCGCCCAAAGCGCCAGGCGGCGCGCCAGCGCGCCCGCGCCGCCGGCAGGGACGGGATCGAGGGACGGAAGGCGCTCGGGGGGTCGGCGCGGACCGCCCGCGGCCGGCGCGAGGCCGGCGCGCTTGACGAGGCGCTCCGCGGCACCGCTGGGCGCCGGCGCCTCGACGGCGCGCTCGTAGACCTCCTCGAGCTCGTCGGCCACGCGCGGCCAGGCGTAGCGGCGCGCCGACCTGCGGGCCTGCGCGCCCATCGCCTCGCGGCGCGAGGGCTCGACATGCATGCGCGCAAGCTCCTCGGCGAGCCGCTGCGCGTCGGCGGGAGGAACGAGGACCCCGTCGACGCCGTCGGTGACGACATCGCGATAGCCGGCTATCTCCGAAGCGATGACCGGCGTCCCGGCGGCGAACGCCTCGCTCAGGACCATTCCGAAGCTCTCCCCGCTGAGCGAGGGAGCGCACAGCACGTCGGCCTCGTGGAGGTTGCGCCACAGCTCGGAGCGCCGCACACGGCCGAGCGCGTCGACCGACTCGGCGACCTCCGGATCGGCGAGGTAGGGCTCGATCTCGTCGCGGCTCGCGCCAACGACCGTCAGCTGCGCGGGGATGTGATGGACGAGCGCCGAGAACGCGCTCAGAAGGACGGGAAGCCCCTTGCGCTCCTCGGGCCGGCCGACGAACAGGATGCGGAGGCGCTCATCCGGAGGCTTCGGCCCGGCCGGAGGCCCGTCGAGGTCGACGCCGTTGGGAATGATCCGGTAGTCGCCGCCGAAGAAGCGGCGCCCCGTCCACGCGGCGGCCTCGGAGACGGCGACGCGCGCGGTCAGGTGGTTGAACCGTCGGCGCGCGCCCAGGAGGTTGCCGATCCCGTTCGGGATCGCCTTCGTCGAGTAGGCGTGAAAGGTCCCGACCACGGGGGCGCCGGGGTAGGCGCAGGCGTCCCAGCCGATCAGCGGCGCGATCGGCTCGTGCACGTGCACGACGTCGTAATCGCCGCCCCGAAGCTCGCGTCGCATGCGGGCGACGCCCTCCGGGAACCCGCACAGCGGCGAGATCGAGCCGTTGGCCGAGAAGCCGATCGTGCGTGCCAGCGGCACCAGGTAGTCGGGCTGGGGACGCTGCTCGGCGGGCGCACGGTGAAGCAGCCGGCTCAGGCGGTCGGGCGGGTCCCAGGGCGCGAGCACTCGGACGTGATGACCGCGGCCCGAAAACTGCTCGGCAAGCGCCTCCACGTGGCGGTTCACGCCTCCGCGATAGGTCCACGAATAGGGTGTCACCAACGCGATACGCATCGAGCGATCGTAACAGCGGCCCCGGGCTCTCCACGGGCCGCCAAAACCCCCGCAAGGCGCGAAATGCGCCTCGAAGTCGTCTGTACGCGGTTGCCCGGGCCTGCGGCACCTAAACCCGGCGGCGGCGCTGGTTTCAGCCGCCATCCCCCCGGCGGGGGAGGGCCGGCCCGGGATCGCTCGCGGCTCCCGAGCGGATGGTCCAGGCGAAGCCCGCGAACGACGCCAGGTAGGCGGTGCCGACCATCAACAGCAGCGCCCCGGAGTCGTTGGCGAGCGTGCCGACGACGACCGCCGCCAGGGCGCCCAAAAAGCCGGCGAGCGCGGGGCGGGCATCGGCGAACCAGGCCACGATCCGGCGCCTGAAGATGATCCCCACCACGATCGCGGCGATCGCCGCGAACAGGAACGGCGACCCGAAGGTCGACGAGAAGCTCGCCGCCGACAGACGCAGACGGCGCTCCGCGACGTCCGCCAGGTCGTCGAATCCGCCAGCCTCGAGCACGGAGCGGCTGAGGTGCGCATTGCCCCCCAAGACGAGGTCAGCCGCGGCGAGCGCGGCGAGCGCGGCCAGCGGCGCGACGAGAACGAGCACGACGGCGCGACGGCGCGCGGTGCCGAGCGCCACCGCCGCCGCGACCCCGCCGCCGACCGCCAGCACGATCGCGGCGCCGACGTCGGCGCCGAAGCGTCCCGGCGCGAAGGCGACGATCGCGAGCACGCAGACGACCCCGAAGGCGAGCGCCGCCCGCGGGCCGGCGGCCGAAGCCCCGCCCGCGCCGTCGGCGCGCCCGCCCCGGACCGCTATCCAGGCGGCGATCCCCGCTCCCGTGCCGAGCAGGACCAGCGGGGCGAGGGTGGCCTCGAGCTCGTTGCCGATCCCGTAGAAGCGCACCCCGAGCAGCGGGTTGGGACCCATCAACGACAGCGGGACCAGGGCGGATCCCGCGACGACGTCGACCGCGTAGGCCACGACCGTGACTGTGCAGGCGACGGCCGCCGCCGCGTAGCCGCGAAACACGGCCAGCGTCGCGGCGGCTGCGAGCGGCGAGCCGAGGCCGACGATCAGCCGCTCGACCCACTCGGCCGGCTCGAGCGCGGCCGTGACGAGCAGCGTGGCGGGCAGGTAGATCGCCGAAAGCGCGAGCAGGGCGACGGCGGCGCGCGCGCCGCGATAGCCGAAGAGCCCGGCGGCGAGCAGCGCGAGCGCGACCCAGATCAGGACGTTGGTGCCGATCACCGGCCCGCGGCGCGGCCCGACCTCGCCGAGGCGGTCCTCGAGCTCGCCGACGCGCGCCGGGTCGGGCTCGCCCTCGATCGTGATCGGGCTGCCGCTCATCGCGTGCGGGACCTCGATCCCGAGCCGCATCAGGATCGTCGGAGCGATGTCGGTCGACAGCACCAGCCCCGGCAGGCGTGTGCTGTCGGAGGTCAGCATCCCCTCGAACCCCGTTCCGGCGATCCCCACCGACAGCAGGTGCCCCGGCTCGGGCGGGGGGCGCTCGAGCGCGATCAGCAGGTCGTCGCCGCGCAGCCGGTCGATCAGCGCAGACAGCCCGCCGAGCCGGGTGGCGACGACGTCGAGCCCGGGGCAGCCGCGGGCCGGGCAGCCGGCGTCGCTTCGCACCGCGCCGCCCTCGTCGACCGCGATCAGGCCGGCGATGCCGGCGAGCGGATCGGCGACGGCGTCGAGCCGCGTCCCATCCCCGGAGGATGCCCCACGGATCGTCGACGCGAGCAGGCCCGGCTCGAGGTCCGCCGGGGCGTCGCGCGCCCGCCCGGTGACGGCGTGCCAGAGCTCCGGCGGGACCTCGCCGTCGACGGTGAGAAGCGCCGGGAGCGGTCGGTCATACAGCGAGCCGAAGAGCCGGTTTCCCTGGCTGATGTCGAGGTAGGTCTGGGCCGCGGGGACGGTGCCGAGGCCGGCGCTGAGCGCCCCTGGCGAGATCCCGTCGACTGCACCCAGGGCGCGGTGCGTGGTGTCGCCGGGCAGCACGGCGACCGTCACCGTGGGGCCCTGCGCCTGGGCGGGCCCCGCCGTCCAAAGTGCCACGGCCAGCGCCAGGAGCGCGGTCGCACGCCTATACGATTTGGCAGACGTGGCCGAGCGCACCTTCGCAAAGTTCAGCTTCTTCAAGATCGACCCCGCCTGGCATCGCCGGGACCCCGGACAGCGCGCTGAGGATAAACGGGAGTTCCTCGCCGCCTGCGAGGACTTCGCCGGCGACCGCTCGCTGCGCGCCTACTCCACGGTCGGGATGCGCGGCGACACCGACCTGATGCTGCTCGCTCAGAGCCCGAGCCTCGACGACATCCACACCTTCCACGTCGTGCTCGCGCAGAGCGGCCTGGCGCGCTGGGCGACGATCCCCCACTCCTACCTGGCGATGACCAAGCCGTCCCCCTACTCGGAGTCCGAGGCCCGCGCCGAGATCTGCACGTCCGAGCGCCGCTACCTGTTCGTCTACCCATTCTGGAAGCGCCGCGAGTGGTATCGCAAGAGCGCCGAGGACAGGCAGCGGATCATGAGCGACCACATCGCGATCGGGCAGCGCTACCCCGAGATCACGATCAACACCGCGTACTCGTTCGGGCTCGACGACCAGGAGTTCGTGGTCTCGTTCGAGGCCGACGAGCCCGGGCGCTTCCTCGATCTCGTCCAGGAGCTGCGCGGCTCGGAGTCGAGCGCCTACACGCTTCGCGACACCCCGATATTCACGTGCGTCGCGATGTCCGTGGCCCACGCTCTCGACGCGCTGGACGGCGCCGCCACGGCGGCCGGCGCGCCAGCGATCGCCTAGAGCAGCGGCGCTAACCTCTCGCGTTCGCCACTCGCGACCAGGCACCGCACGTGAATCCCGGAACGCCCGAAAGCCCGCTACGCGTCGCCATCGTCGGCTCCGGCCCGGCCGGCTTCTATGCCGCCGAGGCGCTGCTGCGTGGCGACGCAGCGGTCGAGGTAGACATGCTCGACCGCCTGCCGACGCCGTTCGGGCTCGTGCGCGGCGGCGTCGCGCCCGACCATCCCAAGATCAAGTCCGTGATCCGCGTCTACGAGAAGACCGCGGCCCGTAGCGGCTACCGGTTCTATGGCAACGTCGAGCTCGGCCGCGACCTCTCGGCCGCCGAGCTGGCCGAGCGCTACCACGCCGTGATGTACGCCTACGGGTCCGAGACCGACCGCCAGCTGGGAATCCCCGGCGAGGACCTTCCCGGCAGCGGCCCGGCCACCGCCTTCGTCGGCTGGTACAACGCCCATCCCGACTACGCGGACCTCTCGTTCGACCTGTCGTGCGAGCGCGCGGTCGTGATCGGCAACGGCAACGTCGCCGCCGACGTGACCCGGATGCTGGCGTTGAGCGGCGACGAGCTGCGCAGCACCGACACCGCCGACCACGCGATCGAGGGCCTTGCCGGGAACCGGATCCGCGAGATCGTCGTGCTCGGCCGGCGCGGCCCGGTGCAGGCGGCATTCACAAACCCGGAGCTGCGCGAGCTCGGCGAGATGGCCGAGGCCGACATCCACGTCGACCCCGCCGAGCTCGAGCTTGACGCCCTGAGTCGCGAGTTCCTCGAGTCGGAGGCCGACATCACGGCGCGCAAGAACGTCGAGATCCTCGAGAAGTTCGCCGCCAAGGAGCCCGAGGGCAAGCCGAAGCGGATCGTGCTGCGCTTCCTGACCTCGCCGATCGAGATCCAGGGCGACGGCCGCGTCGAGCGGATCGTCGTGGGGCGCAACGAGCTGCACAAGGACGACGCTGGAGCGATCCGCCCCCGCGACACCGGGGAGCGTGAGGTGATCGAGGCAGGACTGGTGCTGCGCTCGATCGGCTACAAGGGCATCGCGACCGAGGGCGTTCCCTACGACGAGCGCCGCGGCGTGATCCCCAACGAGGGCGGCCGGGTAATCGACCCCGAGACGGGTCGGCCGCTGGCGGGCCAGTACGCGGTGGGGTGGATCAAGCGCGGTCCGAGCGGCGTGATCGGGACGAACAAGAAGGACGCCCAGGAGACCGTCGAGCACCTGTTCGAGGACCTCGAGGCGGGTCGCATGCCGGAACCCCCCGGAGCCGATGGCGCGGCGATCGAGGAGCTGCTGCGCGAGCGCCGGCCCGACTTCGTCAGCTTCGACGGCTGGCAGGCGATCGACATCGCCGAGCGGGAGCGCGGCAAGCCCCATGGCCGTCCCCGCGTCAAGTTCTGTCGCATCGACGAGATGGTCGAGGTCGCCTCGAGCGCCGCGCGCGTCCCGAGCTAGGACCTGCGAGATGGCGGATCTCGACGAGATCACGCGGATGATCGAGCGCGCCCTGCCGGGCGCCGACGTGGAGGTCGTGGACGAAACGGGGACCGCGGACCACCTGCGGGCCACCGTACGGGCTTCCCAGTTCCAGGGATTGAGCCGTCTCGATCAGCACCGTCTCGTCAAGTCGGCCGTTCAGGAGCGCATGGACGACGGCTCGATCCACGCTCTCTCGGTGAAGACGACGGTCGCCGATGCTTCATCCCGGGAGGGCGAGTCCGTAACCTCTGACCAGGACGCCGACGACTAGCGACGAAGGAGGGTCGAGGAGATGGCAGACGCACTGCGCGACCAGGTCGAGCGCGCGATCCGCGACAACGACGTGCTCCTGTTCATGAAGGGCACGCCCGACGCCCCGCGCTGCGGGTTCTCGATGCGCGTGGTCGGGGTGCTCAACGAGCTGGGAGTCGAGTACGGCGCGGTCGATGTCCTGCCCGCGCTTGCGCCGCTGCGCGAGGTGACGGCCGAGATCTCCGACTGGCAGACCTTCCCGCAGCTCTACGTCAACGGCGAGCTGGTCGGCGGCTGCGACATCGTCGAGGAGATGTTTGAGACCGGCGAGCTCGCCGAGCTCGTCGGGGCCGAGCAACCGGAGTCGGCGGCGTCTCCGCCGGCAGCCGACGAGCAGCGCCCGCCGGGCCAGAGCCCGCCGCTTCAGATCGAGCGTTAGCCGGAGCGGCCTAGACCGCGGCCTGCTCGGCCGCGTCCTCGCGGACCTGGAACGAGGAGCCGCAGCCGCACGCTGCGACGACGTTCGGGTTGTTGACCGCGAAGCCCGCCCCCTGGAGGCCGTCGACGAAGTCGACCTCGGAGCCGAACACGAACTGCATGCTGACCTTGTCGACGACCACGGAGACGCCCTTGTGCTCGAAGACGTTGTCGTCCTCGCGCGCCTTGTCGAAGGCGAGCGCGTACTGAAAGCCGGAACAGCCGCCGCCGCGCACGGCGACGCGCAGCACCTGCTCGGAGCCGTCCTCCTGGCCGGCGAGCAGCTCCTTGATCTTGCCCGCCGCCTTGTCGGTCAGCGTGATCGCTGCGTCGGGGGTATCCATCAGCACAGATTGTAGAGGCCGCGCCGGGGGCCGAGCGGATCAGCCTCCGCCATGCGCGTGGTCGAGGTACTGAAGGATTCGACGCGAGTCGTGGACGACCTCGTCGCCGTCGACGAGGACGGGGACGCGCCCCTGGCCGGTCAGCTCGACGATCTCGGGACGGTTGCGACGGTTGTAGGGCACGCGCTCGGTGCGGTGCTCGATGCCGAGCTTGCGCAGGCGGCGCTCGACGGCGCCGCACGGGCACAGCACGTTGGTCGGCGTGCGGCAGCGGTAGAGCACAACCCCCGGCGCGCCAGCACCCTCGCGACCGCCGCTCATCGGCCGAGCAGCCGATCCGCGAGGCGCGCACTGCGGCCCAGCGCCGCGAGCGGCAGGTCGAGCCGCCTCGCCCGCTCGACCCTGTCACCGAGGCGCTCGAGCTGCCAGCGAACCGTGTCCTCGAGGGTCTCCTCGTGGGGCCGCGCCCGAAACCCGAGTGCCTTCTGCGCCTTCTTGGTCCGGTAGGTCCACCACTGCTGCACGGATCGAAGCTCATCCGGGGTGACCGGTATCGGGATCCCGGCGCGCACCGCCGCCTCGGCCCCGGCGACGGCGAGCGGGCCCGGGACCCGTACCCCGGGCGGCTCGACGCCCGATATCCGCGCCAGGTCGGCGAACAGGCGAGTCAGCGTGAAGTTGCGCCCCCCGAGGATGTAGCGCTCGCCGGGCTCACCCTTCTCGTCGGCGAGGACGTGGCCGGCGGCGACGTCGCGAACGTCGACGATGTTGAGGCCGCCCTCGATGTAGAACGGGAGGCGCCGCAGCAGGAACCTGCTGACCAGCCGGTTCGAGGTTCCCTGCGGATCGTCGGGACCGAGCACGAAGCTCGGGTTCACGGCGACTACCGCCAACCCGTGGGCGGCGACGCGCCACGCCTCGCACTCGGCCTCGTGCTTGGAGTTGATGTAGGCGACCCCGAGCCCACCGGCCGTGAACGTCTGGTTCTCGTCGGCGGTCCCACCCGGGCTCGCCGGGCCGATCGCGCCCACCGAGGAGGTCAGGATCAGGCGCTCCACCTCGGCACGCAGGGCCTCCTCGCAGACGGTTCGCGTACCCCCGACGTTGACCGCGAACACCCGCTCGCGGTCGGCGGGGCGCATCGAGGTTGCCCCGGCGATGTGAAAGACCTTGTCGACGTTCTTGAGCGCGCGTCGGACGGTGGCCCGCTCGGTGACGTCGCCGGTGCGGCGCTCGAACTCGATCCCGTCTAGATGGTCGAGCCGCGAGCGCTCGCGGACCAGCAAGCGCAGCTCGTCGTCGCGCTCGGCCAGCGCCCTGACCACGTGCGAGCCGACGAACCCGGTTCCACCCGTGACCAGGATTTTCCCCATGGGCCAATGGTGACGGCCGGGCGCTCGCGGCGTCGGTCCGGCGCCAGTTGATAGAACCGCGGGGTGGGCGAGCCCCGCATAGCGGTCGTCTGCGACACGACCCCCTACCTCCCGGCCGACCTCGTCGCCGCGAACGAGATCACCGAGGTGAGCCTCTACGTCTCCCTGGAGGGCCACCAGGAGCGCGAGTCCGAGATCACCGACTACGGCGACTTCTACGACCGCCTGCGGTCGAGCCAGGAGGGGGTCACGACGTCGCAGCCGTCGGTGGGCGATTTCATCTCCGTCTACGAGCCGTTGCTCGACGCCGGAAGGGAGATCGTCTCGCTGCACCTCTCGGCGAACATCTCGGGTACCTGCGAGGCGGCGATGCAGGCCAGGGAGCGCCTCGCCAGCGACGGCAAGGGCGGGGAGCGGATCCGGGTCGTCGACGGCCGCTCGGCTGCCGGGGGGTTGGGAATGGTCGCGCTGGCGGGAGCACGGGCCGCCGCCCTGGGCGCCGACGCGGACGCCGTGGTGCGGCACATGCACGAGGCGCGCGAGGCGCTGCGGATCTGGTTCGCCGTCGACACGCTCGAGTACCTGCGGCGCGGGGGGCGGATCGGCGCCGCGCGAGCGCTCCTCGGGTCGACGCTGAAGGTCAAGCCGATCCTGACGTTCGAGGAGGAGGTGGCGCCGGTGGAGCGGGTTCGAACGCGCCGGCGGGCGTTCGAGCGCTTGGTGGAGTACGCGCGCGAGCGCCACGCCGACGGAGCCGACGGCTGGGTCGTCCAGCACATCCAGGACCCCGACGCGGCACGCCACATGGTCGAGGAGTGTCGCCAGATCTTCGAGTGCGAGCCGCTGTTCGTGTCGGAGATCGGCCCGGTGCTCGGCGCTCACGCCGGGCCGGGCCTGCTCGGGGTCGGCGCGATCCCTAAGCGCTTCACGGACGAGGGACCGAACTGACCGAGGTCGGTCGTCCGGGGCGGCCTAGGGACCGGCCTGCGCCGGAGCCTCCTCGGGCGGGGTGAGCAGCTCGCCGCTTCGGAACCGCCACAGGTCGCGCACGACGCTCTGCACGGTCGCGGCGACGGGGATCGCAAGCAGCGCGCCGAGAATTCCGAGCAGCGAGCCGCCGATCAGGATCGCGACGAGAACGACCAGCGGGTGGAGCTCAACCGTGCGCCCGTAGACGTAGGGCTGGATGAGGTTGTTCTCGATCTGCTGGTAGACGACCAGGACGACCGCCCAGACGATCAACCCGGCCGGAAAGTCGACGAACGCGACGACGATTCCGACGAGTATGCCCCCCACCGTGGCTCCGACGAGCGGCACCAGGTCGAAGAATCCGAACAGGATCGCGAGCGGGACAGCGAACGGGACGTCGAGGATCGTCAGGGTGACGTACGTGACCAGGCTCGCGAGCACGCTGATCACGAAGTTGCCGAACACGTAGCCCGTGATCGCCGCCGACACGTCGTCGGCGACGCGCTGCACCCTCTCGCGGCGGTGCTCCGATAACTGTCCATAGATGAAGTTGAGGATGCGCTGTCCGTCCATCAGCAGGAAGAACGTGAGCACGAGGATCGAGAACAGCTGGATGAAGCGCGAGAAGACCCCGACGGTGACGTCGCGCAGCGTGCCCGCGGCGTCGCCGAGCCGGTTGGGCAGGTCCTCGGCCTGCTCGGTGAGCCGCTCGGTGATGTCGTAGCGATCGTCGTAGTCGCGGAAGGTCTCGTTCTCGCGCAGGTCCTCGACGTAGCCGGGCAGGTCCTGGGAGAGGTCGTCGACGCCGTCGACGAGCGGCGGGACGATCAGCAGCCCGATCCCGAAGATTCCGGCCGCGATCGTCAGGTAGACGACCAGAATCGCGAGCCAGCGCGGCACATGGTGGTTGTCGAGCCAGTTGACGGGCGGCGCGATCGCGAGTGCGAAGAAGACCGCGATGAACAGCATCCCGATCACCTGGAAGGCGAGGAACAGGAGGAAATACAGCGCGCCGATGACGGCCGCCGTCACGAGGACGATCTTGACGATCAGGCTCGCCGGGACGTTGGGGTGCTGCATCCCCGGCCACCTTAGGCACCCCCCCGGACGCGGCTCGGTCCGCGCGCCGGAGCTGCGGATGCAGCTCGGAGCGCTGGACGCGCCCCGCTACGATGGACTCGAGATGCCGGTGGGTCGCGTCAACGGAGTAGCTGCGGGAAGTCTTCTGCTGCTGATGGTGCTGGGCAGCCTGGCGCTGTGGCTGGCGGTGCCGGTCGCGTGGCTGTGGGTCGCGTCGCGCATCGACGGCTCGCTCGACGCGAGCCTCAAGGCCTACGGCGCGATCGCGATCGGCGTCCCGGCGACGATGCTCGTCATGTTCTTGCTCCTGCGCCGGCTCGACGAGACCCACCAGCGGATCACGGGGTCGTCCGTGCGTTCGAAGCGATTGGCGCCGGCGTGGCGGCGCAGCCTCAGCGACGAGCGCGACCTGCACGCTCCGACGAGCGCGCTCGACATCATCCTCGCCGGCACCGCGGTCGCCGCCCTGGCGGCGCTGGTGGTGTGGTTCTTCCTGTTCGCCGGGTCGAGCCTGCCGGGCGCGGCCTAGCCGCGGCGCCGCAGCGCAATCAGGCCGCCAACGACGAACCCGGCGACGGCGGCGCCGATGACGAGCTCGCGGCGGTGCTCGCGAAGCTGGCGCCTCCAGTCGGTCAGCTCGCCGACCCGCCCGCGCAGGGCGTCGAGCGACTGCGACAGGTCGGAGCGCGCGGACTCCATGTCGCGCCTGATGTCGGCAGCGGATCGCTCGCCGGGCACGCGTGCCTGGCGCGCGACCGGCTCGCCGGCGCCGCTCACGTAGACATCGGTGCGGTCGCTCACGTCTGCCCCGGCTCGACCGGCGCCTGGGGGCCACCGAGCGTGCCCTCGGGCTCGGCCTCGAAGGTCTGCTTGACGCGCTTGGCCTCCTCGATCGCCAGCTCGGGGGTGGGCGGCGCGCCGGCTTTGACCGACCGGTAGGCGAACAGCCCGGCCCCGGCGGCGACCAGCAGCCAGAACAGGGCCTCGACCATGAACCCGATCCAGACGTCGTCGGAGAAGAAGAGGTCGTTGAGCAGCCAGGCGATTCCGTGCATCAGCATCGCCAGCGCCATCAGCAAGAACACTCCCGCCGCGATCCCGACCACCGAGCCGCGGACCAGCTTGGTGACCTTCTCGGTGACCTCGGCCTTGGCGAGCTCGATCTCCTCGCGGATCAGGTACGAGGTCTTCTCGGAGATGTCGATGACCAACTCGCCCACCGAGCGCTGGTCGTCGGTCGTCTGCGGCCCCGGCGGCACGCCGCTCACTCCGGCGGATCCTCCTGGAAGAGGCGGCGCCAGATCACCGCGGACACGCGGGTCGCGGCGACGCTGGCCAGGGCGCCGGTCGCGGCC
>DASPWW010000151.1:0-35852 GCA_035637595.1 Solirubrobacterales bacterium | reverse complement strand
AACTCCTTGTCGAGGTCGGCGCCAAGCTCCGCCATCGCCTCGGCGGCCGCCGGGTTGATCCGGTCGGCGGGATCGCTCCCCGCCGAGCGGACGTGCACGCGTCCCTCGGCGTAGAGGTCCATCAGCGCTGCCGCCATCTGGCTGCGGCCGGCGTTGTGGACGCAAACGAACAGGACCTCGGGTGCGTCCTTGGTCAGCTTGCCCTCCACCTGGGCCAATGCTCGCAGACGCTCCCTCGCGAATCGGTGCACGAACAGCGGCACGAAGTCCGCAAAGCGCGCATCTGAGAGCTTCCCCATCGACATGTCGATGTAACGCTCGATCGTCTCGCGCGAGAAGACGCCGCGGAACTCCTCGCTGAGCGCATCGAGTCCGCGCTCGAGGTGCTCCCGGGTCGCCGAATCGATCTGGACTGCCATCGAAGCCTCCTTCCGTCCGCGGATCCCATGCTATTCGATTGACATTTGTGATTACAATTGATATACGTAAATAGATGCCTGTCGATCTGGAGCTTGCTCCGAAGCAGAAGCGCCCCGCCGGCGAGGTGTGTTGCGAGCCGGTCGTCTATCCGGACGTCGAGCGTCGCGAGGCCGAGCGAATGGCCACCGTGGCCAAGGCGCTTGGCGATCCGATTCGCCTCCAGCTCGTCGACGTGCTGCGAAAGCACGCCGGCAAGGTGTGTGTCTGCGAGCTCGTGCCCCTGTTCGACCTCTCGCAGCCGACCGTCTCCCACCATCTCAAGGTCCTGCGCGATGCGGGCGTCGTCGGATCCGAGCGGCGCGGGCTCTGGGCCTACTACTACGTCAACCCCAAGTCACTGAAGGAGCTGTCCGCATGGCTGAGCAACTGACCGGCGACGACGAGATCCGCGAGGCGGTCCGGGAGCGCTACGCCGCGGCCGCCGAGCACTTCGGCGAGGCGGACGGCTGCGGCTGCGGCCCGGGGTGTGGCGGGCAGATGACGGCGGAGCAGGAGCTGGCCGTCTTCGGCGCCTCGCGCTACGAGGGCGAGGAGGTCCCCGAGGAGGCCGTCCTGGCCTCGCTGGGCTGCGGAAACCCGACCGCGGTGGCCGACCTGCACGAGGGCGAGGCCGTGCTCGATCTCGGATCGGGCGGCGGACTCGACGTGCTGCTGTCCGCACAGCGCGTGGGCCCGAGCGGCAAGGTTTACGGGCTCGACATGACCGACGAGATGCTCGCGCTGGCGCGCGAGAACCAGCGCCGCGCCGGGATCGAGAACGTCGAGTGGCTCAGGGGGACGATCGAGGCGGTCCCTCTGCCCGGCGACTCGGTCGACGTCGTGATCTCGAACTGCGTCATCAACCTGTCGGCCGACAAGCCGAGCGTGCTGCGCGAGGCCGCCCGGGTCCTGCGGCCGGGCGGCAGATTCGCGGTCAGCGACATCGTCGCGGATCCCGAGATGGATGACGCCACCCGCCGCGACATGGAGCAGTGGACGGGCTGCATCGCCGGGGCGCTCACGGAGGCGGACTTCCGCCGTGAGCTCGAGGCGGCGGGGTTCGAGGAGATCGAGATACGCGAGACGCATCGCGTGCACGAGCACGCCGGCTCGGCACTGATTCGAGCCCGCAAGCCCGCAGCGTGACCGAGCCCGAGCCGAAGTCGAGGCGCTGTCCCTACTGCGGCTGCGGCTTCGAGCCGCAGAGGCCCGACCAGGTCTACTGCTCGCCCTTCTGCGAAGAGGAGCACCGCGCTACGGGCGCCGGGAATGCCAAGGGCGACTCGGCCGCAGACAGGAACTAGCCCAGCTAGGGACGCCGCAGGCGCTCGAGGTCCTGCTTGAGGCGCTCCCTGCGGCCCTCGAGCCGCATCTGGACGATCGACAGGACCGTGACCAGGACCGCGAAGAACGCGATGACGATGAATCCCGCGTAGGTGACGACGCGGTCGTCGGTGCGGCCCCAGAGGCCGACCCCGTCGGCGGCGAGCGCGGCGGGCGCCAGGGCAAGCAGCACGGCCACGGCCGCGAGCATGGCCGAGGCGAGGCGCGCGAGACGTGACCCGGACATCCCGGGAAGCCTACATCCGGCGCTTAATGTCGGGCGACTAGCATCCCGCCGCCGTGTCCGAGCTCGAGGCACTCCTGCTGGGGATCGTTCAGGGACTCACCGAGTTCCTGCCGATCTCCTCCTCAGGCCACCTGATCCTCGTCCCGTGGCTTCAGGACTACACGTTCCTCGAGACCCACGAGTCCTTCAACAAGACCTTCGACGTCGCGCTTCACGCCGGGACGCTGGTCGCGGTGCTGAGCTATTTTCGCCGCGACATCGTCGAGATCCTGGCCGGACTGTGGCGGTCGCTTCGCAGACGGGCGATCGAGGCCCCGGAGGAGCGCCTGGGGTGGGCGCTCGTGGTCGGGACGATCCCGGCCGTGATTGCCGGAGGCCTGGGCGAGGACTGGATCGACGACAACCTCGGCGAGCCGTGGATGATCGGGATCCTGCTGATTGTGTTCGGTCTCGTGCTCGGCTTCGCGGATCGGCTTCCGCAGCAGCGGTCGCTGGAGCGGGTGACCCTTCGGGACGGCGTCTACGTCGGGTTGGCCCAGGTGCTCTCCCTGGCTCCGGGCGTGTCGCGCTCGGGGATCACGATCTCCGCCGGGCGCTTCCTGCGCCTCGATCGCGACACCGCGGCGCGGCTCTCGTTTCTGCTGCTCGCTCCCGCGACGGCTGGCGCCGTCGTCGTCAAGGCCCACGAGGCGATCACCGAGGGCCTGCCGGACGGCGTCGCCGGGCCGATCATCGTCGGCACGATCGCTTCGGCGATCTCGGGATACCTCGCCATCGCGTGGCTGCTGGCGCTGGTCCGCCGCCACAGCTACGACGCATTCGTCCTCTACCGGGTCCTGGCCGGGCTCACTGTGCTGACCCTGATCGCGACCGGAGTGCGCTCGGCGACGTTCGGTTAGCGCCACAAAAGGTGCGCGCGACCCACGGGGCAGGGAGCGAGGGGTCGCGCGCGCTACGAGAGAGGAGTTCTCGTGAGCTATCGGCACACTGCCGGGCCGGTCGGAAGGCCGGGTGAAGATCCGGATAATCGCGCGATCAACGCCGGAAAATGCGGGCTCTCAAGCACGAAAGGATGTGAAAACCCTGTGAACCGCGTTCCCCGCGGTCCGTCCCGCCTCTACCATCGCGAGGCGATGGCCTTTTCCACGGGGACGATCCGGCTCGCCGTGATCGATACCGACACCGGCTTCATCCGCGTTCTCGCCAACCGGCTCGACGCTGCGGGTTGGGAGCACAGGGTGCTGAGCAGCGGTGCGCCCGTGGACGAGCTGGTGGCCATGAAGCTGAACGCGATCGTGCTCGACCCCTCGGTTCTGGGCCCCGAGGGCTGGAGCTACCTCGACCGCGTGTGCGGGATGCTTCCGGGACTGGGGGTCATCGTGTGCAGCGCCAACTCGACGGTCGCGCAGCGGGTCCGCGGACTGCGCCTCGGCGCCGACGACTGGATCAACAAGCCCTGTCACCCCGAGGAGGTGATGGCGCGGGTCGAGGCCGTGGTGAGGCGCCGGCGCCGCAGCCAGCCGCAGCCAGAGTCCGGCCCGCTCGTCGCGGGCGAGCTGGAGGTTCGCAGCGATCAGTTCCAGGCCTTCATCAGCGGGCAGAGCGTCGGCCTGACGCGGCGCGAGTTCGAGCTGCTCCAGGTGCTGGCGGAGGCGCGCGGAACGGTGATCGAGCGCGAGGACATCTATCAGCGGGTGTGGGGCTACGCGATGGCCCACGGCGATCGCTCGGTGGACGTCTTCGTGCGCAAGCTGCGGCGCAAGCTCGAGCGGCTCTCGGCGGGCTGGCGCTACATCCACACGCACTTCGGGGTCGGCTACCGCTTCGAGCCCGAGGCGGTCGTGCCCGGCGAGGCGGAGATCCCCGATCGGGCGATCGAGCCCGCCGTCCCGATGGTCGAGGAATCCGAGGAGATTCACCGGACCTAAACAGGATCGGGCGCTCGGCGTGGAACCCTGATTCCATGCTCGACCGAGCAGTGCAGACCGCTCTGAATCGGATCGGAGGCCGCGCCTCCGTGATCGACACCTGCCCGGTGTGCGGGCGAGCGGTGACCCCGGCCCACGATCGCGTGCGGGCATGGCCGGGGAAGTACGCCCACGCGCGCTGCGCCTCTTACGTGCGCCGGGCCCACCACCGCCACCATCGTGGGCGGCGCCCCGGCTGAGCGCCGCCGTCGCTCCACACCCCCGAGCTCCTCCCCGGGTTCACATCCTTTTCACAACTCGACCACGGCGGCGTAACAAGCTGGCCGCAGCGAGCTGAGAGGCTGCGCGGTACGGGGGCCGGTTGTGGGCAATCTGCCGTGCCCCGATTGCAATACACGCTCAGGCGACAGAAGGAGAACTCGTGACTTATCTGAAGTGGCTTCTCGCCCTCGCGGTGGTCGGCGCGCTCGGCGTCGGCGTGACGGCCTGCGGCGACGACGACGAGGGGACCTCGGGAGGCGAAAACCTCTCGGGGAAGATCACACTCGACGGGTCGAGCACGGTACAGCCGTTCGCCGAGGCCGCGGCCGAGCTGTTCAACGAGGACAACCCCGACGTGGACATCACCGTCGGGGCGGCCGGCACCAGCGGCGGCTTCGAGAAGTTCTGCGCCGGCGAGACCGACATCTCCGACGCCTCGCGGCCGATTGAGCCCGAGGAAGTCGATGTCTGCAAGCAGGGGGGCATCGAGTACACGGAGATGCAGGTGGCGAACGACGGCATCTCCTACGTCACCAACCCGGCGCTCGAGATCAGCTGCCTCTCCACGGACCAGCTCAAGCAGCTGTGGGTGAACGATGACGTCACCAACTACAGCGAGCTCGGCAACGACGCGGACACAGGCGATCCCCTGCCCGACGCAGAGGTGAGCCTGTACGGTCCCGGCACCGACTCGGGCACGTTCGACTACTTCACCGAGCAGATCAACGGTGAGGAGGACGTCAGCCGCAAGCAGTACCAGCCGTCCGAGGACGACAACGTGCTCGTCCAGGGCGTCGCCGGCGACGAGAACGGGTCGGGCTATTTCGGGTTCTCCTACTACGAGCAGAATCAGGATCAGCTGAACCTCGTCTCGGTCGACTCCGGCGACGGTTGCGTCGCCCCGAGCGCGGAGACGATTCAGTCGGGTGACTACGCCCCGCTGTCGCGGCCGCTGTTCATGTACCCGAAGGCCGAGGCGCTGCAGAAGCCAGAGGTCGCGGCCTTCATGCAGTTCGTCGTCGACAACTACAGCGAGATCGCCGATGCCGCGCTGATCGTCCCGATGGACGACACCCAGGGCGAGGACGCCAAGTCCGCCCTCAAGGGGGCGCTCGGCAGCTAGTCCACCCGGGCTGAGCCTGCCGCGGACGAAAGCACGGTGGAGGGCAGCACATTCGGCGCGCGCGCGACGCCGGGGGTAGAGCCCCTCGGCGTCGCGCGGCGGCGCTGGGGCGAGGAGCTGATCCGCGCCCTGCTCTTTCTCGCCGCGGCAGTCTCCGTTCTGACGACGATCCTGATCGTCGTCGCGCTGCTCAAGGAGTCGATCTCCTTCTTCGATGAGGTCAAGCTCGACTTTCTGACGGACTCGGAGTGGTCGCCGCTGTTCTCGGACCCCCAGTTCGGGATCCGCCAGCTGCTGGTCGGGACGTTCATGATCACGGGAATCGCCATCCTCGTGGCGATCCCGATCGGGCTCGGCTCCGCGATCTACCTCTCCGAGTACGCGAGCCCGCGCGCCCGCCGGGCGATCAAGCCGATCCTCGAGGTGCTCGTCGGCGTGCCGACGATCGTCTTCGGCTTTTTCGCTCTCACCTTCATCACCCCGGAGATCCTGCAGGACATCCTCCACCTCAAAGTCGAGGGCTTCAACGCGCTCGCGGCGGGGCTGGTGATGGGGATCATGATCGTGCCGACGATCGCCTCGATCTCCGAGGACGCGATGACGGCGGTCCCGCAGGGCCTGCGCGAGGGCGCCTACGGTCTCGGCGCCACCAAGCGCCAGGTCTCGACGAAGGTCGTGTTTCCCGCCGCGATCTCGGGCGTTATCGCCTCGATCGTCCTCGGAATATCGCGCGGCGTCGGCGAGACGATGATCGTGTTGATCGCCGCCGGCCTACTGCCGAGCTCGAGTCCCAACCCGCTCGACGGCCACGCCACGATCACGACGTTCATGGGCGCGACGGCGAAGGGCGACAACCCCGTCGGGACGATCGGCTACGAGTCGATCTTCGCCTGCGGGCTGACCCTGTTCGCGCTCACGCTGCTGATGAACATGGTCGCGATCCGCTTCGTGCGCAGATACCGCGAGGTCTACGAGTGAGCCCGCCGCCCACCGACGACGCCGCCGCAGCCGCCGTCCGGTCCCAGTTCGCGACCGGGCGCCAGAGCCGGGCGCTCGACGTCGCCTTCAAGTTCAGCCTGCTCGCCTGCCTGCTGATCGCGCTCGCCGTCCTCGTCACGCTGCTCCTCCAGGTGTTCCTCAAGGGGGTCGGCTCGCTCAGCCTCGACTTCCTCACAGCAGGCCCATCTCGCATCGATCCCGAGAGCTCCGGCATCGGCCCCGCGCTCGCCGGGACGATGTGGCTGATGGCGGTCTGCGTGCTCTTCATCGTCCCCGTCGGGATCGCCACGGCGATCTACCTCGAGGAGTTCGCGAACCGCGAGCGCCGGGTCAACCGATTCATCGAGCTCAACATCCAGAACCTCGCCGCGGTGCCCTCGATCGTCTACGGGATCCTCGGCCTCGCCTTCCTGGTGCGCGGGCCGCTGAGCATCGGCCACGTCCTCGTCGCCGGCGGATTGACGCTGGGTCTGCTCGTGCTGCCGGTGCTGGTCGTCGCGTCGCGCGAGGCGATCCGTGCCGTCCCCCCCTCGATCCGCGAGGGCTCGATGGCGCTGGGGGCGACGAAGTGGCAGACGATCTGGAAGCAGACCCTGCCCGCGGCCCTCCCCGGCATCGCCACAGGCGCGATCCTGTCGCTGTCGCGCGCGATCGGGGAGACGGCGCCGCTGATCGTCATCGGGGCGGCCCTGTTCGCGACGTCCTCGCCGAGCAGCCCGTTCGACGAAGTCACTGCGCTGCCGATCCAGGTCTTCGGCTGGATCTCCGAGGCCCAGCCCGAGTACAGACCGCTCGCGGCGGCGGGGATCATCGTCCTGATGGTGATCCTGCTGGCGATGAACGCGGTCGCGATCTGGCTGCGCAACCGGTATCAGAAGAGATGGTGAGCGCCTGCGACCAGGCGCCGAAAGTGAGGGGATAGTGTTGGAGAACGTGACGGATCACGAGCGGACAGAACGCAGCACCCGCCGGCAGCAGCCGGAGATAAAGGTCGACGTCGAGCACGGTGCCGAGCCCGAGAAGTACCGCGCCAAGCGGGAGGCGGTGTTCGAGCTCGAGAACCTGAGCGTCGACTACGCGGGAGCGCTCGCCGTCTCCGACGTGACGATGCAGGTGTGGCGAAACTACATCACCGCGATCATCGGCCCCTCCGGGTGCGGCAAGAGCACTCTGATCCGCTCGCTCAATCGCATGAACGACCTGATCCCGACGGCGAACGTCGAGGGTCGGGTCCTCTACCACGGCCAGGACCTCTACGACGATCGGATCGATCCGGTCGAGGTTCGCAAGCGGATCGGGATGGTCTTCCAGAAGCCCAACCCGTTCCCGAAGTCGATCTACGACAACGTCGCCTTCGGCCCGCGGGTGCTGGGGATGGACGGCGACATGGACGACATCGTCGAGAGCGCACTCACCAGAGCAGCGCTTTGGGACGAGGCAAAGGATCGCCTCGACTCCAACGCGTTCGGCATGTCGGGTGGCCAGCAGCAGCGTCTATGCATTGCGCGCTGCCTCGCGGTGAATCCCGACGTAATCCTGATGGACGAGCCGTGCTCGGCGCTCGACCCGATCTCGACCGGAAAGATCGAGGACCTGATGTTCGAGCTCAAGGAGCAGTACTCGATTGTCATCGTGACCCACAACATGCAGCAGGCGGCGCGGGTCTCGGACCTGACCGCGTTCCTTATCGTCGAGCTCGACGCCGACGAGAAGCACCGCCACGGTCGCCTCGTCGAGTACGACGAGACCGAGAAGATCTTCACTCGCCCCTCCGATCAGCGAACCGAGGATTATGTGACCGGGAAGGTTGGTTGATGGCCGAGGCTCGGCACCATTATCAGGAGGAGCTGGAATCGCTGGAGCGCCGCGCGCTCGACGGACTCGACCTCGTCAAGGAGGCGCTCGATCGCGTGATCGAGGCCTGCGAGCACCAGGACATCGAGCTCGCCGGGCTCGTGGTCGCCGACGACGACCGCATCGACGGGCGCTACCTGGAGATCCACCAGGAGATCCTCACGCTGCTCGCTACGCAGGCCCCGGTCGCCACCGACCTGCGCCTGATCTCGGCGCTGCTGCACGTCATGAAGTGCATGGAGCGGATGGGCGATCAGTGCGTCAACATCGCGAAACTGATCCCCATCGGCGGCCACGAGCCGCCTGCCGACCAGCGGATGCTCGGCAACATCGTCGCGATGGGCAAGCAGGTTCGTTCGCAGATCTCGCAGTCCAAGCAGGCGTTCCTGTCGCGCGACGTGGCGCTCGCCCGCGACCTCGTGCGCCAGGACGACGTCGTGGACAACCTCAACCGCGAGTGCTTCCACCTCGCGCTGGAGATCGGCGACGAGGCTGACCGCCGCGAGTGGGCGATGACGATGATGCTCGTCGCGCGGGCACTGGAGCGGACCGGCGACAACGCGGTCGACATCGGCGAGCAGGTCGCCTTCGTCGTCACGGGACTCTTCCGCGAGTTCGAGGACGCCTCGCATCCCGGCGAGGACACGCTCGCGCAGCAGACGCCGCTGTAGGCCGCTAAGCCGCGGCGGCGAGCTGCGGAGCGAGGAGTTCGCGAGTGGCGCGATGCAGCTCGCCCGCGGCGGGGCGGTAGGGGGGATGGACCTCCAGGAGCAGCGGGGCGGAGTGGCCGACGAGGCGCGGCGCGATCTCTTGCCACGGCAGTGTGCCCCTGCCGGGCGGGAGGTGAAGGTCGAGCCGCAGTGGGTCGAGCCCGCCGAACCCGCCGGCCTCGAACGACTTCAGCAGGGGCGCCGACGGCCACCACTCGTTTGGGACGCTGAGTCCCAACCGGGCCCCGAACGCGTCCGTTGGAGGCGGCGGAGCGACCCGCGGTAGCTCCTGGGTCGGAGCCTGGGTGACCGTGACGTCGCCCTGCGAGATCTCCATCGAAGCCAGAGGCGCGGGCCCGGATGGCGCGGTGAAGTCACCGTGAACGGCGTGTGAACGGCGTGTGAAGCCGGCGCTTGGCCCCGAAGCTAGCGGCGCCTGGTCGACTTCGCCAGCGCCTGCTTGACGCTGTCGGGTTCGCGGAAGATCCGGTCGTAGCTCGACGGCTTGACCTCGTAGCCGAGCTTGTCCAGCAGCCCGGAGGTCTCGAGCCCGGCGAGGTCGTGGGGCTTTGGCCGCCCGCTGGCGTCGCGCTGCAGCGTGCACGGGATCGTCGCGATCGCGGTCGGGTCGGGCAGTGCCGGGGGGTCGAGGTCGGCCTTCGAGAAATCAAGCGTGCGCCCGATGTTGGTGGCGTAGCGGTGACGGCGCGTGAGGTGGCCGAGGCGGAACCGATATGAGATCAGCTTGAGGATCGACTCGTGGGTCGCAAACGCGTGGCTCACGCGACCCCCGCGCGCGAAGGGGGAGACTGCGACGGCCGGCGTCCGAAAGCCGGTGAAGCCGAAGTCCTCAGCGAGGTCGCTGCTGCCGCGGTCGTCGGGAACGTGGCGCGGCCGAACGTGCTCGAAGAAGCCGCCCCACTCGTCGTAGTTGATGAAAAGCGCCCCGCGCCTGTACTGCGGGGATTCGATGAAGGCGTGCACCACGTCCGACATGAACGCCTGCCCCAGCCTGATGTCCCCGTGGGGGTGCTCGTCCGCCGAGGTCCCGTCGCCGCCCCCGCCGTCCTTGAACGGGGGGTCCACGAAGCAGATGTTGGGAAGGCCGCCCGCCGCCGCGTCGTCGTAGAACTCGGCCACCGGCCGCGTCCACGAGATGCCACGATCGCCGTACAGCGCCGAGACCGGGAGATCGGAGTTGTAGTAGCGGGCGCTTACCCCGTTGGCGAGCGCGCGGTCGAAGATCGTCTCCCAGCCGTTGATCGTGTACTCGTTGCTCTTCTGCCCGCCGGACTGCGCCGACCATTGATAGTGGCGGTTGGGAAAGGTCGACGCCATGATCGAGCAGAAGTAGCGGTCATAGAGCGTGAAGGCGGCGGCCGCGTGCGGGATGAACCCGAGGTCCTCCTCGAGGTAGTAGCCGGCCGCGAACTGGTCGCTCCCGGTCCCCGCGGCATTGCCCTGGACGAACCCGTCCAGCGCCCCGCCGTCGTACTGGTGGCGTCCGCCGTCCCACGAGTGGTCGGGATCGCGGAAGGCGCAGCCCTGGAAGTCAGGCGTGAGGCGGTAGGTCGCGACGGGATTGCCGGCGGCGTCGGGGTAGTTGAGCCCGGCGTTCTGCGAGTCGGCCTCCGGGTGCCATCCGAAGTAGTGGTCGAAGGAGCGGTTCTCCATCATCAACACGACGATGGTGTCTATCGGGAGATTGTCGGGGCTCGGCAGCGCGCGGCGGTGGCGCTTCGCCGCCTCCGCGATCAGCGTCTCCGCGGGAAGCGCGGTCGCGAGGCCCGCCGCCCCCGCCAGCGCCGCGGTCCGGGCCAGGAAATCGCGCCTGCGCATGTAGGCCTCGGGGGTCTCCGCCGCATGGTGCTCGTCCGCCTCGGCGCGCCTCAGCTCCGGCAGTCGCTCGCTTCGTGACGGTCCGGGGCCACGGCGCGTCACGGCTCGATCACCTCCTCGCAGTCGATCACCCCGTCCTCGACCTCGTCGACGATCGCGGTGTCCTCGCCGTCGCCGCAGTTGATCTCGTCCTCGCTGCCGTCGCGGGCCATGATCACGTCGTTCCCCGGGCTGTCGAGCTCGACCCCGTCCAGCATCCCATAGCTGTCGCGCCCCGGGCCGCCGTCGAGGTGGTCGTCGCCCTCGCCTCCCGTCAGCAGATCGTCGCCGGGACCGCCGTCGAGGACGTCGTTCCCCGGGCCGCCGTCGAGCGGGTCTGCGTCGGGACCGCCGGCAAGGCGATCGTCGCCCGAGCCGCCGTCAGCGGCGTCCACCCCCGGGCCGCCGAGCAGGTGGTCCGAGCCTCCGTTGCCGCGCACCGAGTCAGCGTCCGCGGCGCCGGAGACGCGGTCGCGGCCGCGGCCTCCGCGGAGGCGGTCCGCGCCCTTGCCGCCGCTAATCCGGTCCCGCCCTCCGAGTCCCTTGATCAGGTCGTTCCCGGCCCTGCCGACGAGGCGGTCGCGCTTCTGGGTTCCCCTGATGCGGTCGTTCTTGGCGCTGCCGATCTCGTGCTCGGCCAGCGCAGCGCCGCTCGTGGTGAGAAGCAACACCAGGGCGATGACGACGCCGGCTGCGCGGCCCATTAGGAGTGGAGTATCGGTCAACGCGGAGCCCCGTGCGCCGCTTGCGTGCGGCGCCACAGCGGCAGTCTCGACACCATGTCGAGGCGATGTGTTTCGGACTCGTTAACGGTCGAGCGCCCCGGCGGCCACATCCGTGAGTTCTGACAACATGGCCACGAGTTTCCGAATGCTGTGCGCCGCGATCGACATCGGCTCCAACACCACCCGCCTGCTCGTAGCCGAGCCCGAAGAGGGGCAGCTGCGGACGGTGATGGAGCAGCGCGCCTACACCCGAATCGACAGCGCATCGCGTCGCAAGGGAAAGATCGCCGCCGAGAAGGTGGCCGAGATCACAGAGGCGGTCGCGACCCAGGTGCGCCTCGCCGAGGAGCTCGGCGCCGAAGCGACGAGGACCGTCGCCACGGCGGCGATCCGCGAGGCGCGCAACCGTGACAAGGTCGTCGCCGAGATCGAGCGCGGCGCCGGTGTCGAGGTCGAGGTGCTGAGCGAGGAGCAGGAGGGTCGGCTTGCCTTCCTCGGCGCCACCAAGACGCTCGGTCATCCCGCGGACGGCGATATCGGCGTCGTCGACGTGGGCGGCGGCTCCTCCGAGGTGATCGTCGGGACCGTGCCCGAAGGGGTGCGCAAGGTCCACTCCTTCCCGATCGGCTCGGGCTCGCTCGCCGACTCCTTCCTCTCCGACGACCCGCCGTCGGCCGCCGAGCTGCGCGAGATCCGGGGGCACATCGCCGAGTTCTTCGACGGCGTCGAGATCGAGCAGCCCGCCCAGGCAGTCGCCGTGGGTGGCAGCGCGACCTCGCTGCGCAGGCTGGTCGGGGCGGTGCTCGAGTACGAGACGCTGGAGCGCGCGATGCGCGTCCTGGCGAGCGACGAGATCGCCGAGGTCGCGCGGCGCTTCGAGCTCGATCCCCGCCGGGTCCGGATCCTGCCGACCGGCGTGCTGCTGCTGGAGAAGCTCTCGCAGCTGCTCGGCCAGCCGCTTCAGATCGGCAAGGGCGGGCTGCGCGAGGGGATCATCCTCGACCTCCTGAACGGCAAGGCGAACGGCACCCACGAAGCGCTTGCCGCCTGATCGCGGCGCGCCCCCGGCACCCCGTTAGACGGCGATAGACTCGCCGCCGGGGTGGCGAAGCCACGAGAGATACCCGGCCTCTCAGGCGACGACAGCTACGGCACGGCGGCGGCGCAGGTGGTCGAGGTGCGGGCACAGGAGATGTCCGATCACTCCGTCGGCGTGCTCGACGTCTCGGACATCGAGCGCGTCCACGACATGCGGGTCGCGAGCCGCCGGCTGCGCGCCGCGCTGGAGATCTTCGAGCCGTGCTTTCCGGCGAAACGGTTCGGCGACGCGCTCGAGGAGGTCAAGGCGCTCGCCGACGCGCTCGGGGAGCGCCGCGACCGCGACGTCGCCATCGCCTCGCTGGAGCAGTTCGCCGACGGCCTTCCGCTTCCCGACCAGCCCGGCGTGCGGAGCCTGATCGAGCGGATGCGCGCCGAGCAGGAGCACGCCAACGGCGCGCTCGCGCCGTTCGTCTCGCCCGAGCATCTCGACGCATTGGGCGAGCGGCTCAGCGAGCTCGTGGCCGCGGCGGAGCAGGAGACGGACTCATGAAGGCGCGCCGCGTCAAGAAGCTCGACCCTCAGGCCTCCCTGGCCGAGAACGCCGCCCGGATCGTCCGCGTGCGACTCGACGAGCTGCGCTCGTTCGCGCCCCTGGCGCTCGACCCCGGCGAGGTAAAGGCGCAGCACGACATGCGGATCGCGGCCAAGCGGCTTCGATACGTCCTCGAGGTGACGGGCTTCTGCCTCGGCAGGCCGGCGGAGACGGCCCGCCGCCGGGCGCGCGACCTTCAGGACGTCCTCGGGGAGCTGCACGACTGCGACGTGATGGTGCCTCGTGTCGAGGGTCAGCTCGCCGAGCTGCGGGCCGCAGACGCGCGGGAGGTCCGCGCCCGCGCGGGCGACGCCCCCGACCTCGACCCGCGGCTGGTCGCCAGAGCGCCGCACCGGACCAGCTACCGCGGCCTCGACACGCTCGCCGTCTACCTGCGGGCGCGGCGCGAGCTGCTGTTCGATCGCTTCTGCGAGCTATGGAAGGGCCTCGAGCGTCGCGGTACGTGGCGGCGGCTCGACCGGGTGGCGCGCGAGCAGATCGAGACCGCGCGCGAGCTGCGCCGCGCGGCGAGACGCGCCGAGCGCGCCGCGCGGGAGCTTGCCGAGGCGAAGTCCGCCGAGCGCGACGCGGTCGAGCGGGCCCGGCGGGTCGATCCAGATCGCGCACGCGGTGAAGATCGGGCGCACGATGGAGATCGAGCGCAAGTTCCTGGTCGCCAGGCCGCCTGACGGCCTCGAGCGCCACCGCTCCGAGCCGATCGGCCAGGGCTACCTGGCGATCGGGAATGAAGGTGAGGAGGTGCGGCTGCGCAAGCTCGGCGAGCGGACCTTCCTGACCGTCAAGCGGGGGCGCGGCGAGGTGCGCACCGAGCAGGAGGCGGCGCTCGAGCCCGACCAGTTCGACGTCCTGTGGCCGCTCACCGAGGGACGGCGCGTGTTCAAGACCCGCCACTGGATACCCCTGGGAGACCTCGAGATCGAGCTCGACGTCTACGGCGGCGAGCTGGAGGGCCTCGTAACGGCGGAGATCGAGTTCGAGTCCGAGGCGCACGCCGACGCCTTCGAGCCGCCGTCGTGGCTCGGCGAGGACGTCACCGACGACGATCGCTACAAGAACGAGAGCCTCGCCACTGGCGGCCTGCCGCGCTGATCCCGGCCGTTTTGCACCCCCTCGGAGGGCGTAGCTGTCCCGATCCAGCGCTCGCGGCCGGGCGCGGGGGCGGCGCTAGGATGAGACGATCGCGCCCGGCCTCCCCACGTCCCGAGTGAACCCGGCCGACCCCACATCCCCCGTTCGGACGCCTCTCGAGGCGGATGCAGTCCAGGCGCGGGACGAGGCCGCCGCCATCGCCCGCGCCCCGGACCTCGAAGACCCGTCGCTGTACTTCAACCGCGAGCTGTCGTGGCTCGACTTCAACGATCGCGTGCTCCAGCTCGCCGAGGACACCTCGACGCCGCTGCTCGAGCGGGTCAAGTTCGCGGCGATCTACCAGGACAACCTCGACGAGTTCTTCATGGTCAGGGTGGCCAACCTCCACGACCAGGTCGAGGCCGGCATCGACGCCCGCGGCGCGGACGGCCTCAGCGCCGGCGACCAGATCGACGCGATCCGCGAGCGCGTCATCGGACTGCGCTCGCGACTGCGCGATTGCTGGGAGCGAGATCTGCGCCCCGCGCTCGCCGAGCACGAGATCCGCGTCATCTCGCCCGACTCGGCGAAGCCGGACGAGGTCCTCGAGCTCGACCGGCTGTTCGAGCAGCAGATCTTCCCGGCGCTGACCCCGCTCGTGATCGGGCTCGGCCGGCCCTTCCCCTACATCTCGAACCTCTCGCTGAGCCTCGGCGTGATCCTGCGCGACCCCGACCAGGACACCGAGGTCGTCGCGCGGGTCAAGGTGCCGAAGGAGCTGCTGCGACGCTTCCTGCCGCTCGGCGACGGCACCACGTTCGTGCCGCTCGAGGACGTGATCGCCAACCACCTCGAGAGGCTGTTTCCCGGGATGGAGGTGCTCGACCACGCGCTCTTCCGCGTAACCCGCGACACCGACTACGACGTCTCCGACGAGGCCGACGACCTGCTCCAGGCGGTCGAGGAGGAGGTGCGGCGCCAGCGCTTCGGAGAGGTAGTACGGCTCGAGGTCGAAAGCCGGATGAATTCCCGGCTGCGCGAGCGAATAGTCGACGCCCTGCGGATCGAGGAGCGCCAGGTCTACGAGGCCGACGGGCTGCTCGGCATGGACGACCTCTTCGACGTCGCGGCCGTCCCGGGGTTCGCCGAGCTCCGCTACCCGGGGTTCTCGGGGGTCACCCAGCCGAGGCTTCAGGGTGAGGACAGCAAGGAGGCCGACGTCATGGCCGCGATGCGCGACGGCGACGTCCTCGTCTACCACCCCTACGACTCGTTCTCGACCTCGGTCGAGTCGTTCGTGCGCCAGGCCGTCTATGACCCCGACGTCCTGGCGATCAAGCAGACGGTCTACCGCACGAGCCCCGACTCGACGCTGGTTCCGTTCCTGATCGAGGCGTCGGAGCGCGGCAAGCAGGCGGTCTGCATGGTGGAGCTCAAGGCGCGCTTCGACGAGCAGGCGAACATCCGCTGGGCGAAGAAGCTGGAGGAGGCCGGCGTCCACGTCGTCTACGGGATCCCGGCGCTCAAGACGCACTGCAAGTGCGTGCTCGTCGCGCGCCGCGAGGGCGATCACGTGCGCAACTACGTCCACATCGGGACGGGCAACTACAACCCCAAGACCGCCCGCCTGTACACCGACATCGGGCTGTTCACCGCCGATCCCGAGATCGGCGCCGACATCGCCGAGATGTTCAACTACCTGACGGGGTATTCGCGCCCGCGTGCCTACCGCAAGGTCCTGGTCGCGCCCTCCAACCTCCAGGAGGGAATGCTGCACGAGATCCACCGCACGATCGAGGCCCACTCCGCGCAGCGCCCGGCACGGATCCGGATGAAGATGAACGCCCTGCTCGACGCGCCCTCGATCCGCGCCCTGTACAGCGCCTCGCGGGCCGGCGTCAAGATCGAGCTCAACGTGCGCGGGATCTGCGCCCTGCGCCCCGGCGTAGCGGGGATCTCCGAGAACGTCGAGGTGGTCTCGGTGGTCGGGCGCTTTCTCGAGCACTCGCGGATCTACTCGTTCGAGCGCGACGGCGACGAGCACGTCTACATCGGCTCCGCCGACCTGATGCCGCGCAACCTCTACAACCGCGTCGAGCTGCTGACCCCCGTCGAGGACCCCCGGCTCCGCGCCGAGCTGGTCGACGTGCTCGACCGCTGCCTCGCCGACGACACCCACGCCTGGATGCTCGGCGAGGACGGCCGCTGGACGCGCCGCACGCCCTCCGGGAAGGGAGAGCCGCGCGACGCGCAGCGCGAGCTGATCGACCGCCACGTCGCGCGCGCGTCGGAGTCGTCGATCTGAAGTGGCGGCTGTGCGGGCCGGCTCCCGCGACTCCCGCTGGTGTAGGTTTGACCGATGCGGGCCGGTGTTGTGGCCGGCACACGGGGACGAACGGAGCGTGGTCGCGCCAGCTTCGAACGGAGGAACGGGGATATGAGCCGGAGATTCAACGTCGTCGCCGCGATCTGCTGGGCCGCCGCGCTGGGCGCGCTCCTTACGGCGGGCAGCGCCCTCGCCGCCTTCCCGGGAACGAACGGCAAGATCGCCTACATCCACCAGCCCGGCAGCTCCAACATCGACATCTTCGCGATGGACCCGACGGGCCTCAACAAGATGGCGCTCACCAGCACCGCCGACGACGACTTCGACCCCACCTGGTCGGCCGACGGGGAGAAGGTCGCCTTCTCGCGCTATGCGCCGGGTTCGGCGTTCGGCCAGATCTGGGTCATGAACTACGACGGCACGGGCCAGACGCAGCTCACGAGCCCCCCGGCGCCGAACGACGACTTCAACCCGGCGTTCTCCCCCGACGGCACGCGGATCGCCTTCCAGAGATACGACGGCTCCGACAGCCAGATCTTCATCATGAACGCCAACGGCACGGGCCAGACACAGCTCACGTTCCCCGGCACCGGCGAGAGCAGCCGCTCGCCATCGTTCTCACCGAACGGCCAGAAGATCGTGTTCGCGCACGAGCCGCCGCCGGCGGGTTTCGACGGCATCTCGGTCATGAACCCCGACGGCTCCGGCCAGACGGCGCTTACGACCGGCTCGGCGACGTCGCAGGACTTAGCGCCCAACTTCTCGCCCAACGGCCAGAAGATCGTCTTCGACCGCTACGACGGCAGCCAGGACGACATCTTCGTCATGAACGCCGACGGCTCGGGTCAGACCCCGGTGACCAGCGGGCCCGAGGACGACGTCTCGCCGGTCTTCTCGCCCGAGGGCACGCAGGTCGCATTCGAGCGCGAGAACGCCGCGAACACCTTCGGCAACATCTTCCTCGCCGATCCCGGCGGCCTCAACCAGGGCCTGACGGCGCTGACCAGCAACTCGGCGGCGGGGGCCTACGACTACGCGCCCAACTGGCAGCCGCTCAACCCGCCCGACTGCGACCTTACGGGCAAGGCGACGTCGAAGTCGGTCAAGAGGGTCAGCGTCACAGTGACGTGCACGAACGAGAACGCCGCCGCCGTGCTCGATGGGTCCGGCAAGGCGCCGAAGGCCCCCAAGGGCGCCGTGGCCTCGAAGGCCAAGAAGTTCACGATCCCCCCGGTCACGTCGCAGGTCGCGGCCAACGCCCCGACGACGATCACGTTGAAGGTCTCCAAGAAGGGCCAGAAGGCGCTCAAGAAGGCGGCGGCGGCCGGCAAGAAGGGCAAGGCGACGATCACCGCCACCCTGACCGACGACCTCGGTCAGTCCTCGAACGCCACCTTCAAGGTCAAGTTCAAGGCGAAGAAGTAGAAGGGAGATGCTGATGAGGTACCGGCTTCGGATTGCCGCACTGGCTTGCGGTCTGGTGACCCTGGTGGCTCTGGTGGGGCTGGTCGCCGCCAGCGGGGCGCTCGCCGCCTTCCCGGGGACCAACGGCAAGATCGCCTTCGGCCACGACGAAGGGACGGCGGGGAGCAGCTTCGACATCTTCTCGATGGACCCGAACGGCCAGAACCGGATGCAGCTCACCAGCGGCCCTGAAGACGACGCCGAGCCCTCGTGGTCGGCCAACGGGGAGAAGATCCTCTTCAGACGCGATCCGGCCCCCTCGTCCAATCGCCAGATCTGGGTGATGAACTTCGACGGGACCGGGCAGTCCCAGATCACGAACAACCCGGCCTTCGACGACACGGACCCGTACTTCTTCCCCAACGGCCAGAAGATCGCATTCCAGCGAGACATCGCCGGCGACGACCAGATCTTCGTCATGAACGCCGACGGCTCGAACCCGGTTCAGCTCACCTTCACGAATCCGGCCGGCGACGAGTCCTTCGAGCCGTCGGTCTCGCCGAACGGTCAGATGATCGTCTTCAGGCGCCACGACGGCGCCACGGGCTTCAACGAGATCTGGGTGATGAACGCCGACGGCAGCAGCCAGACGCGGCTGACGAGCGGCTCGGCCACAGTGGAGGACTTCAATCCCGACTGGTCGCCCAACGGCCAGCGGATCGCCTTCCATCGTTTCTTCCCGGGAACCGGAAACAACGACATCTTCATCATGAACGCCGACGGCTCGGGCCAGACTCCCGTGACCAATGAACCTGCGCAGCATGACCGTGCGCCCGTGTTCGCGCCCGACGACACGCTGGTCGCGTTCGAGAGGGAGAACGACGCCCACACGTTCGGCAACATATTCGTCGCCAGTCCCAACGGCCTCAACCAGAGCCTCACGAATCTGACCAACAACTCGGCACCGGTGTTCGACTTCGGCCCGGGCTGGCAGCCGCTCAACCCGCCCGACTGCGCCCTGACCGGCAAGGCGACCTCGAAGTCGTTCAGCCAGGTCACCCTCACGGTGACGTGCACGAACGACAACGTGACGGGGGTCTTCTCGGGCACCGGCGCGGCGCCGAAGGTGCCGAAGGCAGCGGTGATCTCGAAGAAGAAGAAGTTCCAGATCCCGGCGCTCAATGCTCAGGTCCCCGAGGGCACGCCGACGAGCGTCACGCTGAAGGTCTCCAAGAAGGGCAAGAAGCTGCTCAAGAAGGCGTCCAAGGCGGGCAAGAAGGGCAAGGCGACGATCACAGCCACCCTGACCGACGACCTCGGTCTGAGCTCGACGGAGACATTCAGCGTCAAGTTCAAGGCCAAGAAGAAGTAGCCGCGGACGCTTGATTGCCGCTGCGCCCTGATATAGGGTGCCTGTCGTCGATTACCGGTTATGGGCGGGGCCTGCCAGGGAGGCGGGGCCGGCCGGAAGGAGAAGGACTTTGATGCAAGGCAAGGGAACTTGGCGCCCGTCTGCCGGGCGCAAGCGCGTCGTCGCGCTCGGCGCGGCACTCGCCGCCGCCGCCGCGCTGGCGCTACCGGCCGGAGCCGGCGCGAACGTGCCGTTCCAGGACATCAACTCGCCGGGGCCGATCAGCAACATCTTCGTCGGCAACGAGCTGAGCTGTCAGGTCAAGCTCACGCAGGACGACGTCTTCAGCTACTACCCGCCCTCCACGCGGCCGGGGGACTGCGGGACGTTCCTGCAGGTCGAGGGTGACTCGACGGTCTTTGGGCCTGATTTCGGGAATCACGACGGCACCGCGACAGGCGCTCTCCCCGGCGACTACGAGCCCTGGGTCCCGGTGAGTCAGACCGCCGTCACCGGATCGGGTACCCCGAGCAATCCACTCAGCGTCACCACGAGGGTCGCCGCGGGCACAGCCCCGAACCTCTTCGTGCGCGAGACATACACGTACGTCATCGGCTCGCGGAGCTACGGCGTAAAGATCGAAGTGATCAACAACAACCCGTTGGCGCGCACCGTGCGCCTGTACCACGCGGTCGATTGCTACCTGGCCGGAAGCGACTACGGCTTCGGGTTCTTCGTCGCGTCTCCCGAGGCGATCTTCTGCTCGGAGTCGCCCAACAACTCGCCGGCCGGGCGCCTGCTCGGGTTCGGGTCGAGCACGCCGTTCAACTACATCGAGTCCTACTACGGCACAGTGTGGGCCAAGACCGACGGGACCAACTATCCGAACACCGTCGAGCCCGACACCAACCAGGACAACGGGATCGGAGTGCAGTTCAACCTCACCGTCCCCGGTGGGGGCACCAACGAGATCAGCACCGTCGATCTGAGCTCGACCGTCGACTCCGGTGACGTGCTCGAGACGCAGATCACGAAGGGGCCGAAGAAGAAGACCAAGAAGAAGAAGGCCACCTTCGAGTTCGCGGCGCTGTTGGGTGGCGTTCCGATCACCAACGCGACGTTCACCTGCACGGTGAACAGCAAGCCGCCGGTGGCCTGCACCTCGCCGTTCAAGACGAAGGGCAAGAAGGGCAAGAAGAACACCTTCTCGGTCCAGGCGACGGCCAACGGGGAGACCGACTCCACGCCCGCCGCCCAGAGCTGGAAGATCAAGAAGAAGAAGAAGAAGCATTAAGGCCGGCGGCAGCCGACTGATGCGTATCGGGGGCCCCGCAAGGGGCCCCCGGTCGTTCCGGGGGGCCGGCCGGGTTGCGAAGGTGCCTCTCCCGCCGATCGAGTAGGGTTCACCCAGCCGGCGACGTCTTGTGGCTGGTGCGAGCAGGGGCCCCTGCCTTGGTGGGCCGCACAAGATTGGGGAGAGATGAGCAAGCGATTCGAGATCGTCGTCATGGCGTGCTGTGCGACGGTGGTAGGCGCTCTTCTCCTGGCGGGCGCCGCCTGGGCCGCCTTTCCGGGGACGAACGGCAAGATCGCCTTCGTCCATTTCCCTGGCGGAGGCAGCTCCAACAGCGACATCTTCGCGATGGATCCCACGGGGCTGAACACGGTGCCGCTCACAAGCGGACCGGAGGACGACTACGACCCTTCCTGGTCGGCCGACGGGGAAAGGATCGCCTTCTCGCGCTATCCAGCGGGTTCGCCCTCCTACGGCCAGATCTGGGTCATGAACCACGACGGCACGGGCCAGACCCAGCTCACGAGCGGCTCCGCCACCGCCGACGACTACGCGCCGGCGTTCTCCCCCGGCGGCAACAAGATCGCCTTCGAGCGGCAGGACGCGGGGGCGCCCGAGGTCTGGGTCATGAACGCCGACGGCTCGAACCAAACCCAGCTGACTTTTCCCGGCCCTAACGGCGACGGGGGTCGTACGCCGGTGTTTTCGCCCAACGGCCAAAGCATCGCCTTCTCGCACTACGACCAACCAACGGGTCGTCAGGAGATCTGGATCATGAACGCGGACGGCTCGGGTCAGCATCGCTTGACGACGGGATCGGCGGCGCTTCCATTCGACACCGCGCCCGACTTCTCGCCCGACGGCCAGCGGATCGCCTTCGACCGATATGACGCGGTGGCGGGCTACAACCAGGTCTGGGTCATGAACGCCGACGGCTCGGGCCAGTCCCAGGTGACGGGCGGAAACCAGTACGACCTCTTGCCGGTGTTCTCGCCCGACGGCGCGAGAATCGCGTTCGACCGCCAGGCCGCGGTGGGCAATTCCGACAACATCTTCCTCGTCGATCCCACGGGTCTGAACCAGAACCTGACGCCGCTGACTAGCAACGCGTCGCCGGTGCAGGACTACTCGCCCGACTGGCAACCGCTCAATCCACCCGCCTGCGACCTGACCGGCAACGCGATCTCGAAGTCGGTCAAGCATGTGGCCGTGACCGTGACCTGCACGAACGAGAACGCCACGGCGGTCGCCGAGGGCTCGGGCAAGGCCCCGAAGGTCCCCAAGTCCGCCGGCGCGGTCGTCTCGAAGGCGAAGAAGTTCACGATCCCGCCGGTGACGTCGCAGGTCCAGGCGAGCGCGCCGACGACGATCACGCTGACGGTCCCCAAGAAGGGACAGAAGGCGCTCAAGAAGGCCGCCAAGGCGGGCAAGAAGGGCAAGGCGACGATCACCGCGACGGTGACCGACGACCTCGGTCAGAGCTCGACCGCCAGCTTCAACGTCAAGTTCAAGGCGAAGAAGAAGAAGTAGAAGCAGTGCCTCAGAGGGCCAGGTTGGCTAAAAGCTTCCTAAAGATTCCCGGCCGGCGCTGGGCGGACGCGGACAATGCCAGCGTGGGTGTGGGCTCGCCGAGGCGTCTATCCGCGGCATTTGGGGTGGTTGCGGTCGCGATGGCCACGTCGCTTCTCGGGCCGGCCCTGGCACGCGCCAACATCACGCAGTACTGGGACAACCCGCCCACCTACGCGCAGGACACCACACAGAGCAAGCTCGACATCGGGGACGCCTGGGTCGGCCACAGCGGCTCCTATCTCCTGCACTACGTCGGCCTCTGGGGAAGCGTGCCGCAGAGCACGCTCGCCGGCAACGGCCCCGGCCTTCCGGCGGGCGTGTGCGCGGGTGGCATCGACACGAACTACAGCCGTCCCGGGCCCGAGTATTTCGTCTGTACCGATCCGAGCTCCCCGACCGGCGCGACCGTGGGCCCCAACGCGCCCGACATCGCCGGTGGCGGGCCCGCGTATGTGACTCTCAGACAGGAGACCTTCTTCCCGGCCTGCTGCCTGCACGGCCCTTACACCGAGACCCAGGTCATCTTCCAGTTCAGCCCCGCGACGATCGGATCGCCGCGCTCCTATCGCTGGAAGGCGACGGCGATCTACAACGACACGGGGCCATGCAAGCCGCCGCCCGGCCAGGACACCGACATCCAGGGGTGCAGGGACGACGCGCCCAACGGGACGGTCGACACTCCCGGAGCCCCGTACGTCTACCACGACCTCTTCGCGCCGTTCAGCCACAAGACGACGATGCAGGCGGAGGAGCCGCCTCCCCCACCGGACATCGAGCCCGATCCCGTCTTCCAGACCGACTTCGAGGGGCCGCAGGTGAAGCTAGCCGGCAAGGCGAAGGTCAAGGGCGGCAAGGCGAGCTTCAAGGCGAGCTGCCCGGCAAGCGAGAAGATCGCGTGCTTCGACACCACGCTGGAGTCCAAGTCGTTTGCGGCGGATTCGGACCCCACGTTTATCGAGCCCGGGCAGAAGAGGACGATCCGCGTGAAGCTGTCCAAGCAGAGTCGCGGCGGAAGGGGCAGCCGGGTCACGGTCACCGTGATCTCGGGTGACGAGATCGGCAACGTCTCGACGCGCAAGGCGAAAGTGAAGCTGCGAAGCTGACGGCTTCGCGGCCTTCAGAGCGACAACGCTGCACGTGCGGCGAAGAGGAGGACCAATGAAACGCGCATTTATCTCCGTCGTGGCAGCGCTTGGCGTAGCCGGCCTCGTGGCCGGAGGCGCGCTGGCGGCCAAGACGTACACCACCACGGTCCCGGTGCCGCAGTACAGCAACACGCTCTTCACGGGCAAGATCGCGGCCAAGGGCGGCTGCCAGAAGGGCCGCGACGTGGAGGTTTTCGACACCAGCGTTCCGCCGGGCCCCACGCCGGAAGGCACCGCCGGGGGCTCCGGGACGACCAACAAGAAGGGCAAATACACCGTTGACTCGCCGTTCGAGGCTCAGTCCGGCCACTCCTACGTCGCGAGCGTCGGAAAGAAGACGATCAAGGTGAACGGGGAGAAGCACAAGTGCCTGGCCGGGGCCTCGGACCCGCTGGCGATCCCGTAGTCGAAGCCTGAGCCGAAGCGGGTCGCCCGGCGCTTCCGGCCGGGCGGCCGCTTCGCATCTCGGGCGGCGGATGGGTCTGAGAGACTTCGGCGCGATGGCTGAAGCGACGAACCGCGGCGGCGACGAGTGGCGCGTCGAGGTCGATCTCGACGACCCCGAGCACGGCTACACGCTGGGCGAGCGGCTCCACGCGCTCGATCTCGACGCCGAGGCGGCGAACCGGCTGGGCAACCGGGTGATCGTCACGCGCGACGGCTCGAAGATGTTCCTCTACGCCGGCTCCGAGGCCCAGGCCAAGGAGGCCGAGCGGATCGCCCGCGAGATCGTCGCGGCCGACGACCTCAGCGCCCGGGTGAGCCTGACGCGGTGGCACCCCGTCGAAGAGGCGTGGAAGGACGCGGGGCTGCCACTACCCCGGACCGAGTCCGAGCGCGAGGCCGAGTACGAGCGCCACGAAGCCGCCGAGGAGCATGAGGCCGAGGTCGAGGGCACCTACGACTGGGAGGCCCGCGTCGACCTGCCGAGCCTGCGAGAGACGCACGACCTCGCGCAGCGGCTCGCCGACGAAGGCCTCGACGTCAGGCGGCGTTGGAAGCACATCCTGGTTGGCGCCCCGACCGAGGAGCGGGCCGCCGAGATCGGCGAGCGGATCGAGGCCGAGGCGCCCGAGGGCGCCGTGGTTCACGTCGAGCCCACGGGGGGGATCCCGCACCCCGTCTTCGTCCTGCTTGGGGGCCTGCGGCTCCCCCGGGGCCCCGGCAGCGAGTAGCCACCGAAGTCCGCCGCCGGCTCTACGCGGGCTCGCGGCGCGGCTCGAGCTGGATCTGCTCTGTGGCCTCTGAGTTGCCCGCCTTGATCTCGCGCTCGCGCTCGATCTCGGCGTTCAGCTCTGCCCCGAGCAGCACGGCCACGTTCGAGAGCCACAACCAGATCAGGAACACGATGGCCCCTCCGAGCGCGCCATAGGTCTTGTTGTATGAGCCGAAGTTCGCGACGTAGATCCCGAATCCGATCGAGGCCAGGACCCAGACCACGATCGCGAGGCCGCTTCCGGGCGTGAGCCAGCGAAAGCTCGGCTGCCTGACGTTGGGGGCGGCGTAGTAGAGGAACGCCAGCATCGTCACGATCACGAGCGCCAGGATCGGCCACTTGGCGAAGTTCCACGCCGTGACCGCGGCATCCGAGACGCCGAGCACGTCCCCCACGGACTCGGCGAGCGGGCCGGTGAGCACGATCGCGATCAGCACGAGCGCGAGCAGCAGCACCATGACCAGTGCGACCACCATCTGAAGCGGCCGCAGCTTCCAGAACGAGCGCCCCTCCTCGACCTCGTAGATCGCGTTCGAGGCGCGCATGAACGCACCGACGTAGCCGGACGCCGTCCACAGCGCGAGGGCGAGGCTGATCACCAGGGCAACGCCCGCTCCGGCGTCTCCGTTGACCACCCTTTCGACGGGTCCGCGAAACGTCTCCACGGCCGAGTCCGGCCCGACGTCGCCGATGATCTCGAGCAGCGAGTCGATCGTCCCCTGCGAGCCGACCAGCCCGAGGATCGCGACCAGCGCGATCAGGGCCGGAAACAGCGACATGACCGAGTAGTAGGTCAGCGCCGCCGCCCAGTCGGTCAGGTTGTCGTCGCGAAACTCGCTGACGGTGCGCTTGAGAACCGCGAACATCGCCACTTCAGGATCTCCGGAAAGCGCGGCGGCGAAACAGCGCTCAGCGGCCGTCGAGCCGCTTAACGACCCCGCGCAGGTCCTTGACCAGGTCGCGCATGGCATCGCGGCGCTCGTCCTCGTCGTCGATGCGCAGGATCGACGAGGGATGCACCGTCGCCGTCGCCAGCGGTGCGAAGTCCGCCTCGAGGAACTCGCCGCGCTGCCTGGTGACCCGGAACTTCGCCCCGAGCAGGGCCTTCGCGGCGGTGGCGCCCAGGCAGACCACGACCTCGGGCTTGACGACCCTCAGCTCGCCGTCGAGCCACGGCCGGCAGGCCGCGATCTCCTCGGCATTGGGCTTCTGGTGCAGGCGCCGCTTGCCCCGCCCGGGGGTCCACTTGAAGTGCTTGACGACGTTGGTGACGTAGGCGTCGCGCCGCTCGATGCCGGCCTCCTCCAGCGCCCTGTCGAGCAGCCGGCCGGCGGGGCCCACGAACGGCTCACCCTCGACGTCCTCGCGGTCTCCGGGCTGCTCGCCGACCAGCATCACCCTCGCCCGGGCGGGGCCCTCGCCGAACACGGTCTGGGTCGCGTTCTCCCACAGCCCGCACGAACGGCATCCGGCGGCCGCGCGCTGAAGCTTGGGCACCGTCGGGCGCTTCGGGAGCACGATCGGCTCGCGGTCGGGGCTCACGACAGATGCTCCTTGAGCCACCGGGCGTTGTCGACCGCGTAGCCCTCCCAGTCGTTGTTGAAGTACGCGAACACCTCGATCTCCGATCTCCAGGAGGCGATCCTGCGCTTCCAGGTCTCGAGCTCGCGGATCGAGTACTTCCCGCGCCGGCCGCGCGCCCCGCGATGGAAGCGGATGTAGGTCCAGTCGGTCGTCATCTCATGAGTCTGAAACTCACGCCCGGGGTCGTCGCCGATGACCAGCGCGGCGCCGGCGTCGCGCAACAGCGCGTAGACGTCATCGTCGAACCAGCTGGGATGCCGGAACTCGAAGCAGTGGCGCCCGGGCGGTAGCTGCGGGAGCAGCGCGCGCAAGCGCTCGTCGTCCCGCTTGAAGCTCTCGGGCAGCTGCCACAGGACGGGCCCCAGCTTCGAGGCGGCGGCGAGCGCCTCGATCCGCTCCCAGAAGGTCTCGACGCCCCGCTCGAGGTTCGCGAGCCGCTTGACGTGGGTCAGGTAGCGGCTGACCTTGACCGCGAAGCTGAAGTGCGACGGGCTTCGCTCGATCCAGCCCTCCACCGCGCTGGGGGACGGCAGCCGGTAGAAGGTGTTGTTGACCTCGACGGTGTCGAAGCTCTCCGCATAGAGCTCGAGCCACTTTCGGGCGGGTGCCCCGGCGTACAGCCTGTCCTTCCAGTCGCGGTAGTTCCACCCGGAGCAGCCGATGCGTACCGGCTTCACTGCCACAGGCGGGGGGAGCTATGCCCGCCGCTCTCCCCAGACTCCCGCCGACTCGGGCTCGGCGGGCTCCGAGGCCTCCGAGCCCCCAGGTGGTTCACTCGCCTCGCCACCCTCACCCGACGCCGGGGCCGCGTAGCGCTGCGGATCGCCGCGGTGCGTGCCGGTCCCCGGCGCGTCCTCCGCGCTGCGGCGCATCGCGGCGAGCACCAAAAGCACGGTGCCGATCGCGGCGAAGATCGCGAGCGCGAACAGCGGGGTCCACGCCGTGAGCGCGGCCGCCACGATGAACAGGAGGACGCCGGCTGCGCCCATCGTCACGCCGAACCAGCTTCCGTACATCGCTGATGCGCTACCCGCTGCTCACGACGGGCAAACCGCGCCGGGATTCGACCCGTCCCCCCACGGGTAACCCCACTGGTGACCATGGAGAGGACGACGCTCGAACCCGCCTCGCGGGAGAAGCCCGCGCCAGGCTCACCCGACCACCCGGCGCGCATCCGACCGGATGGCCGACTCGAAACCGAGAAGGAGCGCCTCGACCGCAACCTCGAGGAGCTGTTCGCCGGCCTGCGGGTCGCGCTCCCGGGCGTCCAGGTCCTGTTCGCGTTCCTGCTCGTCCTGCCGTTCCAGCAGCAGTTCCCCGAGGTGACCCCCTTCCAGGAGAAGGTCTACTTCGCCACCCTGCTCTGCACGGCCGCTGCGTCGATCATGCTGATCGCCCCGTCCGCCCGCCACCGCGTCCAGTTCAGACAGAACGACAAGGCGTACGTGGTGTTCACCGCCAACCGGCTCGCGATCGCCGGGCTCGGGTTCCTCGCCCTGGCGATGCTCGGAGCGATCCTGCTCGTCAGCGATTTCCTGTTCGGGACCGCGACCGCCGCGTGCTCGACGGCGGCGCTCGGCGCCGCGCTCGGCTGGGCGTGGTTCGCCTCGCCGCTGGGCAGGCGGCTGCGTCGTCGCTGAGGCGCCAGGAGCCCGGTCGCGGGAAAGCGGCCCGCGGGGGTCTATACCTTTGTACTAGGCGTCGATAGCGGAGCGCGAGAGGAGGATCGCGATGGCCGTCAGACCCGAGACAGCCGCAGGGCCGCGAGCGGTCGGCGGCACCGATCTTCAGCAACTCGCCAAGCGCCATCTGTGGATGCACTTCACGCGCATGGGCGCCTTCGAGACCGCCGAGGTGCCGATCATCGCCCGCGGCGAGGGCCCCTACGTCTACGACGACCACGGCAAGCGCTACCTCGACGGGCTGTCGGGACTGTTCTGCGTGAACATCGGCCACGGCCGCGAGGAGCTCGGCGAAGCCGCCGCCGCCCAGATGGGCGAGCTCGACTTCTACATCACGTGGAGCTTCGCCCATCCGCGGGCGATCGAGCTCGCGACCCGGATCGCGGCGCTGGCGCCGGGCGATCTCAATCGCGTCTTCTTCACCTCGGGCGGATCGGAGGCCGTCGAGTCGGCGATCAAGCTGGCGCGCAACTACTACCGCCTGACGGGCAAGGGTGCGAAGCACAAGCTGATCGCGCGCGAGATCGCATACCACGGCACATCGCTGGGGGCGCTCAGCGCGACCGGGATAACGGCGCTGCGGGCCCCCTTCGAGCCTCTCGCTCCGGGGGGCTGCCACGTCCCCAACACGGACAGCTACCGCTGGCCGGCCGGCCGCGACCCGCTGTGGGCCGCGGACCAGATCGAGCAGCGGATCCTGTTCGAAGGCCCCGAGACCGTCGCCGCGGTGATCCTCGAGCCGGTCCAGAACGCGGGCGGCTGCATCCCGCCTCAGGAGGGCTACTTCCAGCGCGTGCGGGAGATCTGCGATCGCCACGACGTGCTGTTGATCTCGGACGAGGTCATCTGCTCGTGGGGCCGGCTCGGCCACTGGTTCGGGTGCGAGCGCTACGAATACCTGCCCGACATCATCACGACGGCGAAGGCGCTGACCTCGGCCTACATGCCGATGGGGGCGATGATCGCGTCCGACCGCGTCGCCCAGCCGTTCATGGAGGGCAAGACGATGTTTGCGCACGGCTTCACGTTCGCCGGCCACCCGGTGGCGGCCGCCGTCGCGATGGCAAACCTCGACGTCTTCGAGCGCGAGGATCTCAACGGCCACGTTCTGCGCAAGGAGGATGAGTTCCGAGCGATGCTCGAGAGCTTGCGCGACATCCCGATCGTCGGCGACATACGCGGGGCCGGGTTCTTTCAGGCGATCGAGCTGGTCAAGGACCGCGACACCAAGCCGCGCTTCAGCGACGAGGAGTCCGAAGAGCTGCTGCGGGGGTTCGTTTCCGGGGAGCTGTACCGGCGTGGCCTGATCTGCCGCGCGGACGATCGCGGCGACCCCGTGATCCAGCTCGCGCCGCCGTTGATCTGCGACAGCGAGCAATTCGAGGAGATCGAAGCGGTTCTGAGGCCCGTGTTGACCGAGGCGTGGAGCCGCGTCAAGGGGGCTGAGCTTCGATGAAGGTAGGGGTACCGACCGAGATCAAGGACGACGAGTACCGCGTCGCGCTGACGCCGGCGGGGGCTCGGGAGCTCGCGGAGCACGGGCACGAGGTGCTGATCGAGACAGGCGCCGGGGAGGGAAGCGCGATCTGCGATCCCGATTACCAGGCGCAGGGCGCCCGCATCCTGCCCGACGCCGTGGCGCTGTGGGGTGAGGCCGATCTCGTGCTCAAGGTCAAGGAGCCCCAACCATCCGAGCTCGAGCTGATCCGCCCCGCGACGACGCTGTTCACCTTCCTGCACCTTGCGCCGGTTCCAAAGCTCGCCGAGGGTCTGCGACGATCCGGGGCGACCGCGATCGCCTACGAGACCGTCGAGGACGAACGCGGTCGGCTGCCGCTGCTCGCCCCGATGAGCGAGATCGCCGGAAAGCTCGCTACCCAGGCGGGCGCCTTCTTCCTCGAGAAGCCGCTGGGCGGCCGCGGAATCCTGCTGGGCGGGGTCCCCGGGGTCGCCCCGGCGAACGTCTTGATCATCGGCGGCGGGGTCGTCGGCACCAACGCGGCGTTCATCGCGGTCGGCATGGAGGCCGACGTGTTCGTGTTCGACGTCTCGATCGACAGGCTGCGGGAGATCGACGTGGCGCTGGGAGGACGCCTCTCGACGGTCCACTCGTCGACCCTGGCGATCGAGGAGATGCTGCCGCGGGCCGACCTCGTGATCGGGGCCGTGCTCGTGCACGGGGCGCGGGCGCCGATCGTGGTGCGCCGCGAGCAGCTCAGGCTGATGAAGCGCGACGCCGTGCTCGTCGACGTGGCGATCGACCAGGGTGGCTGCCTCGAGACCTCACGCCCGACCACCCACCACGATCCGGTCTTCGAGGTCGACGGCATCACGCACTACTGCGTCTCCAACATGCCGGGGGCCGTTCCGATCAGCTCGACCTACGCGCTCACCAACGCGACCCTGCCCTACGTCCTGGCGCTCGCCGACCGCGGTGTGGCCGGCGCGATTCGCAGCGATCCCGGCCTGCGGGCGGGCGTCAACGTCGCGGGCGGCGAGGTCACTCACCCGGCCGTCGCCGACGCCGTCGGGGCGCGGCACGTGTCCGTAGAGGCGGCGCTGGACGCCAGAGCGGCGGGCGAGCCGGTCACCGGATAGCAAGATCAAGCGGGTTCGGCCAGGTGATTTTGCCTGGGGAGCCGCTACAAGGGCACTTCTCTAGGGTTTGCGGGCCTGTGAGCCGCTTCGGGGTCGCAAAGACGCTCGCTCGCCGGGCAATGGCTGCCTGCGCGGCGATCGCCATCGCGCTCGCGATCGCCGCGTGCGGCGGCGACGGCGACGGCGACGAGCCGACCCCCGACTTCCCCGCAGTCGCCGACGACATCTGCGTCGACGTCGCCCAGCAGCTATCCGATGCGCGCGACGACGCCCCGCCGCCGGACTCGCCCAAGGACGCCGCCGAGCTGCTCGAGGTCCAGCTTCCGATCAGGCTCGACGGCCTGCGGCGCCTCCAGGCGCTGCGGCCGCCGCCGGAGCTCGTCAACGCGTGGAACCAGTACATCGGCCTCGCCGAGGACCGGGTCGACGCTCTCGACGAGGCGAAGACCGCAGCCGACGACGAGGACGCCGCCGCCTACCGGGCAGCCCTGGATAGGTTCGAGCGCCTCAGCGACAAGGCGCGCCAGGTTGGCGAGCAGGTCGGTTTCGAGGCGTGTGCCGAGGTGCTGCCGCCCGCCGGGCAGGAGGACGTGCTGGGCGCGGTCGAGAAGCTGCTGACGAGCCCCGACTCGAAGAAGGTCTGCGCCGAGGTCGTCACCGAGCGCTTCGCCAAGACGGTGTACGGCAGCGTCGACAAATGCGAGTCCGGCCGCGGCTTGCCGACCGCGGTGTCGCTGCGGCTGCTGGACGTCGGGGGGGTCGCCAGCACCTCCGCGTTCGTCGACGTCGAGGTGACCGACTTCATCGGCAAGACGCGCCAGCAGCGCGCCGAGCTCGTCTTCGAGAACGGCACCTGGAAGGTGGACTACCGCGAGACCCTCGAGGAGCCGCCCGGCGAAGAGAAGCCGAAGCAGGGCAGCGAGGGCTCCGAGTCACAGCCCGACGAAGCGCAGACCACCCCGGACGAGACGAGCCCGGAGTCGACGACGACTACCGAGTCGACGACCACCACGGAGTCGACGACCCCGTAGGGAGGGGGCTAGAGGCCCTCCCAGTGGCGGATCCTGTAGCCGGCCGAGGACCGCATGTCCTCGTGCCAGCGAGGCCCGGCCCCACCGGAGGTGTCCCAGCGCAGGCCCGCTACGACCGCGTAGGTGTGGCCAGAGTTCGCGTACACCGTGATCCACTGGCCCTCGCCCGGCAGGCCCCACTTGGCGAGGTCCCCGGACGGGAGCGGCGACTTGAGGACCCTCGCGCCGTGCAGCATGTAGCTCACGGAGCCGGAGCAGTCGTAGCCCTTGTCGAGCGGCCTCCATCCCTTGTGGCCGCCGCCGTAGATGTAGGGCTTGTCGTTGATGCGGTTCGCGAACGCGATCGCGCGCACCACCTCCGGCGGCGCACCCGCCGGTGGTATGGCATCGCCGTCGGCGTCGAGCTGGGCCTCGGGGCCGGGAGCGGTTGGGCTCGTCCCGGTCGCTCCGGTTCCCGTGCTGGTGTCGCCCGTGCCGGTGTCACCCGTGCTCGTGTCGCCGGCGCCGGTGCCCCCACTCGAGGCGCCGATCGCCGGAGCGGGCGCAATGGCCAGCACCGCCACGATCGCGGCGCCTGCGACCCGCCGCCATCCACGGCGCGGGTACGAAACTTCGGCGTGCAGCGTCACCAGCCCTCCTTCGTCGGCCTACGGGGTTAGCTGTCGGGCTGGCGCTAAAGGAGCCTGCGCCCCCACACAAGGAGGTGGGTTCGCCCCAGGGAATTGGTTCCCCCGCTCCCCGCCGTTCGCTGCCGATCGGCGAGGATTCGGCGTCTATCGGTAATTCGCGGCGGCAGTTTAGCGAATGCTCACAGATGGAACAAATCGCCCAACGCGAATTCTGTGCGGATCGTTACGACCCGGGTATGGGGGCCGGGGCGGGATTGCGCTTCGCCCAGTCGCGAATCCGCCGCGATTCGCTGACCACCTCGCCGGAGTCGGTTACGAGCACGGGCACCGTGGGGCTGCCCGTCAGCTCCTCGACTTCACGGCGGCCGGGCGTCGTCACCCGCACGGCCTTGGGCCCGATGCCGAGGCCGTGGACCCTGATCACCTCCGGGTCGTAGCCGGCTTCGAGCAGCGCCTGGTGGGCGGTGTGGCAGGGGTGCCCGCCCGGGCGCGGCGTCCAGAACGTTCCCCAGCACACGTAGAGCTTCATCGCGGCCGCCAGCCTATCCGGCGCCGGTCCGCCCGCTGCCCGCCGCCCGGTTGAGGACGGCGAGAACCGGCAGCGGCCCGGTGGTAGGTTGAGTGCGTGGACCTCGCAGGCAAGACCGCCCTGCTGAGCGGAGCGACCGGCGGCATCGGTAGGGCCATCGCGCAGGCGCTCGCCGATCGCGGGGCACGCGTCGTGCTGAGCTCTCGCAAGCGCGAGGCGCTCGAGGAGCTGGCGGGCTCGCTGCCGGGCGACGGTCACCGTGCCGAGGTCGCGGACCTCGCCGAGGCCGGGGAGGCCGAGAGGCTCGTCGCCGAGGCCGGGGAGGTGGACGTCCTGGTCGCCAACGCCGGGCTCCCCGCGTCCGGCGGGCTCGACGGGTTCTCCCAGGACGAGATCGGTCGCGCGCTGCGCGTTAACCTCGAGGCTCCGCTCCGCATGACCCGGGAGCTGCTGCCGGCGCTGCGCGAGCGCGGCGGCGGGCACTTCGTCTTCGTGTCGTCGCTCGCCGGCAAGACCGCGAGCCCGCGCTCGTCGCTCTACGCGGCAACGAAGTTCGGGCTGCGGGGCTTCGCGCTTGCGCTTCGCGAGGACCTGCGGGGCACCGAGGTCGGCGTATCGGTCGTGCTTCCAGGATTCATCCGCGACGCCGGGATGTTCGCCGACAGCGGTGCTAAGCCGCCCCCGGGGCTGGGCACCAGCACCCCCGAGGAGGTCGCGGCGGGCGTCGTGCGCGCGATCGAGCAAGACCGGGCCGAGGTCGAGATCGCTCCCCGGGTCCAGCGCATGCTTGCGGCGTTCGCCCATCGCCGTCCCGAGCTCGCCGGCAGGCTCGCCAACCGGGGGGGCACGAAGGTCGCGGACGAGGTGGCGCGCGGACAGGAGGACAAGCGCTGATGGCCGATAGCTTCAAATCCCGGGACACGCTCACGGTCGCCGACAGCGAGTACGAGATCCACCGCCTCGACGCCCTGCAGGAGAAGTTCGACGTGGCGCGCCTCCCGTACTCCCTCAAGGTCCTGCTCGAGAACGTCCTGCGGCTCGAGGACGGAGAGTCGGTGACCGCCGAGGACGTCGAGGCGATCGCGACCTGGGACGCCAGCGCGGAGCCCAGCGTCGAGATCCCGTTCCAGCCCGCCCGCGTGCTGATGCAGGACTTCACCGGAGTGCCGGCGATCGTCGACCTCGCTGCGATGCGCGATGCGATGGAACAGCTCGGCGGCGACGCCTCGACAATCGACCCGCTCGTGCCGGTCGACCTGATCATCGACCACTCGGTGCAGGTCGACGCGTTCGGGAACGCGCGCGCCTTCGAGGTCAACGCCGAGCGCGACTACGAGCGCAACGGCGAGCGCTACGGCTTCCTGCGCTGGGGCCAGCAGGCGTTCGACAACCTGCGCGTCGTCCCCCCGGCGACCGGGATCTGCCACCAGGTCAACCTCGAGTACCTCGGCAAGGTCACCTTCACCGACGAGCGCGATGGGAAGACCCGTGCTTATCCGGACACGCTCGTCGGGACGGACTCGCACACGACGATGATCAACGGCCTCGGCGTGCTGGGCTGGGGGGTCGGCGGGATCGAGGCCGAGGCAGCGATGCTCGGCCAGCCGATCTCGATGCTGCTCCCTCAGGTCCTGGGCTTCAAGCTCACCGGCGAGGTGTCCGAGGGTGCGACGGCGACCGACCTGGTGCTGACGGTCACCGAGATGCTGCGCGAGCGCGGCGTGGTCGGCATGTTCGTGGAGTTCTTCGGCCCCGGGATCTCCGGGCTGGGCCTCGCCGACCGGGCGACGATCGGGAACATGTCTCCGGAGTTCGGCTCCACCTGCGCGATCTTCCCCGTCGACGCTGAAACGCTGCGCTACCTCGAGTTCACGGGCCGGCCTACCCAGCAGATCGAGCTGGTCGACGCGTACTGCCGCGAGCAGGGACTGTTCCACGAGCCGGGCTCCGAGGAGGCGACCTACAGCGACAGGCTCGAGCTCGATCTCTCCGACGTCGAGCCCAGCATCGCCGGCCCCAAGCGCCCCCAGGACCGGATCGCGCTGTCGGCCGCCCGGGACGCCTTCTTCGAGTCGCTGAGCGAGTTCAACCAGGGCGCCGCGGAGGAGCTGGCGAGCCACCAGGACGAGGCAGTCGCGGGGTCGTTCCCCGCCTCCGACCCGCCCGGGGACGCCCACGACAACGACGCCGCCAAGCCGCACCACGTGGGCGCCGGGGCGACCACCGCCGCGGCCGAGCCGACCGACGACGCCGTCACGGTGACGCTGGACGACGGCACCGAGGTCGAGCTCGATCACGGCCGCGTCGTGATCGCAGCGATCACGAGCTGCACCAACACGTCGAACCCCTCGGTGATGCTCGGAGCGGGACTGCTCGCCAAGAAGGCTGTCGAGCGCGGACTCGAGACCAAGCCATGGGTAAAGACATCGCTGGCGCCCGGCTCGACGGTCGTCACCGATTACTACGAGCGCTCGGGGCTGACCGAGTACCTCGACAAGCTGGGCTTCAACCTGGTGGGCTACGGATGCACTACGTGCATCGGGAACTCGGGGCCGCTCCCCGAGGCGATCTCCGAGGCGGTCAACGACGCGAACCTCGTCGTCTGCTCGGTGCTGTCGGGTAACCGCAACTTCGAAGGCCGGATCAACCCCGACGTCCGCAACAGCTACCTTGCATCGCCGCCGCTCTGCGTCGCCTACGCGCTCGCCGGCAGGATGGACGTCAACCTGACCTCCGACCCGCTCGGCGAGGACTCGGACGGCGAGCCCGTCTACCTGAGCGACGTCTGGCCCTCCTCGGAGGAGATCAAGCGGACCGTCGCCGACGCGGTGCGCGCCGACATGTTCACCAAGAGCTACGCCGAGGTGTTCAAGGGCGACGAGCGCTGGCGGGCCCTCGACACGCCCGAGGGCGACCGCTACACGTGGCCGGCGTCGACCTACGTTCGCAAGCCGCCGTTCTTCGAGGACATGGATCCCGAGTCGCAGCCGATCGAGCCGATCGAGGGAGCCCGCGTGCTGGCGCTGCTGGGCGACTCGGTCACAACGGACCACATCTCACCCGCCGGCGCGATCAAGAAGCAGAGCCCGGCGGGACAGTGGCTGATCGACAACGGCGTCGAGCCCGCGGACTTCAACTCGTACGGGTCGCGGCGCGGCAACCACGAGGTGATGATCCGCGGCACGTTCGCCAACGTGCGGCTTCGCAACCAGCTCGTCGACAAGGAGGGAGGTTTCACGCGTCACTTTCCCGACGGTGAGGA
>DASPWW010000150.1:0-5564 GCA_035637595.1 Solirubrobacterales bacterium | reverse complement strand
ACCTCGACGTTGGCGGGTGTGAGCAGGAAGGTCTTGTCCGCGATCTTCTGCATTCCGCCACCGAGCGCGTAGGTGAGGCCGGAGGTGAAGTCGATCAGGCGCCGCGACAGCTCGGTCTCGGCTGACTGGAGGTTCATGATCACCGGGATCGATCGCTTGAAGTTGTCGGCGACCTCCTGGGCGTCGTTGAAGTTCCTGGGCGTGACGAGGTGGACCTGGACCTCGGCCCCGCCGTTGCCCTCGACGGGGCGCAGGACGCGCGTGCGCGGCGAGGCGGCGGGCTCGTCGGCGAAGATCTCGTCGATCTCGTCGCGGCGCTGACGGCGGTCCATCCGCCTGACGTTCGCGGTTCGCGGCGCGCGCTCGGCCTCGAGCAGCTCCCCCTCCGTGCCCGTGTCGGGCTCGTAGACGCCTGCCTCGTCGTAATCCTCGGCGAGTCCGAAATAGACGAGCGCACGGTGCCATGTATCACGCAGGGCCATTGGTCTGCCTGTTCGCCTCTCTTGCGGGGATTCCTGCGGGGCCTGGGAAAAACTTGCTGGAACGATTATGCCCGGTCCGACCCGGTTTCCAACGCCCGCGGTCCGCTACCTGGCATACAGCGTCGTCCCCAGGCGGATGATCGTCGCACCCTCGTCGACCGCGACCTCCCAGTCCTGGCTCGTGCCCATCGACAGGCGCCCCAGGCCGCGCTGCGACGCGAGCTCTGCGAGCCGCGCGAAGTAGGGACGCGACTCCTCGGGGTCCTGGGTGAAGGGAGGCATCGTCATCAGCCCGCTGACGTGGACCGGACAGCGCGAGATGAAATCGTCGAGCGCGTCTGGCTCGATCCCCCCCTTGGCGTCCTCGCCGGCGACGTTGACCTCGACCAGGACCTCGACGTCGGGGGTCGCGTGGCGCTCGAGCTGATCGAGGACCGAGTCGCTCGCCACCGAGTGGATCAGCCGCACGAGCGGCAGCAGCGCCTTGACCTTGCGGCTCTGGAGGTTGCCGATGAAGTCCCACTCGAACGCGTCGGGCCAGCGCTCGCGCTTGGCCTCGAGGTCCTGAAGGCGGTTCTCCCCCACCAGCGTCACACCGGCCGCAGCGAGCGCCCCCATCTCCTCGACCGGCACGTACTTCGTAGCGGCGAGCACCTCGACGGTGTCCCCGACGCGCTCACGCACGCGCTCGAGGTTGCGGCGGATGACGTCGGCCTCGAGGCCGTGGATCAGCCCCGGCACCTCATCCCTCAGCAATCCACGCCACGCCGGCCTGGCGTCCGGTGTCGCCGCCGTCGCGGCGATGCGAGAAGAACAGCTCGGGCTCGCAGCTCGTGCACAGCTCCGAGACCTCGATTCGCTCCACGCCGGCACGCTCGAGCAGGCGTCGCACCACTTCGCGCAGGTCGAGCATCCGGCCGGACGCGACGCCGTTCCCGAGGTCCGCGAAGGCCTCGAGCACCTCGTCTCCGACCTCGTAGCAGCACGGCCCGATCCCGGGACCGACGGCTGCGGCCTCGGCGTCGACCTCACGGGCTCCGCGCTCCACGATGCCCGCGGCGAGCCCCCGCCATCCGCAATGGAGCATCGCCACGCCCCTGGACCCCGAGAGCGCGACCGGCAGGCAGTCGGCGACCATGACGAGCGGCGCGAGCCCCGGTGTGCCGGTGACCTCGGCGTCGACCTCGGGGAGATCGGGCCCCGGATCGGCGAACGCGCTCGGCTCCGACGCCGACTCGTGACGCGCGATCGCCGCGCCGTGGACCTGCCGGCCGATCAGGACGTCGCCGGGGTCGAGCGCGAGGGCCGCGGCGAGCCGGTGGCGGTTGTGGCGCACGTCATCGCGGCGGTCGCCGGTGAGGACCGCGAGGTTGAGGCTGTCGTACGGGGGCTCGCTCACCCCGCCGGTCCGGGCGCTGAACGCGGCCCGGCCACGCGCCAGCTCGGCCTCGAGCCAGCGCACGCCGTCTCGCTCTCGCCACTCCACCTCGCCAGGATCTCAGAACGGAATCAACCGCCTAGGTCGCCCCGGGGCCCTCGCGCGCCGCCTCGAGGGCCGCGGAGAGCTCCGCCTCGCGTCCGGCGATCTCGCCGTCGAGCTTGCGGGCGAGGGCCGTCTTGAGCCCGCGTCCGAGCGCGGGGCCCTCGGGCACACCGGCCGTGATCAGGTCCTGGCCAGTGATCTCGAGCCCCACGTGGCGCCACTCGCCGACGTAATCGTCGAGCCACTTTGCGCCGAGCGCACGTGCGAGGATGAGGTCGATGCCGCTCGCCGGGCGCGCGAGCGAGACGCCCTCGGACGGGCGCTCGGGCGTTCGCGAGGCGAGTTGGGGCGCCTTCCCCAGCTCGCCGCGCGCCGCCGCAAGGACCGCCGGGGCCTGGTCGGTGACGCCGCTCCACGGTGGCTCGGACAGCAGTGCCACGACGATGTCGATCAGCTCGCCCGACTGCTCGTCCAGCGCGACGACGCCCAGTTCGTCGAGCAGGTCGAATCCCCACCGCGGGTTCGGCTCGGCGGCGAGCCGAAGCAGCTCGGCCTCGCGGCGGTCGGCCGACACCGTTCCCAGATCGGCCTCGCGCGCCAGCCGCGCGGTTTCGGGATTGAGCTCGAAGCCCAGCCGCGTCACGTAGCGGGCGGCGCGTATGACGCGGGTCGGGTCGTCGACGAACGAGTAGTCGTGGAGCACTCGAATGGCGCGGGCCTCGAGATCGGCGCGGCCGCCGTGTGGGTCGATCAGGTGCGGCTCGCCCGCGAGTGGAATCGCCATCGCGTTGATCGTGAAGTCGCGCCGCGCGAGGTCCGCCTCGAGCGTCGCGGGCCGGATCTCGGGCAGCGCCCCGGGGTGCGCGTATGACTCGGAGCGTGCTGCGGCTAGGTCGGCGACCACGTCACCGACGCGCACCGTCGCGGTGCCGAAGCGCTCGTGCGAGCGCGCCTCGCTGCCCAGGGACTCGACAATCGGGGCGATGTCGCCCTCGACGACCACGTCGATGTCGGCGCGGTCGGTGCGTCCGAGCAACAGGTCGCGCACGGCCCCGCCGACGAGGTAGGCGGGAGCGTCGCCGGCGGCCTCGAGGATCCGCTCCAGCCCGTGCAGGCGCGCGAGGCCGGCCTCGAGACTGGAAACGTCGTTGTGTCCGCCTTCACGCTGCATGCAGGGGCCTTTCGTACCATGTGCCGCTTCTCATGACCCGCCTCAGATACCGGGTGCTCGAAATCTGGCGGTCGTGGTCCGTCCGCCGCCGCGTGGTCACCGTCGCGGCGGTCGTCGCGGCGGCGGTCGTCGCGATCGGCGCCGCCTACTTGATCCTCAAGCGCCCCGGCGACATATCGAGATCCGCCGAGTTCCGCGCCCACGAGAAGGAGGAGAAGGAAAAGAGCGTCAACTGGCCGATCTACGGCTACGACCTCGAGCGGACCCGCTACCTGGCGGCGAAGGGCGTTCGACCGCCGTTCCACAGCCGGTTCCTGTTCGACGCCGGGGCGCTGCTCGAGTTCTCGCCGATCTACGTCGACGGGGCGCTCTACGTGATCAACAAGGACGCGGTGTTCTACGCCGTCGACGCCGGCAACGGGAAGGTGATCTGGAAGCACGACCAGGGGCAGCTCGCCGCGGCGTCCGCGGCGTACTCGGACGGCAAGCTCTACGTCACGACCCTCGCCCCGGGCCAGATCGTCTGCGTGCGCGCGAAGGACGGCAAGCGGGTGTGGACGCGGCCGCTGCCCGGCCGCTCGGAGGCCTCCCCGCTGGTCCACAACGGCAAGGTCTTCTTCGGCGCCGAGAGCGGCGACCTCTACGCGCTCGACGCCGAGACCGGCCACGACGTCTGGCACATCGACACCGCGGGCTCGGTCAAAGGGGGCGTCGCGTACCACAACGGAACCGTCTACGTGGGCGACTACGCCGGCCACATGTACGCGATCCGGGCGTCAGACGGCGCGGTCAAGTGGGACACCACCGACCTCGGAGTCGGGTTCGGGCGCTCGGGGCGCTTCTACGCGACTCCCGCGGTGGCGTACGGGCGCGTCTACGCCGGCAACGCCGACGGGCGCGTCTACAGCTTCGAGGCATCGAGCGGCGACATCGCCTGGACGCACTCGACCGGGGGCGCGGTCTACGCGTCCCCCGCCGTCGCCGACACGCCTGGCACGCCGCCCACGGTCTACATCGGATCGGCCGACCACAACTTCTACGCGCTAAACGCCGCCAGCGGGGACACGATCTGGAGTGTCGACGTCGGGGGGTTCATCAGCGGCTCGGCAAGCGTGGTCGACGACGTCGTCTACGCCTCCGACTCCGACAACCAGACGACGACCGGGTTCTCGGTCACGAACGGCGAGGTCCTCTACGAGGTCGACAAGGGCCAGTACAACCCGGTGGTCTCGGACGGGCGGCGCATCTACCTCACCGGATACGCCGGGATCACCAAGCTGACGCCGAAGGAGAAGGGCGCCGGGCCGGGCAAGGGCGGCGCCAAGAAGCACAAGAAGCATAAGAAGAGCAAGGGCAAGTCCGGCGGCGGAGCTGGCGGCGGAGGCAAGAACCACCACAAGAAGCACCGCGGCAAGGCCGGCGGCGGCGGTGGCAAGAAGCATCACAAGAAACACGGCAAGCACGGCGGCCACGCCTCGAAGGGCGAGGGGAAGAAGGGCTAGGAACCGGCGAGGGGGAACATTTGACCCCTATAGCGGCGTCAACGTTCCTCTCGCCCTAACAGTTAGGGCGCGGGCTTCCTGGCCCTGTCGGGCTTGGCGGCGGGCTCGTCGTGCTGGACTGCGGTGGTCTGCGAAGGGCGGCGGATCGTTACAGCCGCACCGGGATGCCGGCGTCGTGCAGATGCCGCTTCGCGTCTCGGACGCGAAAGGTCCCGTAGTGGAAGATCGAGGCGCAGAGCACCGCGTCGGCGCCGCCCTCGGTGATCGCCTCGCTCAGATGCTCGAGCTCTCCGGCGCCGCCGGAGGCGATCACCGGCACCCCGACGGCGTCGGCGATCGCCCGCGTCAGCTCGAGGTCGTAGCCGTCGGTGGTCCCATCGCGGTCCATGCTCGTCAGCAGGATCTCCCCCGCCCCGCGCTCGGTCGCCTCGCGGGCCCACTCGACGGCCTCGCGGTCGGTGACGTCGCGTCCGCCGTTGACGTACACGTCCCAGGCGCCGTCTGGGTCGCGCCGCTTGGCGTCGATCGCGACGACGACGCACTGGGCTCCGAACACATCGGCAAGCTCGCCGACCAGCTCGGGCCGTGCCAGGGCCGCCGAGTTGACCGAGACCTTGTCGGAGCCGGCGTCGAGTACCGCCTGGGCATCGTGGGCGCTGCGGATGCCGCCCCCGATCGTGAACGGGATGAAGACGTTGTCGGCGGTGCGCCGCGCCAGCTCGACGATCGTCTCGCGGCGCTCATGCGATGCGGTGATGTCGAGGAAGACGATCTCGTCGGCGCCCTCGTCGTCGTACCGCGCCGCGAGCTCGACCGGGTCGCCCGCGTCGCGCAGGCCGACGAAGTTGGTGCCCTTGACGACCCGCCCCTGGTCGACGTCGAGGCAGGGGATGACCCGCTTGAGAAGCATTGAGGCGAGGGTAGCG
>DASPWW010000149.1:0-3065 GCA_035637595.1 Solirubrobacterales bacterium | reverse complement strand
CGTGCTCCGGGTGCGGCATCAGCCCCATGACGTTGCCGGCCGCGTTGCAGACGCCCGCGATGTCGCGGACCGATCCGTTCGGATTGTGGCCCGGCGCGTAGCGAAGCACGACCTGGCCCGCCGACTCGAGCTCGTCGAGCTGCTCGTCGGGCGCGAAGTAGCGGCCGGTCATGTGCTTGACGGGGATCGAGAGCCGGTCGCCCTGCTCGCACTCGGCCATGAACGGTGTCGCCGCGTCGTCGACGACGAGCTCGACCTGGCGGCACACGAAGCGCAACCCCTCGTTGGGCAGCAGCGCGCCGGGCAGCAGCCCCGCCTCGCACAGCACCTGGAAGCCGTTGCAGATCCCGAGCACCGGCCCTCCGGCGGCGGCGAACTCGGCCACGGCGCCCATCGCCGGGGAGAAGCGTGCGATCGCCCCGGCTCGCAGGTAGTCGCCGTACGAGAACCCTCCCGGCACGATCACGGCGTCGACCCCGTCGAGGTCGGTGTCCTCGTGCCACACCATCCGCGCCTCGCCGACCATCCCGCAGGCGTGCAGCGCGTCGCGCTCGTCGCATGAGCCCGGGAATTGAATGACCCCGAACCTGGTCATGCGGCGTCGCCCGTCTCTATCTCGTAGTCCTCGATCAGGGGGTTGGCGAGCAGCTTCTCGCAAAGCTCGGGCAGCGAGTCGGCGTCGTCGGTCTCGAGCTCGACGAGCCGCCCCACCCGAACCGCCGAGACGCCGTCGAACCCGAGCGCCGGAAGCGCGCGCTCCACGGCCTTGCCCTGGGGATCGAGGATCCCCTCCTTGGGCCGGATCAGGACGCGCGCCTTCATCTAGGCCAGCGTAGCGCCGAGCCCGGTGTATCCAGCCTCATGGGCCGCCTCGCGCATGCCGAGCCGTTCGGCCGCCTGGGCCCAGCGGGGGTCGTCCTCGAACGGGATCGACCTGGGCCCGCGGATGTTCTCGATCGCCCACGCGCTTACGGCCGCGGGCAGGGGGCGGCCGATGAACTCGTAGAGGCGACCCAGGGTCGCGACCGGCTCCATGCTGAGGTCCTCGTGGCGGAGCCTCAGGTAACGGTCGTCCAGCGTCGTCTCGCCACCCGACTTCGTCGCCGCGAAGGTCGCCTTCCACACCAGGAGGACGCGCATGAAATCGGGCGGATCGGAGACGTCGGCGACGCCCTTTTCGATCAGCAGCTCCGAGATTCGCCGACTCGACCACAGATTGCGGTCGCTGCGCGCCTCGAAGAACGCGTCCGCGGTCGGAAATCGGTCCGCCTCCCGGCCACGCCGGCCGTACATGATCGAGGCGGTCACGGCCCGCGGGTCACGGACGAGGTGCACCAACCTCGCCTCGGGGTCGATCTCGGCGAGGACCGGCACCTTGTGATGCAGTCGCGTCTCCTTGATCGCGACCTGACGAGCCTGCTCGATCAGGAAGGCCAGGAAGTCGCGGCAGTGGGCGGGCAGGTCCTCTGCGAGCTCGAGATCCGGATCGCGCGGCCCGCCCCAGTTGAACTCGTCGATCGGGACGTCGGGATACCGGACCCGCTGGAACTGCTCCCGCAGCGCACGCGACTCGGCGAACGCGTCGGTGGTGCGCGCGCCGCTGCCGCCGCCGACCGAGACGTCCTGCTCGCGCAGCGGCTCGTAGAAGCAGCGCAACTTCGGGTCCTCGAGCAGCGCGTCGTGGAGGATGGTCGTCCCCGAGCGCCGCATCCCCTGGATGAAGAGGCTCACGCGCCCAGGGTAGGGCCCGGACGCCGCGTCAACTACGCCGCCAGCTCCCGCGCCCCGTCCTCGAGGCTGCGGCCGGTGATCCGCTCGTAGGCCTCGATGTACTTGGCGCGCGTGTTGGCGATCACGTCGGCGGGCAGCTCCGGCGGCGGCGGGGTGTGGTTCCACCCCGTGGCGTCGAGCCAGTCGCGTACGTACTGCTTGTCGAACGAGTGCTGCGCCCGCCCGGGCTCGTACTCGTCGGCGGGCCAGAACCGCGACGAGTCCGGCGTCAGCACCTCATCGCCGAGCACGACCTCGGCCCCGGGCGAGGAGCCGAACTCGAACTTGGTGTCGGCGAGGATGATCCCGCGGCCCGCGGCGTGGTTCGCGGCGTGCTCGTAGAGCTCGACCGAGGCGCGCCGAAGCTCCTCCATCAGCGGTCGTGAGCCGATGATCTCGATCGCACGCTCGAAGTCGATGTTCTCGTCGTGCTCGCCGATCTCAGCCTTGGTCGCCGGCGTGAAGATCGGCTCCGGCAGGCGATCCGACTCGCGTAGGCCCGCCGGAAGCTCGATCCCGCACACCGCGCCGCTATCGCGATACTCGCGCCATCCCGAGCCCGACAGGTAGCCGCGGACCACGCACTCGACGGGGTACATGTCGAGTCGCCGCACGCGCAGGGCGCGCCCCGCGACCTCCTCGGGGACGTCCTGGGATACGTAGTGGTTGGGGACGATGTCGCCCGTAGTCTCGAACCAGAACACCGACATCTGGGTCAGAACGCGGCCCTTGTCGGGGATCGGGTCCGCCATCACCACGTCGTAGGCGGAGATCCGATCCGAGGCGACCATCAGCAGGTCGCCGTCGAGCTCGTACATCTCGCGCACCTTGCCGCTGGAGTGGAGCTTGAGGTCGGCGAGCGCGGTGGCCATCGGGTCGGGCCGATGCTAACAATGCGCGCGGTGACCACCGAGATCCAGCCCGGCGTCTTCTGGTGGACCGCCTATCACGAGCGGATCAAGCAGCCGGTCAGCTCCTATTACGTCGCCGACGCGGCGGCGCTCATCGACCCGATGACCCCCGACGAGGGCCCCGACTGGTTCCGCGAGCGCGGTGGCGTCGAGCGGATCGTCCTCACCAACCGCCACCACTACCGCGCCGGCGACGAGCTCCGCAAGGAGTTCGACTGCCCGGTGCTGTGCAACGAGGCAGGGCTGCACGAGTTCGAGGGCGGCCCGCAGGTCGACGGCTTTCGGGTCGGCGACGAGGTCGCACCCGGCATCGTGGCCCACGAGATGGGGGCGATCTGCCCCGACGACACGGCGCTTCACGTCGCCGCGGGCGACGGCCTGCTC
>DASPWW010000148.1:0-13806 GCA_035637595.1 Solirubrobacterales bacterium | reverse complement strand
CGTCCTTTGCGAGAGCGAGCGTCAGCCCGTCAGCCTGCTGGCAATCGTCACAAAGCGGGAGACTCCTGGAGCGGGACGGGCGGTCGCGGCTCCCAGAGCCGGAAGAGCTCGATCGTGCGTTGCCGCAGCCACGCCTGGTCGAGCGGCGGCAATAGGCGAAGTCCGTCCGACTCGATCGCGGTGAGTGTGGCCCACCGGACGCGACTTCCACGCATGTCGTCGCCGGGTACTGCCGCGCCCCCGTCGTGGGCCATCAGGTAGACGACGCTGATCATGCACCGCACGCGGGCGTCGTACGCGAAGGTCGAGGCGTGAACGACGCCGAGGGGACGGGCACGCAGGTTGGGACCCGCCTCCTCACGCACCTCTCGCAGGGCGGCCTCGAGCAGGGTCTCGCCGCTGTCCACGGCGCCGTTCACCGGCTCCCACGAGCCCGGGCGGCGCGGGCTCTCGAGCAGCAAAAACTGCTCGCGCCGGTTGACGATCGGCACGACTACCGCGGCCGGGAAGGTGGCGAACGAGCGCCCGCTCGAGGCCGCGATTGTCTGCGGTTGATCCTGCTCCATCGCCGCGAGCGTACCCCGAGAGGCCCCAGGTTCTACCTGCCGCGGCGACAAGAGCGAGCGTCTTGCAATGAACCGCGGGACGCCCGCTCGGGACGAGCAGCGAGTCTCTCGCGAGCCACATCAAAGCCCCGCTTCCGTCGGGCGAAGCAGGAGGGGGAGAGGATTTGGAGATCCGTACGAGAGCGCCCTGGCCGGCGACAGCAATCAGACTCTGTTCGTCGAACGGCGCCAGGCCGTTCCCGTCCGCGATCGCACGATCATCCACACGCCCTCGCCGGGGCGACTTCCCATCCTCTCCCTATCTCATCGTGCCTCGCGCCCGCCGAGCGAGCGGAGCGGGAAAGCCTGCCCCGCCCGACCGGCGGCCTAAGCCCAAATCGCCAAATGGCCGAGGATGACTAACGCACCCCGCGGAAGCCGATGTTGGCGCCCACGCCCGACGGCTGGACGAGGCCGTGGACCGCGAACGGGCCGGCGCCCGAGCCGTTGGGGAAGCCGCCGCCACGAAGCAGGGCACCGGGACCCTGGGCGGTGGTCGAGGCGCCCGAGAGGCACATGAGGTCGTCGCTGAAGGCGCCCCAGCCGGGACAGGCGGTGGAGGCCGGCACCCAGTCGGCGACCCATTCGTCGAGGTTGCCGACCATGTCGTTGGCCCCGTGGTTCGAGATGCAGCCCGGGTTGGCGCCCGTGCTCTGGACCGAGGCCGTGGAGACGTTGCAGGTGGTCGAGTCGGGGGTGCCGGCGACCGCCTGCTGCCACTCGGCGCTGGTGGGCAGGCGCTTGCCGGAGTTGGCGAGCGCCTGGGCGGCCTGGAAGTAGGTGATGTTGGCCCTCGGGGTTACCCCGGGAACGCTGCGGGCATAGACGTTGGTGCAGTTCTGGCCATTGGCGTTGCAGGGGATCGCTCCGATGATCTGGTTGCCGCCCGTGGGAGCGTCCCAGATCGAGGCCTCGTAGCGGTCGATGCAGACCGAGCCGGCGGAGACCATGACGTCGCCGGAGCCGTTTCCCTGGCAGGCGGGGGAGGTGCCCGGCTGGCCCTGGGGGCCCTCGGGCCCCTGCGGCCCCTGGGGACCCGGCTGCGTCTGAAGCTGATCGACCTTCTGCTGGAGGTCGGCCACCTGCCGCTTGAGCTTCTTGAGCTGCTTCTTGACGCCGGCGCTCGCCGTCATCGGCGGGCCGCCGTCCGTCGCGGCCAGCGCTACGGGCACGACCGTTAGCGCGAGCAGCACTGCGGCCCCGAGGATGAGCCACGCCGGGGTGATGTAGCGGGGACTCATCGCTCCGCGCACGCCTTAGGCCGCGGTCGCCGAACGCAGCAGCCGGATGGCGCGGCTGCGAAGCCCTCTCCGCGGGCGGGCCGGCTCGGCGCTTAGCTGCGCGGTGCGCGCGCGCAGCAGTTCGACCAGCTCCGCGGTTCGCACGAACGGGTTGGCGATCGGCTCCCCGCCGTCGAGCGGCAGGGCGGCGACGATGCCGGCCTCGGACTCCGCGACGAGCAGTGTTCCCGTCGGCTCGCGCTGCGAGTCGAGCTGGGCGAGGCGGACGATCGCCTCGCGGTCTCCTGCGTGGGCGTAGCGCAACCTGCAGTCGGTGGGTGTAGTGGTCGTGATCGTCGTCATCGTGTGCTCCTCCGTCGCTTTCGGTGTCGGAGACAGTGCACAGGAGGTCGGCCAACGCCCGGTAGGCCGTCGGTAGCAGCCCGGTAAACACGCCGACCGCAGCGCGGCGGCTGCTAGCGTCGGCCGGCGATGGAGTTCCGGATCCTTGGTCCGCTCGAGGCCGACGACGACGAAGGGAATCCGGTTCTGCTCGGGGGCCCGAAGGTGCGCGCGCTGCTGGTCGACCTGCTGCTGAACGCGGGCCGCACCGTCTCCCGCGAGCGGCTGATCGATGATCTCTGGGGCGAGCGGGTGCCCGCCAGCGCGAACAAGATGGTTCAGGTCCACGTCATGCGCCTGCGGAAGGTGCTGCGGTCCGGCGTGCTCGAGACGCGGCCATCCGGCTACGCGGTGGCGCTCGACCGCGACGTGCTCGACCTCCACCGCTTCGAGCGGCTCGTGGCCGAGGGCCGCGAAGCACTCGCAGCAGGCGAGCCGGAGGCCGCCTCGCATCGCCTTCGCGAGGCGCTCGCTCTGTGGCGGGGGCCCGCGCTCGCCGAGTTCGGCGAGCCGTTCGCGATCGCGGAGAGCGCGCGCCTCGAGGAGGCTCGGCTCGCAGCGCTCGACGACGGCATCGAGGCCGACCTCGCCCTCGGCCGACACCGCGACCTGGTCGGCGAGCTCGAGTGGCTTATCGCCCAACATCCCTACCGAGAGCGTCTTCGGGCGCAGCAGATGCTCGCCCTCTACCGCTGTGGCCGCCAGGCGGACGCCCTGCGGGCCTACCGAGAAGCACGCCGCGCGCTCACCAAGGAGCTCGGGATCGAGCCCTCGCCGCCGCTGCGCGAGCTCGAGCGCCGCATCCTCGCCCAGGACGAGGAGCTCTCGGCAGCCGGCGAAGCGCCGCAGAGCAGCTCACGCGACGCTGGCGCCCGCCGCCCTCCGGTCCGCTACGCGCGCAGCGGCGACCTCAACATCGCCTACCAGATCAGCGGGGCGGGACCGCTCGACCTCGTGCTCGTTTCCGGCTTCATCTCCCACCTCGAGAAGGACTGGGAGGACACGCGCCACGCCCACTTCCTCGACCGCCTCGCCTCCTTCTCGCGCCTGATCCGCTTCGACAAGCGCGGCACCGGGCTCTCCGATCGGCCCGGCGACCTTCCAGACCTCGAGACGCGGATGGACGACGTCCGGGCCGTGATGGACGCGGCCGGCAGCGAGCGCGCGGTGCTGTTCGGCTACTCGGAGGGCGGGCCGATGTCGCTCCTGTTCGCAGCCACCTATCCGGAGCGAGTCAGCGCACTCGTCCTCTACGGCGCGTTCGCCGCCCGGACCCCAAGCGAGGACTATCCCTGGGCCACTGCTCCCGCGGAGCGAGCCGTCTACGGCGAGCAGATCGAACGCGAGTGGGGCTGGGAGGCGGACATGCACCACATGTGCCCTAACGCCGACCGCGCGATGGCGCGCTGGTGGGGCGCGCGGGCGCGCGCTGCCGCGAGCCCCGGCGCTGCCCGCGCCCTGATCGCCATGAACTCCACGGTCGACGTTCGTCACGTGCTCCCCGCGATCCGCGCGCCGACGCTCGTCCTGCATCGGACCGGCGATCTCGACACCCGGGTCGAGGAGGGCCGCTACATGGCCGAGCGGATTCCGGGTGCCCGCTTCGTCGAGCTCGCGGGGGAGGACCATTTCGTCGCCATCGAGCCCGACCAGATCCTCGACGAGGTGGAGCGCTTCCTGCTCAGCTCTTAGAGCCTGGACCAGTAGACGCGGCCGCCGAGCAGCCGCTTGAGGAAGTGCTCCGTCAAGGGATCAGGCCCCGCGTGGCCGCATTTCTGCCCGCGGGCTCGAGCCACGCACGACCACGAAAAGCACGCGGTGTCACGAGAGTTCGAGGCACTCGCCCAGAACTCCCTGCAAAACAAGCAAATCCTCGGTTGACGGATTCGCCGGGAACGGCTACCGCGGGCTCCGAGAACCTGGAACCCACAAGGCAGAGAAACCGCGCTGCAATGCGAAATCTCAAGCCTGGATGGCGAGGGGCGGAATCGAACCGCCGACACCACGATTTTCAGTCGTGTGCTCTACCAACTGAGCTACCTCGCCGGGGGCGATAAGGCTAGCGTCCGGGGGAAGACTCGCAGCTAACGTCCGAGGTGCCGCAGCGCGGACTCGACCGCCGCGGCGGCGTCCGCGGCCGGCTCGATCCCGGGCGCCCGCTCGATCGCGCCGGCGCCCTTTACCTCCCAGCTTCCAAGCGTGATCACCGGCCGTCCGATGTTGCGGGCGAACGCGATCTCAGACAGCGTCCCCCATTCGCCGGCGATCGATCCCCGGACCCTGGTCGTCCGCGCCGCCTACGCGGAGCGGGGAGGAGCGGTCTAGGGGGAGGCGGAGACTCCGCGAAGCGGCGACCGCGAGGCCGATGCCTACTTCGAAGAGCGCCTGGGCCCGGCCGACGCGCTGCTCGTCATCGCTCGGTCAGCCTCCCCGCGATGCTCGGGCCGCGCCGCCCGTGATCCCGCGCCAACTATCCCGCCTTGCCGTGTCCTGGCAGGAAGCCGTGCGCGACCCCGAACTGCACCCCATGCTCCGGGGAAAACCCGAACTGCCCGATATGCACAACTTCTTTCGTCAAGTCGTTGTCGACCAGGACCGCGATTCCGGCCCGCCCGAGCTGATCGCAGAAGTACACGTCCTCTCCGATCCAGCCGTTCGACTCCTCGTCGAAGTCCACCATGAAGCGCGGCTTCTTGATCCTGCGGAGCGCGTCTGTCGTAACGAGCATCACGCCAAAGCCGCAGGCCCCCACCGGCTCGAGCCCGGTCTTTTCAGGTGTCGGCCAGGAGCGCTTATTCCAATTCCCGACTTCCTGAAATGCCACGGGAACGAAGGGCGCCTGCCGGGAGGTGTAGTTCACACACACGAGGGGCACCTCATGCGCGAGGAGCCGCAGGAGGGCGTCTTTGGGAAAGCGCATGTCCGTATCAAGGAAAAGGACATGCGTGGCGTCCGTCTCCAGGGCCGAATCGACCAGGATCTCGCGCTGCTTCATGACGAGCGAACCTGAGCACATCGTGAGCCGCACCTTTATGTCCGGTCGGAGCGACGTTGTATGCGCCATGAGCTGCGCGAGGTCGTAAGCCCAAAACGCCTTCACCTCATCGCCGGTCGGCACACAGATCTCAACGCTCACAGCGCCGCTCACACCTTCCCTCACTTGCTAGGGGCGAGGGGCAGGAGCCACCTCGCTAGGGGCGATAAGGCTAGCGCCGCGCTAGCGATCCAGGTGCCGCAGCGCGGACTCGACCGCCGCGGCGGCGTCCTCGGCCGGCTCGATCCCAGGCGCCTGCTCCATCGCGCCGGCGCCCTTTACCTCCCAGCTTCCAAGCGTGATCACCGGCCGTCCGATGTTGCGAGCGAACGCGATTTCAGACAGCGTCCCCCACTCACCGGCGATCGCAATCACGACATCGCCGGACGCGACCACCGCGAGGTTGCGCCCATGGCCGATCCCGGTGGCCACAACGTAGGTGCAGTGCTCGTTGGCTGTGCCGGGGTCATCGCCGGGAACGATGCCGATCACGATTCCACCGGCCCCCGACGCTCCGCGCGCGGCCGCCTCCATCACTCCCCCCAGCCCGCCGCAGACCACGGTCACTCCCGCCTCGGCGAGGCGGCGCCCGACCTCCTCGGCCGCCTCGAGCGCCGCCTCGCCCGCGTCGGTCCCGCCACCCGACACGGCAACCTGAGGAGCCCTCGTCAAGCGGCGTGCTCCAGCATCGCACCCATGACCCCGAGCGCGCCGGCCTTGTGCAGCGGCTCGTTGAGGTTTCCGCACTTGGGGCTCTGCACGCACGACGGGCAGCCGTCCTCGCACGGGCACTCGCTGATCAGGCGCGCGGCGTCGCGGACCAGGACCTCGAACTCCTCGTGGCCGCGCCGCGTGATCCCCACCCCGCCCGGATAGCCGTCGTAGATGAAGATCGTCGGCAGGCCGGTCTGGGCATGGACGTTGGTCGACAGTCCGCCGATGTCCCAGCGGTCGCACATCGCGAGCAGCGGCAGCACCGCGATCTGGCTGTGCTCGGTCGCGTGCAGGGCGCCCAGCAGGGCCTCGCTGGGGATGGTCCGGATGAGCTCGTCGCCGAGCGTGTACCAGAGGCCCTGGGTGAGGAAGTTCTGCTCCGGGAGATCGAGGGCGACCATGTCGATCACCTCGTGGTCGGAAAGCCGCTTGCGCTGGAAGGCCATCACCTGCTCGGTGACCGAGACCGTGCCGAAGGTGAGCTCGACCCCGAGCGCGCGGCGGGCGCGCTCGGCGCGCTCGACGAAGACCTCCGTCTCCTTCTTCGGCTGCGTGTACCAGTCGCCCTCGAACGGCTCGACGACGGCGCGCCGCGCCTCGACGTCAAGCTCGCGGACCTCGTACGAGCGCCCCAGGTGCAGGTAGACGGCGCCGGGGTGGACGGTCGAGAACGCGCGCTCGGCCTCGACCGCGCCGAGCAGCTCTCCGGAGCGCTGGTCGATCACCGCCACGGAGTCGGCCGAGGCGGAGCGCAGCGAGATCCGACCCGCCGGGAAGCCGGGACCGCGCGGCACGTAGCGTCCGCCGCGCCCGCGGCGCAGCTCCCCCAGCCGCACCAGCTGATCGGCGCGTTCTCGCCACCGCGGCCCAAGTAGCTCGTCGTCGCCGTCGACCAGCTCGCCGGTCCCCCCGAGCGGCGCTTCGAACGCGGCGGCAAGCACGTGCTGGAGCTGGATCTGCTCGGATTCGTGGTCGAGGATCGCCGCCTCGACGGGGCGCTCGAGGAAGTCGTCGGGATGGCGGCAGAAGAACTGATCGAGCGCGTCCTGTCCCGCGACGTAGAGCGCCAGCCCGCTGCGGCGGCGGCCGGCCCGGCCCCACATCTGGCGCAGGCTCGCGACCGTCCCGGGGAAGGTCACGCAGATCGCGGCGTCCAGCTCGCCGATGTCGATCCCCAGCTCGAGCGCGTCGGTCGCCACCACCCCGAGCAGTTCGCCGCTCGCCAGCGCCGCCTCGATCTCCCGCCGCTGCTGCGGCGTGTAGCCGGCTCGGTAGGGCGAGATTCGCGCCGCCAGCTCGGGGCGACCATCCTGCTCGAGCTTCATGCGAACGAAGCGCAGGATCAGCTCGATCCCGCGGCGGCTGCGCATGAAGCAGATCGTCCGGGTCCCCGCGGAGGTCAGCTCGGCGAGCAGGTCCGCCGCCTCGGCGAGCACCGAGCGGCGCGTGCCCGACGCCTCGTCGACGAGCGGCGGGTTCCACATCGCAATGCGGCGCGCGGCGCGCGGCGCGCCGTCGCCGTCGATCAGCCGGAACGGACTGCCGCACAGGCGCTCGGCCAGGTCGACCGGGTTGGCGATCGTCGCCGACGTGCAGACGAAGCGGGGGTCGGCGCCGTAGAGCCGGCTCACCCGCCGCAGCCGGCGGAGCACGTTGGCGACGTGGGAGCCGAACACGCCGCGATAGGTATGGGCCTCGTCGACGACGACCCAGCCGAGGTTGGCGAGGAAGTCGCCCCAGCTGCGGTGGTGCGGCAGGACCGAGACGTTGAGCATGTCGGGGTTGGTCAGCACGAGGTTCGAGCGACGGCGAATCGCGGGGCGGTCGTCCTTGGGCGTGTCGCCGTCGTAGATCGCGTGGCGCAACTCGGGCGGGCCGAGCTCGGAGAGCTTTCGTGCCTGGTCCTGGGCCAGCGCCTTGGTCGGGTAGAGGTAGAGGGCGCGGCGCTTGGGCTCGCGGGCGATCGCGTCGAGGACCGGGAGGTTGAAGGACAGAGACTTCCCGCTCGCGGTCCCGCTCGTGATCACGACGTCGCCCTCGGCCGCCGCCTCCCACGCCTCGACCTGGTGGGAGTAGAGCGCCTCGATGCCGGTGCCTCGCAGCGCCGCGGCGAGGCCGGGGTCGAGCGCGCGCGGGATCGGCACCAGCTCGGGCCGACGCTCGCCCTCGAAGCCCTCGGCGACGAGGCGATCGTCCTCGCGCCCCGGCTCGATGGCATGAGCCCACGCGGCTTCGACCGCAGTGTGCGTGTGGGCGACCGCCCTAGCCATGCGCTATCCGGTCCGCGACGCGCATCGCGTCGAGCGCGCTGATGTCGTGGAGGCGCAGCAGGTGCGCGCCCGCGGCGACCGCGAGCGCCGTTGCCGCGCACGTCGCCCACTCGCGACGCTCGGGCGAGAGCCTCTCCTCCCAGGACCCGGCGAGCACCGCGCCGAGGAAGTCCTTGCGCGACAGCGACACGAACAGCGGGCGGCCCAGCTCGTGCAGCTCGGCGAGCCGCCGCAGGATCGTCAGGTCGTCGCCCACCGTGAGGTCGAAGTCGAGGCCGGGGTCGAGCGCGAGCTGCTCCTCCGCCACTCCGCGCGCCAGGGCTGTCTCGATGCGCTGGGCGAACCAGCGCTTGAGATGCTCGACCGGGTCCGGGTAGCTGCGCGGCGCGCGTTCCTTCCGCGGCTCGCCCTCGATGTGCATCACCACCAGGCCGCATCCGGTCTCGGCCGCGAGCTCGAGCATGTCGGGGTCGCGGGCGCCGCCGATGTCGTTGATCGCCTCGGCACCGGCGCGCAGCGCCCGGCGCGCGACGTCGGGCGAGAAGGTGTCGGCCGTGACCGTGATCGTGCCGCCCGCGACGAGGCCCTCGATCGCGGGCACTAGGCGAGCCGACTCACGCGCCGCGGGAACCGGCGGCCCGCTTCGCGCCGCGACGGCGCCGACGTCGATCAGGTCGAAGCCCGCACGGGCCAGCCGCACCCCGTCGACGACCGCCTGATCCGCCGTCCCGCTGCGCGCGCCGGGGTGAAACGAGTCGTCGGTGACGTTGACGATCCCGACCGCGAGGGGGCGCGGAAATCCCAGCCTCTCGGAGCGCAGCTTCCACAGCGGCGGCATCTGGCTACGGTAGCGCCGTGGCCCTGCGCTGCATCTACACCGACCTCGACGGTACCCTGCTCGGCCGCGGGGGCTCGCTGTTCCGCGACGCCGAGGGCAACTTCTCGCTGATGCAGGCGCGCGCCCTCGAGGCGTGCCACCGCGCCGGCGTCGAGATCGTGATCAAGTCGGGACGCCGCGAGCCCCAGGTGATGGAGGACGCGCGGCTGATCGGCCAGAGCGCCTACATCTACGAGGCGGGTTGCGCCGTGATGGTCGACGGCGAGCGGACGCTGCTGGTCGGCGACCTCGATCACTCCGAGGAGAACACGATCGCCCAGCAGATGCTCGACGCGGGACTGCCCGACCTGCTGTTCGAGCGCTTTCCCGGACGCCTCGAATACCACACGCCGTGGCACACCGACCGCGTCTACTCGCACCTGTTCCGGGGCCTGATCGACGTCGAGGAGGCCAACTCCCTGCTCGTCGAGAACGGCCACGACGAGCTTCGGCTGCTCGACAACGGCGCGATCGGCCGCCCGATGGAGGGCCTCGAGATCACCCACGTCTACCACCTCGTGCCCAGGGCAGCGAGCAAGGCCCGCGCCGCCGAGATCCACATGCGCGTCCGCGGCTACGAGCGCGAGGACTGCATCGCGGTCGGCGACTCGCTCGAGGACCTCGACGTCGCCGCGGTCGTCGAGCGCTTCTTCGTCCCCGCCAACGGCCCCGAGCGCGACCCGGCACTGGCCGAGGCGATCTCCCGCCTCGACAACGTCACAGTCACCGAGGGGCGGATGGGCGACGGGTTCTACGAGGCGGTCGTCTCGACGCTGGCAGCGCGGAGCTAGCGCCTGCGCGACTGGCAGCGCGGCGCCCGCGCCTGCGCGATCCCGTCCGGGCCCGGGGTCGACCGCGTATATCCGGGCGCTGTCCTGCTTAGGGGCCGCATAGGACCCCCAGGGCAGGACAGTGTCGTCGGAACGGCCGTCGGATCGAGACGACGGGACCGATCGGGCTAGTCGCGACGCGGAGCCGCTGAGGGACCGCGCAGCGCCGCGACCAGCCTGTCTGTGAGTCGGGGGGCGAGCCCGTTGAGGCCGAGGGCGCGCACGGCCGCGGGAACGTGGGCATCGCGTCGATCGTGGTCGATTGCATCGACGATCGCGTCGGCGACCTGCTCGGGGGGAATCGTGTTCTCGTCGCGGCGCCAGTCGGGGAGCCGGTCGCGTTGATGCGCGTGTAGTTCGGTGGCGACCTCGCCCGGGAACACCGTGGTCACCGAGACCCCGGTCCCGGAGAGCTCGTGGCGCAGGGCCTCCGCGAAGCCGCGATCCGCCGCCTTCGTCGCCCCGTAGACCGCGCCCCACGGGAAGGCGCGCAGGCCGGCGCCCGACGAGACGACGACGATGTGCCCCGCTGCGCGGGCGAGCATGTGGCCGAGCGCCGCCCGCACGGTGTAGATCGTGCCCAGCACGTTCACCCGCACCATCTCCTCGGCGTGCTCGAGCGGCTGGTCGAAGAAGGGGCCGTAGTGGGCGAGCCCGGCGTTGGCGACGGCCAGCTCGACACCGCCCGCCAGCTCGACGAACCTGTCCACGGCGTCCGCGATCGACTCGCGGTCGCCGACGTCGGCGGTCAGCACCACGGGGTCGCCCCCGAGCTCCTCCGCGAGCTCGCGCAACCCCTCCTCGTTGCGGGCGATCAGCCCGACCCGCGCGCCGCGCCGGGCGAGGGCGAGCGCCGTCGCGCGCCCGATGCCCCGCGAGGCGCCCGTCACGAGGGCGCGGGTCCCGTCGCCTATTCGCACGCCCTGGATACTCCCACTCGGAGGGCTAGTATCGGAGCATGGCCGACGCGACGGTCGCCGAGGAGGAGTACCTCCAGATCATGTACTGGTTGGAGGAGGCTGGGCTGGCGATAACGGCGGCCAACGTCGCGCGCGCGATGCAGCTCTCGGCGCCCACCGTCCACGAGATGGTCGGCCGCCTGACCGACGACGGGTACGTGACCCGGGCGGACGACAAGTCGCTCGTCTTCACCGACGACGGCCGGAGCCATGCGGAGCAGATCGTTCGCCGCCATCGCCTGATCGAGCGCTTTCTGACCGACGTGCTGGGGGTCCCCTGGGACGAGGTCCACGAGGAGGCGGAGCGCCTCGAGCACGCCATGTCGCCGGTGCTCGAGGAGCGCATGCTCGCCGCGATCGGCGACGCCAAGACGTGTCCCCACGGTCATCCGCTCGTCGAGGGCGCGCGCGAGCAGGGCGTCCTGCTCGCCGACGTCGAGCCGGGCGCCACGGTCCGCGTGCTGCGGTTCGAGAACGAGGCGGAGGAGCTGCTGCATTACCTCAAGCGGGCCGGGCTGCACCCCGGGCTCGACGGCACGCTCGAGAGCTCGGACGACGACGAGGTGGTCGTCGCCTCCGACGAAGGCCGCCACAGCGTGTCGCGCAGCGTCGCCGAAACCGTCTCGGTGCGGGCCGATCCTGCGCCGCCGCCCCGCGCTCCTCTGCCCGAGGCGCTCGAGCTCAGCTCCGATCGCTACGGCCGCTGATCGTGGCCGAGGGACATGGGGGCTTCGCGGTCTTAAACCGCACCGTCAATCCCCTCCTCAAGCGCCTGCTCGGCTCGCCCCTGCACGGTCTTGTCGACGACCGGTTCGCCCTGATCACGGTCACCGGCCGGCGCAGCGGCGACGTGTACACCTTTCCCGTCGGCTACGAGCGGGACGGCGACCGCGTGACCGTGACCGTCGGCTGGCCGGAGCGCAAGCTGTGGTGGCGAAACCTCGTCGGCGGGGGCCAGCGTCGAGGTGACGCTCGGCCCGGCAGCCTGACGGGCCTCAGCCGTCTTCGCAGATCTCGCGCAGGCGGTGGTAGAGGTGCTGGTCCTGAGGACGGGCTTGCGGCGCGTCGCTGCCGATGTCGCGCTCGTGTGCGCGCACGGCGTCGGCCAGCGCGGCGAGCTTGCGCTCCGCGGCGTTGCGTTCGGTGACCGGGTCGAGCAACTCGCGCTGCCCCTCGATTATCCAGACTGGACTCATCTCAGCCTCCGTTTCGTCGAGCGCTCGGTGACTCCTCGACGTCGGCGAGGCGGCGGTAGAGCGCGTGGTCGGCCGGGCGTTTGGGCACGGTCCGTTGCGTCGCGGTCCGCTCGTGGTCGCGAATCGCGTCAGCCAGGTCGGCGAGGTCGCGCTGCGCGCGCGGGTCGTTGCCCCGGCCCCCGGGCCACCCCGGCAGCATGGGGGCGAACCGCCCGCCCATCACGCGCCGAGGATCTGGCGCAGCCGCCGGTGCAGCAACGCGTCGTGAGGCCGCACGCCGCCGATCTGCGCGCGGACCCTGGCCTCGTGCTCCCTGACAGCCTGGGCCAGGGCCGAGAGCCGGCGCTCGGCGAGCTCGCGCTGGACGGCGTCCTCGAGCCTGGTCTCTGATCCTGCGTCTATCTTCTGGGCAACGCTCATCTCCCGCTCCTTTGGCTTTGCTGTCTTTGTCGATCTAGTTGGTGAGGAAGCGGCTGGGCACTGTAGCAAACGCTTCGCCGATCGTCGTTAGCCGCTGAGTCCGTGAACCACCCATCCTCGGCACGAGCCTAAGCCGCCTCGCTAAGGACGATGTGACCCGGAGGTAAAGAGTTGCTCAGGATTCGCGCGGCTTTACGCCGGCGCGGCGGAGCGAACCCGCTCCAGGGCGCGCGCGAGCCGCTGCACGCCCTCGGGAATCTGATCGGGGGGAGTGCTCGCAAACGACAGCCGCAGGCTCGACTCGCCGCCCTCGAGCATGAAGTCGCGACCGGGGATGAAGACCACGCGCTCCTGCTCGGCGGCCGCGAGCAGCTCGGTGCAGTCGACGTCGGCGTCGAGCGTCAGCCAGAGGAAGTAGCCCCCGGCGGGGATCACGAAGTCGGCCTCGGGGACGTGCTCGCGCAGGGCGGCGACGAGCGCGTCGCGGCGCTGCTTGAGCGCCGCGTTCACCAGCTCGATGTTGCGCGCCAGCCCGCCGGAGCGGCACAGCTCGAGGACGATCGACTCGGCGAGCATGTTTGGAGAGATGTAAATCTCGTTGGCGCGCTTGGCCAGCGCCTTGATCTCGTCCGCCGGCCCGGCGAGATAGCCGATCCGCACCCCGGGGCTGACGGTCTTCGAAAACGACGAGGCATGGATCACGCGACCCGCTCCGTCGAGCGACAGCAGCGTGGCCAGGCGCTCGCCCTCGAAGCCGACCTCGCCGTAGGGATCGTCCTCGAAGATCCAGCAGTCGTGCCTCGCCGCGATCTCGACGACCCGGCGGCGCTTCTCGTCCGACAGCGTGCATCCCGCCGGGTTGTGGAAGTTGGGGATCAGGTGGACGAGCTTCGCGGGCGCCGCGCCGAGCGCCGAGTCGAGCGCGTCGACGTCGATCCCGTCGGCCTCGAGCGGCACCCCGACGCGCTCGGCGCCGATCCGTTCGAGCAGCAGCAGGGTGCGGTCGTAGGAGGGCTGCTCGACCACGACCCGGTCGCTCGGCGCGACGAGGTGCTCGAACAGCAGCGCGCCGGCCTCGAGCGAGCCGTTGGTCACCATGACCTGCGAGGGATCGAGCCCGTGCTGGTCGGCGATCCAGGCGCACAGCTCGGGATGCCCGATCCCGGTCCCGTAGGACAGGGCCCGCTTCCAGTCGTCGGTCAGGGCGCGCTCGGCAGCCTCGCGAACCGCGTCGGCGGGGAGCAGGTCGGCGCTGGGCGCGCCGCGAGCGAAGCTGATC
>DASPWW010000147.1:0-3459 GCA_035637595.1 Solirubrobacterales bacterium | reverse complement strand
ACGGGCCTGCGCCGCGACCAGTGGGCGACGCGGACGAACATCCGCAAGGTCGAGATCGACCACGACCACGGCGCGATCGTGAAGCTCAACCCGCTCGCCGAGTGGACGAAGGACGAGGTCTGGGACTACGTGCGCGAGCACGACGTTCCCTATCACTCCCTCTACGACCGCGGCTACACGTCCATCGGTTGCGCACCGTGCACGCGTGCGGTCGAGCCGGGCGAGGCCGAGCGCGCCGGGCGCTGGTGGTGGGAGACGAATGCGCCGAAGGAGTGCGGGATCCACTGCGCGATCGAGACCGGCGGCTTCGAGCACGAGCTGCACGCGATCCTCGGGGAGGAGGCCCATGCCTAGCGCGACCGTGAAGTTGAATCCGGCCGCGGCCGAGGTCGCGCTCGGGGAAGCGCAGGCGGTGCTCGCCATGGTCTTCGACGAGGGGCGGCGCGGACGGCTCGCCGATCTCGTCGCCGCCGTCCAGGACGGGGAGCTCGGCGCGGAGGAAGCGCAGGCGCTCGAGGAGATCATCGAGCTCGGGCTCTCGACCGGCCGCATCCGCGGCGTCTACGGACCGGAAGGTGAGCAGGCCGCGCTGAAGACCTACCGCAAGCTGCCGCGGGGAAGGGAGCTCTCGGAGAGCGCGAGGGGCGTCACGGACGCGCTCGCGGCCCTCGAGGGCAGGACGCTCGAGCAGGTCAAGGTGCAGACCGCCGGCCCGGGCGCCTACCTCCTCAGCATCGGCGTCGAGGGCCTCGAGCTGGCCGTCCGGCTCGACCGCACGGGCGCGCGCATCCACTCGGCCGGCGTTTAGACGATGGCGGAGCAGCGGTACTACATGGCCTGCCTCGACCTGACGGGGCGGAGCTGCCTCGTCGTCGGCGGCGGCACCGTTGGGCTCGAGAAGACACGTGGCCTCCTCGAATGCGGCGCGCAGGTCACCGTTGTGGCGCCGAAGGTCGTCCCCGAGTTGCTCGACCTCCCCGTCGAGTGGCTCGAGGGGCACTACGCGAGCTGGGACCTGGGCGGTAAGTGGCTCGCGATCGCGGCGACGCCCGACCGTGGCGTCAACCGCAGGGTCAAGGCTGACGCTGAGCGGCTCGGGATCTTCTGCAACGTCGGCGACGATCCCGAGCTCTGCAGCCTCATCCTGCCGGCGGTCCATCGTGTCGAGCCGATCGCGATCGCGGTGTCGACCGGCGGCGCCTCGCCCGCGCTCGCGCAGCACCTGCGGACCGAGATCGCGGCCATCGTCGGGCCCGAGCATGCGCAGCTCGCGCGCCGCCTGCGTGCGTTGCGGCCGTGGGCGCGCGAGCACCTGGAAACCTACGAGGAGCGACGCTCCTACTTCGAGCGGCTCGTGTCGGAGGCCCTGCGGTGACCGTCTGGCTCGTCGGCGCAGGCCCCGGGGATCGCGGACTGATTACGGCGCGCGGGCTCGAGCTCGTCCGCCGCTGCGACGCGCTCGTCTACGACCGGCTCGTCGCGCCCGAGCTCGTCGGCGAGGCGCCCGCGGACGCGCTGTCGATCTCCCGCGACGGCCTGACGCAGGAGCGGATCAACGACCTGCTGATCGAGCTTGCCTCGCAGGATCTCGAGGTCGTGCGCCTGAAGGGCGGCGACCCGTTCGTCTTCGGCCGGGGCGGCGAGGAGGCGCTGGCGCTCGCGGATGCGGGCATCCCGTTCGAGGTCGTGCCGGGAGTGTCCGCGCTGGCGGCGGTGCCTGCCGCCGCCGGCATCCCGCTCACCCATCGCGGGGTGTCGGCGCAAGTGCGTGTCGTGAGCGGCCGCTCCGCCGCCGGCGATCCGGACCTCGAAGCCGCGACGGGAGGCGGAACCCTGGTCCTGTTCATGGCGCTGGACGAGCTCGACTCGGTGTGCGAGCGCTTGCTCGCCCACGGGATCGACCCGGCGACGCCGGCCGCGGTGATCTCACGGGGAACCTGCTCGGACCAGGAGGTTGTGGTCGGCGACGTCGCCGGGATCGCGGAGGCGGCGGCGGGCCTTCCCGGGCCGGCGCTCGTCGTCGTCGGGGAGGTCGTGGCCCTTCGCGAGCGGCTCCTGCAGACGAAGCTTTACATTGCACAGCACATCCGCTAGATAGTCGGCATGCAGCCGAAGACGCTGTTCGACCGCATCTGGGAACGGCACCTCGTGGCCGAGCCCGAGGGCGAGCCGGCGCTCCTCTACGTTGACCTGCACTTGATCCACGAAGTGACCTCGCCCCAGGCGTTCGAGGGCCTCCGCCTCTCCGGGCGCCGCGTCCGCCGGCCCGACCTCTCGCTCGCGACGATGGACCACAACGTTCCCACCGACGAGGGGCCCGTCACCGACCTGCTCGCGCACCGGCAGCTCGAAGCGCTGCGCCGGAACTGCGAGGAGTTCGGTGTCACGCTGTTCGCGACGGGGAGCGGCCGCGAGGGGATCGTCCACGTGATCGGGCCGGAGCTCGGGCTGACGCAGCCGGGGATCACGATCGTCTGCGGTGACAGCCACACCTCCACCCACGGCGCCTTCGGGGCGCTCGCGTTCGGCATCGGCACCTCGGAGGTGGAACATGTGCTCGCGACGCAGACGCTGGCGCAGCGCAGGCCGAAGACGATGCGGATCTCGTTCGAGGGTGAGCTACCCGAAAGGGCGACTGCGAAGGATCTGATCCTCGCCGCGATCGGCGAGCTCGGCGTCTCGGGCGGCGTCGGCTACGTCGTGGAGTACGGTGGCGAGGCGATCCGCGCGCTCTCGATGGAGAACCGGATGACGGTCTGCAACATGTCGATCGAATGGGGTGCGCGCGCGGGGATGATCGCGCCCGACGACACGACCTTCGCGTACCTGGAAGGACGGCCCGCCGCTCCAGAGGGCGCCGCCTGGGAGCAGGCGCTCGACAACTGGCGTGCGCTCGCCGGCGATACCGACGCGACCTTCGACCGCGAGCTCGTCGTCGACGTCAGCGGGCTCGTCCCGCAGGTCACATGGGGGACGAACCCGGAGATGGTCGCGCCGGTGGACGGAGCCGTGCCGGATCCCGCCGACTACGGCGACGCTGCCGAGCGCGCCGGTGTCGAGCGCGCACTCGCGTACATGGGCCTGACGCCCGGGACGAAGATCGAGGACATCGCGGTCGACCGCGTCTTCATCGGCTCGTGCACGAACGCGCGGATCGAGGATCTGCGTACCGCCGCGGCGGTGGTCGCGGGCAAGCGCGTCCATCCCTCGGTGCGCGCGCTCGTCGTCCCCGGCTCGGCGACCGTGAAGCGGCAGGCCGAGGAGGAGGGGCTCGACCGGATCTTCACCGGAGCCGGCTTCGAATGGCGGCGCGCCGGCTGCTCGATGTGCCTCGGCATGAACCCGGACATCCTGCAGCCGGGCGAGCGCTGCGCCTCGACCTCGAACCGCAACTTCGAAGGCCGCCAGGGCAGCGGCGGCCGCACGCATCTCGTCAGTCCCGCGCTCGCAGCGGCGGCC
>DASPWW010000146.1:0-28902 GCA_035637595.1 Solirubrobacterales bacterium | reverse complement strand
AGCTTCGCCGTCAAGCTGAAGCGGAAGAAGAAGTAGCCGGGAGGCAACCTCGCCGATCCGTAAGATCGGTGGGTTGGCCACTGACGCGAAGGCGACTGCCAAAGACCCTCTTGCGACGTTCAGCGCGCCCGTCAGGCGCTGGTTCGAGTCCTCGTTCGAGGCCCCGACGCCCGCCCAGGCGCTCGGCTGGCCGGCGATCGCGTCGGGCGCAAGCGCCCTGATCTGCGCCCCGACCGGGTCGGGCAAGACGCTCGCCGCGTTCCTGTCGGGGATCGACCGCCTGGCGCGCGAGCCCGAGCGGCTCGGACAGGGGGTTCGGATCGTCTACGTCTCGCCGCTCAAGGCGCTGTCCTACGACATCGAGCGCAACCTGCGCGCCCCGCTCAAGGGCGTCGGCGCGGAGATCTCGGTCGGGCTGCGCACCGGCGACACGCCCCAGAAGGATCGTCAGGCGATGCGCCGTCACCCGCCCGACGTCCTGATCACCACCCCGGAGTCGCTGTACCTGATCATGACCTCGCAGGCGCGCGAGATGCTGACCGGGGTCGAGGTCGCGATCGTCGACGAGATCCACGCCGTGGCGCAGTCGAAGCGGGGCGCCCATCTCGCGCTGACGCTCGAACGCCTATCCCACCTGGTCACATCAGAGGGCGGGTCGGACCCGCAGCGCATCGGGCTCTCGGCGACCCAGCGGCCGCTCGAGAGAATCGCCAAGTTCCTCGTCGGCCCGAAGCGCGAGTGCGAGATCGTCGACGCGGGCCGCCGCAAGGAGCTCGATCTCGAGATCGTCGTCCCGGTCGAGGACATGAGCGAGCCGAGCGCGTCGGTGGACGGCCCGGCGCGTCCCGAGGGCCCCGGCCTGTCCCCCGACCGCATCGACCCGAACTTCGACGGCGCCGCCAACCCGCGCTCGATCTGGCCCGCGATCTACCCGGAGCTACTGCGCCTGGTGCGCCAGCACACCTCGACGATCGTCTTCGTCAACAACCGCCGCGGCGCCGAGCGGCTGGCCAAGCGCCTCAACGAGCTGGCCAACGAGGAAGAGGCGCAGGAGCTGCCCGCGACCGAGCACGCGGGGAACGCGGGGCCGGATCCCGGCGAGGCGCCGATCGAGATCGCCCGAGCGCACCATGGCTCGCTTGCCCACGAGGAGCGCGTCGTCGTCGAGGAGCTGCTCAAGTCGGGCAAGCTGCCGTGCCTCGTCGCGACCTCGTCGCTCGAGCTCGGGATCGACATGGGTGCGGTCGACCTCGTGATCCAGGTCGAGTCGCCCAAGTCCGTCACCCGGGGCTTGCAGAGGGTCGGGAGGGCCGGCCACGAGCTGGGCGAGGTCTCGAAGGGGCGGATCTTCCCCAAGTTCCGCGCCGATCTGCTCGAGTGCGCCGTCGTCGCGCGCCGCATGCGCGAGGGGCTGATCGAGGAGACGATCATCCCGCGCAACCCGCTTGACGTTCTAGCCCAGCACCTCGTCTCGATGACGGCGAGCGAGGAGTGGGAGGTCGACGAGGTCGAGCGCCTGGTCACCGCCGCGGAGTCGTTCTCGGAGCTGTCGCGCGAGCAGCTCGAAAACGTCCTCGACATGCTCGACGGTCGCTACCCGTCTGACCGCTTCGCCGAGCTTCGACCGCGGATCGTCTGGGACCGCACCGCCGGCACGATCCGGGGCCGCAAGGGCGCGCGCCAGCTCGCGGTCACAAACGCCGGGACGATCCCCGACCGCGGCCTGTACGGCGTCCACCTCCCGGACGGCCGCCGCGTCGGCGAGCTCGACGAGGAGATGGTCTACGAGGCGCGTCCCGGACAGACCTTCCTGCTCGGCGCCACGACGTGGCGGATCGAGGAGATCACCCGCGACCGCGTGATCGTCGTCCCGGCGCCGGGCACGCCGGGCGCGGTTCCGTTCTGGCGCGGCGACGGCGTCGGCCGTCCGGCGGAGCTGGGCCGGGCGATCGGCGAGTTCGCGCGCGAGGCGGTGGCGATGGATCCCGGGGAGCTGGCGCGCCGAGAGGACCTCGACAGCCGCGCGGCGACCAACCTCGTCGCCTACCTACGCGAACAGCAGGAGGCCACGCGGGTCGTGCCGTCGGACGAGAACCTGGTCGTCGAGCGCTTTCGCGACGAGATCGGCGACTGGCGGCTCTGCGTGCTCTCCCCCTGGGGAGGCCGGGTCCACGCCGCCTGGGGGCTGGCGCTGTCGGCGAAGATCCGCGAGCAGCGCGACCTCGAGGCCGACGCGATCTGGTCCGACGACGGGATCTGCATCCACCTCCCCGACGCCGACGAGCCGCCCCCCGCCGACCTGATCCTGATCGAGCCCGAGGAGCTCGAGGACCTGGTCGTCCGCGAGCTTTCCGGGTCGGCGCTGTTCGGCGCCCGGTTTCGCGAGAACGCCTCGCGCTCGCTGCTGATCCCGCGCGCCTATCCGGGCAAGCGCACGCCGCTGTGGCAGCAACGGCTCAAGGCCCAGAGCCTGCTCGAGGTGGCCGGCGACTTTCCGCGCTTCCCGGTGATCCTCGAGACCTATCGTGAGTGCCTGCGCGACGTTCTCGACCTGCCGGCGCTCGAGGCGCTGCTGCGCGACCTGCGCTCACGGCGGATCTCGCTCGTCGAGGTCGAGACCCCGACGGCGTCGCCGTTCGCGTCGTCGCTGCTGTTCGACTACGTCGCCACCTACATGTACGAGGGCGACACCCCGAACGCCGAACGCCGCGCGGCTGCCCTGGCGCTGGACCGCGACCTGCTGCGCGAGCTGCTTGGCCAGGAGGAGCTGCGCGAGCTGATCGACCCGGCCGCCCTCGCCGACGTCGAGGACTCGCTCCAACACCGCGCCGAGCTCGCCCGGGCCGCGGACCGCGACGCGCTCCAGCAGGTCCTGCGCCGCGTCGGCGATCTCACCGAGGACGAGTGCGCACAGCGCGTCGCCGAGGGTTACTCGGCGGCTTCGATGACCGCCAAGCTGGAGCGCGAGCGGCGCGCCGCGAGGGTCCGGATCGCCGGCGAGGAGCGCTGGATCGCCACCGAGGACGCGGGGATGTTCCGCGACGCGCTTGGCGTCCCGCCGCCCGCCGGCCTGCCCGAGTCCTACCTCGAGCCGGTCGACGACGCGATGGCGAATCTGGTGCGTCGCTACGCGCGCACCCACGGGCCGTTCCCCACCGGGCAGCTCGCGGCGCGCTACGGCGTCGACCCGCTGCCCGCGCTGCGCGAGCTCGAGCGTGCCGGCGAGCTGGTGCGCGGCGAGCTGCTTCCCGGGGGGACCGAGCGCGAGTGGTGCGACCCCGAGGTGCTGCGCCGGCTGCGCCGCGCAAGCCTCGCCCACCTGCGCCGTGAGGTCGAGCCCGCCGACCGGCGCGAGCTGGCGCGATTTCTCGCAAGCTGGCAGAACGTCGATGCCCACCGCCCGGGAGGCGCGGGCCCGGACCGCCTGCGCGAGGCCCTGGTCCCGCTCCAGGGCATCGCTCTCACGCCGCAGGTCTGGGAACGCGATGTGCTGCCGCGCCGCCTCGGCGCCTACAGCCCCGCGTGGCTCGACCAGCTCTGCACGGGCGGCGAGCTGGTGTGGATCGGGGCCGGCGCGTTGGGGCGAAGCGACGGCCGGGTGGCGCTCTACTTCCGCGAGGACGTGAGGCTCGCCGGCCCCCCGCCCGGCAACGCCAAGCTCGAGCCTCCCGAAGGAGAGGCGCACGACGCGATCCGCGAGCTGCTGGCGCGGCACCCGGGCTTCTGGATCGACATCCTCTCCGAGCTCGAGATCAGTGCCGAGGAGCTCCACGCCGCCCTCTGGGACCTCGCCTGGGCCGGCGAGGCGACCAACGACGCCTTCGCCCCGCTGCGCGCGCCGCGGCTGTCCGCCGTGCAGCGCCGGCAGCGGGCGAGCCGGCGGTTCGCGAGCCGCCGCGCGGCAACCGGCCAGGCGGTGCAGGGCCGCTGGTCGCTCACCGCGCCGCTGTTCGAGGATTCTCCCGGCACGGGGCCGCGGCTGCGCGCCCAGGCCGAGCTGATGCTGGAGCGCTACGGCATCGTCACCCGCGAGACGGTGCTCGCCGAGGGAGTGCCGGGTGGATTCGCGAGCCTCTACGGCGAGCTCTCGAACCTCGAGATGCTGGGGACGGCGCGGCGCGGCTACTTCGTAGAGGGCCTGGGCGGCGCCCAGTTCGCGCTTCCCGGCGCGGTCGAGCGCCTGCGCTCGCTGCCCAGAGACGAGGGCGGATACGCGGTGCTCGCCGCGACCGATCCCGCCAACCCCTACGGGGCCGCGCTGTCGTGGCCCAAACGACCGGGCCAAGGTGGTCGTAGGCCCAGCCGCACCCCGGGCGCCTACGTCCTGCTGCGCGACGGCGAGCCGCTGCTGTTCGTCGAGCGCGGCGGCCGCGGCGTGCTGCGACTCGCCCATCTCGAGGGCGAGGCCCTCGGCGAAGCGCTCGGCGAGCTCGCGTCGGCGGCGGGGGAGGGACTGATCCCACGGCTCGCGATCGAGCGCGTCGACGGAGAGGCCGTGATCGGCTCGGGCCTCGAGGCGACGCTGATCGAGGCCGGGTTCTCGCGCCAGCCGCGCCGCCTGGTGGCGTCGGCCTAGCCGTCCCGAACGGGCGTGGCAGAGGGAGACACGATCCATCGCACGGCCGCGAGGCTCAACGAGGTGCTCGCCGGCAAACAGATTCGTGAAGTCGAGACCCCGAACCCCCGCTCGGGGCTGGGCACGGCGATGGACTCCGTGCGCGGCCGCAGGATGGAGCGCGCCGAGGCCCGGGGCAAGCACCTGCTGCTGCACTTCGACGGCGGTCTCGTGCTGCACAGCCACCTCGGCATGAAGGGGGCATGGCACGTCTATCCTCGACGCGCCCGCTGGCGCAGGCCGCGTGGGTCGGCGTGGTTGATCCTCTCGACGAGGTCGAACCACGCCGCTCAGTTCGGGGGACCGACGCTGGCGCTCATGAGCGGACGCGAGCTTGCCCGGCATCCGACGCTCGCGCAGCTCGGCCCGGACATCCTGGGCGAGGACTTCACCGTCGAACGCGGAGTGGAGGCGCTGCGAAGCGGCGGCGCGGAGCATCAGCTCGGGGAGGCGCTGCTCGACCAGCGGCTGATCTGCGGCGTGGGGAACGTCTACAAGAGCGAAGGGTGCTTCGTTGCCGAGATCGATCCGTGGCGGCTGGTGGGGGAGCTGAGTGACGCGGACCTCGCTCGGGTCGTCGAGGAGACGCGGGCGCTGATGCGAACCGGGCTCGAGGGCCGGCGGCCCGACCGCCAGGTCTACAGGCGCGCGAAGCGGCCGTGCCCTCGCTGCGGCGCGCCGCTGCGGGCCCGCGGCCAGGGCGATGCGAACCGCACCACGTACTGGTGCGGCCGCTGCCAGCACTGAAGCGTCCCTAACCTCATGGCATGAACGCCGACGCCTCCGCGCTGTCGATCACCGGGCTCGAGAAGCGCTACGACGACGGCACGCTGGCCCTCGACGGGCTCGACCTGAAGGTGCCGGCGGGCGAGTTCTTCGGCCTGCTGGGGCCCAACGGGGCCGGCAAGACGACGCTGATCAACGCGGTTTGCAACCTGATCAGGGTCACCGGCGGGGAGGTCAGCGTGTTCGGCCGCCCCGCCACGAGCCTCGAGGCGCGGCGGATGGTGGGGCTTGCCGAGCAGGACCCCAACCTGGACCGCTTCCTGACGGTCCGCGAGGCGCTGCTCTACCACGGCGGCTACTACGGGCTCACGCGCCGACGTTCCGCCGAGCGCGCCGAGGAGATGATCGACGTCTTCGACCTGCGTGCGAAGGCGGACGTGCGGGCGCCGAAGCTGTCCGGCGGAATGCGCCGGCGGCTGCTGCTGGCGCGGGCCCTGCTCCACCAGCCGGGGCTGGTGATCCTCGACGAGCCGACCGCCGGCGTCGACGTCGAGCTGCGCAGGGAGCTGTGGCGCTACATCCGCAGACTGCACAGCGAGGGCACGACCATCCTGCTGACCACCCACTACCTCGAGGAGGCCGAGGCGCTTTGCGAGGACATCGCGCTGATCGCCGATGGGCGGATCGTCGCCCGCAGCACCCCCGACGGCCTCAAGCGCCAGTTCGGCGCCGCCACGCTCGAGGACGTCTACCTCAAGGCCGTGGCGAAGCCCGCCGAGCACGAGGCGGCGGCGTGAACGAGGTCACCGCCCCGCAGCCGTGGCGCGGCCTGCTGTGGCTGGCGGCGCGGGAGTGCCTGCGGGTCTCGAAGCTGTGGACCCAGACGATGCTCGCGCCCGTCGTCTCCTCGATCCTTTTCATCCTCGTCTTCGGGCTCTCGCTGGGCAGCCGGATCCAGCAGGTGTCGGGATTCGAGTACCAGGTGTTCATCGTTCCCGGCCTGATCGCGATGGCGATGGCCCAGGCGGCGTACTCGAACAACTCCAGCTCGATCTTCCAGGCCCGCAGCGATCGATACATAGACGACGTGCTCGCCGCGCCGATGCTCCCCTGGCAGATGCACCTCGGGCTCGCGATCGGGGGAGTGTTCAGGGCCATCGTGATCGGGGCGGCGCTGCTTGCCCTCGCCATCCCGCTCACCGGGGCGCCGGTGGAGCAGCCTGTGGCCCTGCTCGCGGCGGTGGCGCTGCTCGTGGCGCTGTTCGGCGCGCTCGGCGTCGTCGTCGGCGTCTACGCCGAGACCTTCGACCACCACACGTTCATCAACAACATCGTGATCCTGCCGCTGACGTTCGTCGGCGGGGTCTTCTACTCGATCGACATCCTGCCCAGCCCGTGGCAGGAGATCTCGCACGCCAATCCGCTCTTCTACCTCGTCAACGCGGTTCGCTACGGCTTCTTGGGCTCGACCGACGTCAGCGTGGCGATCTCGTTCGCGGTGACGGCGGCGATCGCGGCCGCCATCGTGGGCTGGTCGCAGTATCTCTTCTCGACCGGCAAGCGGCTAAAGCCCTGATGTCCTGCGCGGGGGGATAATTGTCGCGTGGGGGACAACGCGACAATCGCCCTGCTGAAGCGGGTACCGCTGTTCTCGGAGCTGTCCCCCGCCGAGCTCGAGCGGATATCGCGCGTTGCGGTTCCGCGCTCGTTCCCGAAGGGGGTGAGGGTGTTCCACGAGGGCGACCACAGCGACGCGTGCTACATCGTGCGAAGCGGCGACCTGCGGGTCACGCGCGAGCACTCCGATGGACGCGCGATCGCGCTCGCGACGCTCGGCCCCGGTGACATCTTCGGCGAGCTCGCGATGCTCGACGGCGAAGCGCGCTCGGCCAGCGTCGAGGCGCTCAGCGACAGTGAGCTGCTGGCGCTTCCGGCGGGTGACGTGCGGGCGCTGCTGCGCGGCAGCGCCGAGATCACCGTCAAGCTCGTGATCGCGCTGACCCGGCGCCTGCGGGAGTCGAACGAGCGCATCGCGCGGCAGTCCTTCCAGACCGTGCCCAGCCGGGTGGCCGGGGTGCTGTCGCAGCTGATCGCGGAAGAGGCGGCCGGGCTCGACCGGCGCGACGGCGTGACGGTGCGGATGACCCAGGCCGACCTGGCCCAGCTCGCCGGCACCTCGCGCGAGAGCGTGAGCCGCTTCCTCGCCGTGCTCGAGCGCGCCGGGGTGGTCCGGGTCGGGCGGGGCCGCGTCACGGTGCTCGAGCCGCGGCGGCTGCGAGGCTACATCTTCTGATGGACGCTCACCGCCGGCGCGCGTACGGGTAAGTGGCGCTGCGCCGGCCGGCCGATTTCGCCGCGCAGCGCTCCGGGATGGTCGAGCGCCAGCTCCGCCGCCGCGGGATAACCGACGAGCGCGTGCTGGAGGCGATGGGCGAGGTCCCGCGCGAGCGCTTCGTACCGGAGCCGGAGCGGCGGGGCGCCTACAACGACTCGGCGCTGCCGATCGGCCACGGCCAGACGATCTCGCAGCCGTGGATCGTCGCGGCGATCGCCGAGGCGCTGGCGCTCGAGGGCGACGAGCGCGTGCTCGAGATCGGCGCGGGGTCGGGCTACTCGGCGGCGGTGGTCGCGCGGCTCGCCCGCGAGGTGATCGCGATCGAGCGCCTCGAGCCGCTCGCCACCGCGGCGCGCGAGGTGCTCGCCGAGCTGGGGATCAAGAACGTGCGCATCGTGGTCGCCGACGGGACGGGGGGATGGCCCGACGAGGCGCCCTACGAGGGAATCGCGGTTCACGCCACCGCTCCGGCCGTGCCGCCGAGCCTGGTCTCCCAGCTCGCGCCGGGTGGACGGTTGGTGATCCCGATCGCGAGCGACGGGGCGGACATCCTGACCGTTTACACGCGAACCGGCGACGAGGTCGATCCGGAGAGCGGGGCCGGCCTGGAGGCCCGCAGCCTCGGCGCCTGCCGATTCGTGCCGCTGATCGGGCGCGAGGGCTTCGGAGAGCGCTGAGCGGCCCACTCGGGCACACGCGGCCACCGGCCGATCATCTAGGCTCCGGCCGCCATGACCGGGGGGACGTACGTCCTGAACTTCTACTCGCCCGTGTTCGTCGACCAGCTGAGGCGTGGGCGCAAGACCGCAACGATCCGCCTCGGCGACAAGTCGAAGAAGTACAGCCGCGGCCAGCTCGTCTGGATCACGGTCGGCTACAGCCACAGCCCGCGCGAGAAGATCTTCTCGGCCGTGATCGACGACGTCGAGGTCAAGCGGCTCAAGGACCTCTCGCCGCGCGACATCGAGCACGACAATCCGGAGTTTCGCCGCCTCGACGAGACGGTGAACTTCCTCGAGCAGATCTACGGGCGCAAGCTCGAGGAGAACGACACCGTGACGGTGATCCGCTTCTCGCAGGTGGTCGAGCCGCCGAGCGCGAGGTTCGGCAACGGCGAGACGCCGTCGCGCAACTGACGGCTGCGGCGTGATCCGCACCCGCGGCGTGCTCGCATAGGCATCGATGGTCGGGTATCGCTTCCTGACGACCTGGTGCCTCGAGGCGCCGATCGAGCCGGTTTGGGAGGCGATCCACGACTCCGAGCGCTGGCCCGAGTGGTGGCGCGGCGTCGAGCGCGTCGTCGAGCTCGCACCCGGCGACGGGGACGGGATCGGCCAGGTGGGCCGCTACACCTGGAAGAGCCGGTTGCCCTACGAGCTGACGTTCGACGTCACGACGCGGCGCAAGCAGCGCCCCTACCTGCTCGAGGGCGAGGCATCCGGCGAGCTCGCCGGGACCGGGACCTGGCGCCTCTCCGAGGGCGGCGGACTGACGACCGTGCTCTACGAGTGGGACGTGCGCACGACGCGGGCCTGGATGAACCTTCTCGCCCCCCTCGCGCGTCCGGTCTTCGCCTGGAATCACGACTGGGTGATGAAGCACGGCGGCGAGGGGTTGGCGCGCCTGCTCGGCGCCCGCCTCGTGCTCGCGTCCGGCGGCGCCGCCTGAGCGCCGCAGCGCTCGATCCCGCGGGCGCCATATCTGAGCGCGGTGCGTATCTGGCACTCTCCTGGTTAGAGTGCCAAGCACTCACTAGTCTGTGTTCCGTCTTAGATGAACCAACGGAGGTATCCATGAAGCTTAAGCCGCTCGGCGACAGGCTAATCGTCAAGGCGCTGGAGGAGGAGGAGACGACGGCCAGCGGCCTGGTCCTCCCCGATACCGCGAAGGAGAAGCCCCAGAAGGGCGAGGTCGTGGCAGTCGGGGACGGACCGATCGAGGACGGCAAGCGCCGCCCGCTCGAGGTGAGCGCGGGCGACGAGGTCCTGTACAGCAAGTACGGAGGGACCGAGATCAAGGTCGACGGCGAGGAGCTGCTCGTCCTGCGCGAGTCCGACGTTCTGGCCAAGGTCGAGTGACCACTTCCCAACGAGAGACTGAAACGAAGGAGGAATAGAGGCATATGGCTCACAAGGAGCTGAAGTACGACGCGGAGGCCCGGACGGCGCTCCAGGAAGGCGTTGACGCTGTCGCCGACGCCGTCAGGGTGACGCTCGGCCCGAAGGGCCGCTACGTGGTCCTGGACAAGAAGTTCGGCGCCCCGACGATCACCAACGACGGCGTCACGATCGCGCGTGAGATCGAGATCGAGGACGTGTTCGCCAACCAGGGTTCCCAGCTCGTCCGCGAGGTCGCCACGGCGACCAACGACGTGGCGGGAGACGGGACCACCACGGCGACGCTGCTCGCCCAGACGATGGTGCGCAGCGGGCTCAGGAACGTCGCGGCGGGGGCCAACCCGCTCGGATTGCGGCGCGGCATCGAGACCGCCGTCGAGCAGGTCGTTGAGAACCTGCGCGACAAGCAGTCGAAGGAGATCGCGGGCAAGGATCAGATCGCCCGGGTAGCGGCGATCTCGGCCGCCGACGACGAGATCGGAAACGTGATCGCCGACGCGATCGAGAAGGTCGGCAAGGACGGCGTCGTGAACGTCGAGGAGGGCCAGACCTTCGGCATGGAGCTCGAGTTCACCGAGGGGATGCAGTTCGACAAGGGCTACATCTCGCCGTACATGATCACCGACCAGGACCGCATGGAGGCGGTGCTGGAGGACCCCTACATCCTGATCGCCAACCAGAAGATCGGCTCGGTCCGTGACCTGCTGCCGATCCTCGAGCAGGTGATGCAGAGCGGCAAGCCGTTGGTCATCATCGCCGAGGACGTCGAGGGCGAGAGCCTCGCGACGCTGGTGGTCAACAAGCTCCGCGGCACGTTCACGGGCGTCTCGGTCAAGGCCCCGGGCTTCGGCGACCGCCGCAAGCGGATGCTCGAGGACATCGCGATCCTCACCGGTGGCGAGGTGATCACCGAGGAGATGGGCCTCAAGCTCGAGAACACGCAGGTCTCCCAGCTCGGGCATGCGCGCCGCGTGGTCGTCACCAAGGACGACACTACGATCATCGACGGCGCCGGCGAGAAGCAGGCGATCGAGGGCCGGATCAACCAGATCCGCCAGGAGATCGAGAGCACCGACTCCGATTTCGATCGCGAGAAGCTCCAGGAGCGGCTCGCCAAGCTGGCCGGCGGCGTCGCCGTCGTCAAGGTCGGCGCGGCGACCGAGACGGAGCTCAAGGAGAAGAAGCACCGCGTCGAGGACGCGTTGCAGGCCACGCGGGCGGCGCTCGAGGAGGGCATCGTTCCGGGCGGTGGAGTCGCGCTGCTCAACGCCCAGGAGGCGGTCGACACCTCGGGGCTCGAGGATCCCGACGAGGGCACGGGCGCCGAGATCGTGCGTCGCGCGCTCGAGGAGCCGATTCGCCAGATCGCCGAGAACTCGGGCTTCGAGGGCTCGGTCGTGGTCGACAAGGTCCGCGGCCTCAAGCCCGGTGAGGGCCTCAACGCCGAGACCGGCGACTACGGCGACCTGGTGGCCGACGGGGTCATCGACCCCACGATGGTGACGCGCTCGGCGCTCCAGAACGCCGCCTCGATCGCCAAAAACATCCTCACCACCGAGTGCATCGTCGCCGAGCCGCCCGAGAAGGATGGCGCGGCCATGCCCGGTGGCGGCATGCCCGACATGGGCGGGATGATGTAGGGGGGCTGACAAGAGCCCTCAAATGTGAGAGGCTAGGAACTGCTTCCCTCCCAAGGGAGCACCCCACAATCCCCCTGACGAGAGGCCCGGCTTCCCCGCCGGGCCTCTCTCTTTGTCCGGGGCGGCGCACAATTGAGCCATGCCCCGTCCGATCGGCCTTCGATCAGCCATCCGCTTCCGCCTCGCCGCGCTGGGCGCAGCGGCGCTCCTCGCGATGTCGGTGGTTGCGACTCGCGCCGATGCGTTCGTCTACTGGGCCGGCCAGGAGGGCGACACGATCGGCCGCGCAAACCTCGATGGCACCGCGGTGAGCCAGGGCTTCCTGGCCGCGCCCGGCCTCTCCCCCTGCGGGGTTGCGGTCGACGGGACGCACGTCTTCTGGGGTGGCTCATCCACCAACACGATCGGGCGCGCCGACCTCGACGGCACGAACGTCGACCCGAACTTCGTTACGGGTGCCCAGTCTCCGTGCGGCGTCGCGGTCTACGGACCGCACGTCTATTGGGCCAACACCGGCAGCGGTCTCGACGGCACGACGATCGGGCGCGCGAATCTCGACGGTACAGCGGTCGACCAGAGTTTCATCGACGTCGCGAGCGGGCCATGCGGGGTGGAGGTCGACGGCCTCCACATCTACTGGACCAACTTCGCCACCAACACGATCGGGCGCGCCGACCTCGACGGCACGAACGTGGATCCCAGCTTCGTCAGCGGGGCGAACCGCCCCTGTGGCGTGGCGGCGGGGAGTGCGCAAATCGACCGCCACCACATCATCGGCGGGCACGTCTACTGGGCCAACACCGGCAGCGGCCTTGACGGCACGATCGGCCGCGCCGACCTCGACGGCGCCAATCTGGACCAGAGCTTCATCAAGGGACTGCACGGCCCCTGGGGGGTGGCGGCAAACGACACGCACATCTATTGGGGGAGCGCCGGCACCAGTTCGATCGGGCGCGCCGATCTCGACGGGACGGGAGTCAGCGAGAGCTTCATCACCATCCCCCAGCGGCCGCTTGGAGTTGCGCTCGATGCCGGGTCCTTGCAGGTGCGCCTCGGCAAGCCGATGAAGCTCAAGCGCACAGGGAAGGTAAAACTCCCCGCCGAACTCCCCGGACCGGGCCTGCTGCAGCTCCTGAAGACCACGGAGGTCAAAGGGCAGAGGACGGAGGCGGTGGCGGCGGGCGAGCTTACCCTGACGGTGAAGGCACGGGGCGCCTCCAAAGCCAAGCTCGACGCGAGCGGCCACGTGAAGGTCGAGGCTGAGGTCAGCTTCACGCCGGCCGGCGCGACGCCCCTGACCGAGAGCACCACGCTGAAGCTCGTCAAGCGCTGACCAGGAAAGCCAACCACCGCTGGTACCGCACCCGTGGCCGCGGGCTCAAGCCACGCGCACCGGGGGCCGATGCTCTTAACTGATGGTCTTGGGGGCTCGCTTCAGCATGTTCACTACGATCCTCGCGGCGGCCGCGATCGGATTCCTCGCGCTCGCGGGCGGCAGCTCCGCCCACGAAGCGGCGGCCGACGACGGGCCGGGCGTCCCGGACTCGGTCGCCGATGCGCTCGGCGGCGACGTCACCGAGCTGCCCGACGACCTCTACCGCGTCGATCTGCGGCACGGCCCGTCGCTGACCACCCACGGCCCCGACACACCGGCCGAGATCCGCCTCGACCACGGCAACAGCCTGAGCCCCGGCGACCCCGAGCGCTCCCCGGTGTGCGCGACGGACTACTACCAGCAGGTGCTCTATGCCCATCGCGCCTCCGACCCCGATCGGCTGGCGACCGTCACGGCTCAGATCCAGGCCTCGATGCGGCGCATGGACGCCGTCCTCAACGAGGACTCGCTGGAGGCCGGCGGCGTGAGCGCCGACTACAAGGTGCACTGCGACGCGTCGGGCGCGATCGACGTCCAATCGTTTTCGGTCGGCGGGACGAGCTTCAGCTCGGTGGTCTCGGCCGCCCGCGCCGCGGGGTACAACGCATCGAACGTCGACTACACGATCTTCTTCGACTACGACGATCCCAACGTCTGCGGGACCGGGTCGTTCTCCGCCGACGAGCGCCTCACGGCCGCCAACGTGAACAACACCGGCGGTGACTACGGCGTCACCTACAGCGATTGCTGGAATGGCGCCACGCCGATGCATGAGAACGGCCACAACGAGGGGGCGGTCCAGTACAACGCGCCCTACTCGACGGGCTCCGGGGCCCATTGCTGGGACGAGAACGACGTCATGTGCTACTCGCCGGACGGCGGCAACCTCCATCAGAACGGCACGATCAGTCGCTGCACGGACCGGCTGCACTTCGATTGCGGAAACGACAGCTACTTCGACCCGGCGCCAGAGAGCTGCGAGTACCTGGCCACGAACTGGAACCTCGGCTCGCGGCTCAATCGCTTCATCGCCTTCGGCCCCGGCAGCGCGAACACGCCGCCGTGCGCGACCTTCAGCTCCATCTGCTCGGACCTGTCGTGCGCGTTTGCGGACTCCAGCAGCGATCCCGAGGGGGCGATCGCGAGCCGCTCGTGGACGTTCGGCGACGGGGGAGCGTCCACGGCGATCAATCCGACCCACAGCTACGAGACCGCGGGCACCTACGACGTCACCCTGACCGTCACCGACGCGATGGGAGCGACCCACACGACCAGCCGGTCGATCAGCGTCGGCTCGCAGCCGCCGGGCGACGGCGGGAGCGCCGCCCCTTCACCAGGCAACGCAGGGCCTGGAGCCGTCGACCCGGCTGATGCCGGCCCGCCGGATACCGCGATCATCCACAGGCCGAGGGACAGAACCAGGCGGCGGAAGGCGAGCATCGAGTTCAGCTCCTCGGAGGCGGGCTCGACGTTCGAGTGCAGCCTCGACAGCGGGCCGTTCAGATCCTGCAGCTCGCCGCAGACAGTGAAGGTCAAGCGCGGGCATCACAGCTTCGCGGTCCGGGCGATCGATGCGGGGGGCAGTGCGGACCCCACGCCGGCGACCGCCAGCTGGACGGTCAGCGCCAGGCGCCGCTAGCCGGCGAGGGCCTCCCGCATCGCCACCGGGTCGACCCCAAGGGCCTCGACGTCGGCTGTCCCCCGCGGCGTCGTCATCGGGACCTCCATCAGCTCGGCCTCCTCCCAGGTCGCGAACGCGGTCTCCCCGAACAGGCGGCGCAGCCAGATCAGTCCCGTGCGGACGAGCGGCAGCGGCACGTGCAGGAGCGGGCGCGAGCGCCCCGCCGCTGACGCAACGGTACGCGCGATGTCGTCGTAGCTCAGCACCTCCGGGCCGGCGATCTCGTGCCGGCGCTGCGAGCCGCCGGGCCCCTCGAGCCAGCCGAGCACGCAGCGCGCCACGTCACGCGCCCAGATCGGCTGGTAGAGGGCCTTGCCCTCTCCCGAGACCGGCAGCATCGGAAGCAGCGCCAGCCGGCGCAGCAGCGTGACCCAGGGGTCGTCGCGGTCGTAGACGATCGAGGGCGCGAACACGCCTCCCTCGAGCTTGGCCCCGAGCACCGCCTGCTCGGCGAGCGCCTTGGAGCGAAAGAATCGCGTGCGCTGAAAGGGCGTCGCGCCGATCGCCGAGAAGAACAGAAAGCGCCTGGTTCCGGCGCGCTCGGCGGCGTGGAGGAGGCGCAGGGTCCCGAGCCCGTTTATCTCCTCGACCCGCCGCGGGGGCTGGTCGCGGATCGCGGCGGCGAGGTGGATCACCGTGTCGCACCCGCGCAGGGCGTGGCGCAGCCCGTGCGGGTCCGCGAGGTCGACGAGCGCGAGCTGCACGTTGACGCGCTGCTGTCCGAGTCGGCGCGGGTCGCGTACCAGCGCCCGCACCTCGTGACCCTCGGCGAGGAGCTGCGGCAGCAGCGCCGTTCCGATCACCCCCGTGGCGCCGGTGAGCAGGATCACGAGGCCAAGCTATCGCTTCGCCTACAATTCCCGCTCCGCCTGACCAGTTGGGGTTTCAGTCCCTCGCCGTTCGGGGAGTCGCCCCAAGGCGGGTGCCACTTGAATCGACCAGCGACCGAAGGGAGCGCAGCTTGACCTACGTCATCGCCGAGCCCTGCATCGGGGAAAAGGACAACTCCTGCGTCGAGGTCTGCCCGGTCGACTGCATCCACCCCACTCCGGACGAGCCCGATTACGAGGCCCAGGAGCAGCTCTACATCGATCCGGACGAGTGCATCGACTGCGACGCCTGCGTCGAGGCGTGCCCCGTGGACGCTTGCTTCGCCGAGGACCAACTCCCCGACGAGTGGGCGAAGTACACCCAGATCAACGCCGACTATTACGCCAAGAAGTAGGCGCTGAACGTCGGTAGGCCCGGTAGCGGGCGCTGAGGCGCTCGGCTACTTGCGCTTGCTGGTCAGCGGCCGCCGGCCTGGACGACCGGAAGCTCCGTGGCGCCGGCGGGGGGGCCGGTCGGAGCCGCTGCGGGGGCCGGGGCCTGCATCACCGGCAGCTCCTGCGGCGTGGTGGAGATGATCCCGCGCGCCGCGTCTCGGATCGCGATCGCGGCGGCTGAGTTGGGCTGATCGAGGACGAGCGGCGAGCCGCTGTCGGCGTGCTCGCGCAGATCCTCCTCGAGCGGGACCTTGCCGAGCAGGGGCACGTCGAGCTCGTCGGCGAGCAGCTGGCCGCCCCCCTCCCCGAAGATCGTGAAGCGCTGGCCGTCGGGCGTGGTGAAGCCGGACATGTTCTCGATCACCCCGAGCACCTCGAGGTCCACCTTGGCCGCCATCTCGGCGGCCCGGCGGGCCACCGACTGGGCGGCGGGCTGCGGCGTGGTCACGATGACGATCTTCGACTGCGGCAGAAGCTGGGCGAGCGTCATGGAGACGTCTCCGGTGCCGGGCGGCAGGTCGAGGAGCAGGTAGTCGAGCTCGCCCCAGTCGACGTCCTCGAGGAACTGCTGGATCGCCTTGTGGAGCATCGGCCCGCGCCAGACCACCGCGGCGTTGTTCTCGACGAAGAAGCCGATCGACATCGTCCGCACGCCCGCGGCCGAGATCTGGGGGAGGATCTTGCGCTCGGGAGAGACCTGGGGCTTTCCGGCGACGCCGAGCATGCGCGGTATCGAGTAGCCGTAGACGTCGCAGTCCAGCGCCCCCGAGCGCTGCCCCTCGGCGAGCAGCGCCGCGGCCAGGTTGGCGGTCATGGTCGACTTCCCGACCCCGCCCTTCCCCGAGGCGATGCAGATCACGTTCTTGACCTGCGCGAGGGCGCCCTTGGGCAGACGTGGCCGCCCGAGGCGCTCCTGAAGCCCTGCCTTCTCGTCGTCGCTCAGCACGTCGAAGCCGACCCCGACCGCGCTCACGCCCTCGACACCCGAGACGTTCTCGACAACCGCGCGCTCGAAGTGGGCGCGGATCGGGCATCCCGGCGTGGTCAGCGAGACCATGACTTCGACGCGGCCATCGTCGCGGACGTCGATCGAGCGCACCATGCCGAGCTCGACGATCGAGCGCCGTAGCTCGGGGTCGATCACGGCTCGGAGGGCGTCGGTTATCTGGTCGTTGGTGGGGGTGGGCATCGAGGGCAATTGTCGCAGGATGGGCATCCCGCCCAGAACCCGCCCGCGCCGCAGGCACGGGCCTCGCTGCGCCCCGCGGACGCCTCCGGCCGAGGATTCGGGCGGAATTCCTTCAATAAATGATCAACGGGCCCAGCTTGGGCCCGTTGATCGGGGAGGAGAGGTTGCTCTGTGTGCCCGCGCTCGGCGAGCACATTCCTCCGGGCTCCCCTCTCCGAGAGCCCGGGCTAAGTGGCCCTGGGTCCTAGACCAGCGTGGAAACCCGCTGGTTGACCCGCGTGCGCGCGGTGCGCAGCTGACGCTCGGCCTTGCGCCGGTTCTGACGAACCGCGGTCTCGACGCGGCGCCGCCGCTGGGAGACCTCGCGCTCGACCCTGTTGCGCTCGCGCTTGACGCGCTGCGTGACCTTGCGACGGGCGGTGCCGCCGCGACGCTCGACCCGGTTCAGCTCGCGCTGAGCCTGGTTGCGCAGCCTGCGCAGCTCGCGCTCGGCCGCCGTCCGCGTCCGGAACGGCTTGACCGTCTCGTTGACGCGATCGGCAACCGTGAGCGCGGTGCCGACGGGAACGTCGACGGCCGTCTCGGCTGCCTGACGCACGTAGTCGGTCACGTTCAGCTCGCTCTTGCGGGCCTGGTCGTTGCTGGTGCTCGTGCGGCTCTGAGTGCCGCTGGAGCTCTGGTTGGTAGTGGCCATATGGGGTGAACCCCCTCGGGTTGTCGCTTGCGTTCCCCAGGCTGAGGTTTATTAGCTCTAAGGAAGTTCGACAGTGTAGCGTCGAACAGGTGTTTGTACCCCGTCGGCCGGGGCGGGTTACGGCGGACGGCGGGATCAGGCGGCGGCGACGCGCCGCAGCCACAGCTCGGGCCGCTCGAGCTCGGAGCTGTCGGGCAGCGCATCCGCTGACCGCCAGACCTCGTTGAGGCCCTCGATGCCGGCCTGCTCGGCGACGCGGTCCGCGAACCGCTTTCCGAGCTGGTACTGGCGCAGCTTCATGTCGAGGCCCAGCAGCCGGGCGACGATCGAGTCGAGCAGGCTCTGGCGTTCGCGCTGGGCGTCGGCGAGCCGGCGCAGCCGCGCGTAGGAGGGATCGAGCCGCTCGCCGATCGCGTCCATGACGTGCTCCGAATAGCCCTCGATGACCGTCATCGTCGCCTGCACTGAGCGAACCAGCTCGAGCTGGCGGGGACCGGCCAGGATCCCCACCAGCCCGCTCTCGCGCAGCGACTCGGCGAGCCGCCGCGGGTCCGCCAGCGCACGTCGCGCCGCCGCTCCGAGATCGCGCAGCTCGGGGCGAAGCGAGGCCCCCCGCAGCAGGCGCTCGACCATCCCGCCGACATGGTCGCGCAGCCACGGCACGGCCTCGAACTGAAGCGCGTGCGTCGCCTCATGCATCGCGATCCAGCGCAGGAACAGGTCGCGGTCGGGGCCACCGAGCCGATCCTCGGCCTCGGTCAGGTTGGGGGCCACGAAGAGCAGCCGGGACGGCCGGGCGGGTCCGATGAGCGCGACCTCGTACTGGCCGAGCACGCGGCGCCCCATGTAGCCGATCGCGAGGCCCGCCTCGACCCCGGTGGCCAGGCCGGCGGCCGCGCGCGCTGCCGGGCCGAGCGGGCCCGGCGCGTCGAGCGAGGCTGCGAGCCGCCCCTCCAGCTCGGCGGCGGAGTGGCGGATCGCGGCCAGGTTGACCCGCACCCACTCGCGACGGTCGATCGCCTCGGGACGCGGGATCTCCCCGCGCGGCTCGAGGTGCGTGTAGTCGCGCACCAGGGCGACCGTCTCGTCGCTGGCCCGATCCACATCCTCCTGGCGCACCCAGCTGCGCTGCGGGCCCTCGCCCGCGACGAGCAGCCCGACGCGCTCGGCGGTACCCCAGTCGACGAACCCGCGTCCTTGGGTTCGGTCGCTCACGCCGCCGGCCCGATGGCGTCGCGCACGGCGGCCAGCGCCTCGTCGCCGGCACCCGCGATGACGCGGTAGCGGGCGCCGAGGCCGAGGTCGGCTTCGTCGAGCGCGAGATCGTCGAAGGCGGCGAGCGCGCCCGCCTCGCGGGCGATGAGCTGGCCGGCCGCGGCGTCGACGGATCGGCAGGGGCGTGACGAGAGCATCGCGTCGAAGCGGCCCGCGGCGACGTAGGCGAGCGCGAGAGCGATCGCCCCGATCGCCCGGATCCGGAACGCCTTGCCGTCGAGGCGCTCGAGCACCGGGGCGAGCCCGCCCGGCTCGGCCCCCTCGATCCCGACGACCTCGAGCCCGAAGCCGGGGCCCTCGGCGCGCAACGGGCCCCCGTCGAGCGTCGCGCCGGCGCCGCGCCGGGCCGCGAACTCCTCCGAGGCGCCGTAGTCGTAGACATAGCCGAACTCGACGTCGGACATCGCGCCCCCCGATGCGACGGCAATGCTGACGCAGTGCGAGGGGATCGTGCGGCGCGCGTTGAGCGAGCCGTCGATCGGGTCGATCACCACCCGTCCGGGCGCGCTCGGGTCGCCGAATGCGACCTCCCCGCGCTCCTCCGAGACCGCGGTGAACTCGTGTCCGGCGGCGTGCAAGGCGTCGAGCTCGGCAAACACGGCGTCCTCGCAGCGACGATCGATCTCGAGCGCGTGGTCCCCGCCCTCGCCGGTGCCCTCGTAGACCGTGCGCTCGGCGATCCCGCTCGCCGCAGCGAGTACCTCGCGCTGCGCGTCCACGACACGGCGGCACAGCGCGAGCCAGTCCGCCGCCAGCAGGTCCTCGACGCCGGCGCCCGCGCCGCTCGGCTCGACGTGATCGTTCCCCGGCATGGCGGCCATGGTAGTGAGCGCCTCCGGGCTGCCCGGGGCGGCCGTGCGTGTCGCTAGCGTGTAGACGATGGCCGCTTCAGGCAGCTCCGACGGCCCCGCGCTCTCGATCGAGCAGCGCCGGGTGGTCGATCACCCGGGGGGGCCGCTGATCGTCACCGGTCCCGCGGGATCGGGAAAGACGGAGGCCCTGGCACGCAGGATCGCCACCCGCGCCGCCGCGGGCACGGCGGCGGAGCGAACTTTGGTCTTCACGCGCACCCCCGCGGCCGCTGTGGCGTTGCGGGACCGCGTCGAGGAGCTGCTGGAGGGCCCGTTCGAGGAGCTGTGGATCGGCACCTACGCCGAGCTTTGCGAGCGCCTGCTGCGCGAGCATGCCGTCGAGGCCGGACTCGACCCGTTCTTCGAGACCGTCGGCGCTGCCGATCGCCTCGCGATGTTGCTCGAGCGCATTGACGAGCTGCCGCTGCGCCGTCACGAGATCAGGGGGAATCCCGCCGGGCTGCTGGCGCGGCTTCTGGAGCGGATCGACGCCCTCAAGGGGGAGGGGATCAGCCCCGCCGCGCTTCGAAGCTGGGCCGCGCAGGGCCAGCGCGAGGCCGCGGAGCGCGGTGGGCAGCCGGAGCGCGAGGCGGCCCGCCGGGAGCTGGAGTTCGCGGAGCTCTACGAGCGCCACGACGCGATCCTGCGCGAGACAGGCAGCCTCGACGCCGGCGAGCTGGTCCTGGAGCTCGGTGGACTCGTGCGCGACCGCGTCGATGTCCGCGAGCCGCTGGCAGCGCGCTTTGCCGAGGTCGTCGCCGACGAGCTCGAGGACGCCGGCCCCCCGCAGCGCGAGCTGCTCGAGGCGCTGGCGGTCGAGCACGGCAACCTGGTCGTCGCCTGCAACGAGCTCGCGGCGATCCGCCGCCTCGGCGGGGCGGGCGCCGAGGCTTCGTTTCGCGAGCGCCACCCCGACGCCGATCTCGTCGTGCTCGGTGCGTCGTGGCGCGGCGGCGCGGAGCTCGCCCGAGCCGCTGCCGCCGTGGCGGAGCGCGAGACCGAAGCCCCTGACAGCCGGGACCACCACCCCGGAGCGGTCCGTTTCTGGCGTGCGGGCACCGAGCGGGCTCAGGCCCAGGCCACGGCACGCGAGATCGAGCAGCTGCTCGCGGCCGGTGAGGTCGGGCCGGAGGGCATCTGCGTCGTCACCGGATCGGTCCAGCGCGAGGGACGCCTGGTCGCCGCGGCGCTCGAGGAGCGCAGCGTCCCGTATCGCCTCACCGGCCCGGGCGCCTTCTTCCAGCGACCCGAGATCCGTGACGCGCTCGCCTGGCTGCGCGTCCTGGCCGATCCGAACGACGCACCGGCGGCGGTGCGCGCGCTCACCAGGCCGCCCATCGAGCTGCGCTCCGTCGACCTTGCCCGCTGCACCTTGATCGCCCGGCGGCGCAAGCTCGACATGATCTCGGCGCTCGACGCCGCGCTCGAGAGCCCGCAGCTCGGGCCCGAGGCACGCGACCGCATCCGGTCCTTCCTGCGCCTCTATCGCGCCGCCGCCGCGGCCCTGGAGGAGATGCGGGCCGACGTCTTCGTCCGCCGCCTGATCGAGCGCATCGGCCTGCGTCGCCATCAGCTCTTCGCGGCATCGCCCGAGACCGCGCAGCGGCTCGTCAGCTTGTCGCGGCTCGGAGACATCGCCGCCGCGTGGACGCGGCGCGAGCCGCGCTCCTCGACGCGGGACTTCGTGCGCTACGTGTGCGCGGTCGCGGACGCCGGGGAGCTCGGCGACGACCCGCCCGCCGAGCCGCCGGCGGGAGGGGTGCTGCTCGCCGAACCCGAGCAGGTGAAGGGACTCGAGTTCGACCACGTCTACCTGCTCGACCTGGATCGCGGCGCGCTCGCCGATCGGCCGGCGCGCGCCGAGTGGATCCCCGACGAGTTGCGGCATCCACCTTCGGTGTCCGGTGGGGCGATCCCGCCGCAGCCTGCCCGCCTCGCGTACCTCGCGATGACGCGGGCGCGGCAGTCGCTCGTCCTCTCTTATCCGGAGACGCGCGATGGAAGCCGGGTGCGCCCCTCGGGCCTCTATGAAGTGGCGCGCGCCGCCCTGGGGGCAACGGAGGAGGTCCACGCCGAGGAGCTCTTCGGCCCCGCCGAGGGGCTTCACTCCACCTACCGGATGGTCCGCGACGACGTGCTCGAGAACTCGTGGCGGGCCGGCAGCGCGCTGAGTGAGATGCGCCTCGACGTCGCCGAGGACGTCAACCGCGCCGTAGCCCGCTTCCTCGAGCTCGTCAAGCTGGGGGCCCTGATCCAGCGCCCCGCCGACGAGCAGGCCGCCGACGCGCTCGAGGCGCTCAACCAGCTGCTCGCCCAGGTCGCGACCCCCGAGCAGCGAATGGTCCTCGACGCCTCGTCGCTCGACGCCTACCTGCTCGAGGGTGAGACCGAGCAGGCGCGGCGGCGCGATCTGGTCGCGGCGCGCCAGGAGCCATCGCTCGAGGCGTTCATCCCGCGGCGCGGCGGCGGCCTGGCGCTTTCGGCATCCGACATCGACCTCTACCGGACCTGCCCGCTCAAGTACAAGTTCGCGCGCGTCTTCGCGATCCCCGAGGAGCCGACGATCAACCAGCGCTTCGGGATCCTGATCCACCGCGTGCTCGAGCGCTTCCACGCCGATGAGCTCCATGAGGGAGCGCACGAGTCGGAGCAGGAGGGCCTCGACCGTCTGCTGGCGCTGTTCGAGGCGGGGTGGCGGCGCGCGGGGTTCGGGTCGAGCGACGACGAGCTTCAGTTCCGCGACCGCGCCGTCGCCGCCCTGGCGCGCTACTGGGAGCGCCACGTGCACTCGCCCGCCGATCCCGTGTGGCTGGAGCGCGGGTTCGCGTTCGAGATCGGCGCTCACCAGCTGCGCGGCCGGATCGACCGCGTCGACCGGCTCGAGGACGGCGGCTACGAGCTGATCGACTACAAGACCGGCGACCCCGCGGCCGCGATCGGCCCTGCCGACGATCTCCAGATCGCGCTCTACCGGCTCGGCGCGCGCGAGGCGTGGAATGTCGAGGCCGAGGCGGCCAGCTACTGGTACGTGCTCGCCGACGAGAAGGTCCCGGTCCCCAGCTCCCCGGACGACCGCGAGCGCGTCGAGCGCACAGTGCTCGAGGTCGGCGAGGGAATCCAGGGCCAGGACTTCGAGCCCAAGCCCTCCTACGAGGTCTGCTCGTGGTGCGACTACCGGGTTACGTGCCCGGCGTCAGAGGCCTAGTGCGGCGGGCTAGCCAGCCTCTCAGGGCTCGCCGCGCTGGCGCAGGAAGCGCTGGAACTCGCTCGCGATCGCGTCGCCCGACGGGACGTCCTCGCTGAGGTCGATCGATTCCGCCTGCTCCTCCTCGAGCCGGCGGACGAGGTCCTGGACCTCGGGGTTGGCGGCGACCGCGCGGTCGATCTGCTCGTCGAAGCGCTCCGACGCTTCCTCGAGCTCGGAGGCCTCGATCGCGATTCCGGTCAGGCCCTCCATGCGGCGCAGCAGCGCGAGCGCGGCCTTGGGGTTCGGCACGGCGGCGACGTAGTGGGGGACGGCCGCCCAAAGGCTCGCCGAGGTGATCTGGCGGCGGCGGCAGGCGTCGTGTAGGACGCCGACGATTCCAGTCGGGCCCTCGTAGTTGGAGCGGCTCAGGCCGAGGCGCTCGACGAGCTCGGCGTCGGAGGCGAGCCCGGTGATCGGGACGGGACGGGTGTGGGCCACGTCGGCGATCAGCGCGCCGAGCGTGATCACCATCTCGACGCCGACCTGCTCGGCGGCGCCGACGACGAGATTGGTGAAGGTGCGCCAGCGCAGGCTGGGCTCCGTGCCGCTGAGCAGCAGCAGGTCGTGCTCGCCGCCGGGATTCTCGGCGGCGATCAGCGTGTTCTCGGGCCAATCGATGCGCCTCGTCTGTCCGGCGGTCAGTCGCACGGTGGGACGGGTGTCCTGAAAGTCGAAGAACTCCTCGGGATCGATCCGCGCCACGACCTCGGAGTCGAGCGAAACCGCCGCGGCCTCGAGCGCCGTGGTGGCGGCGCTCGCCGCGTCGTTCCAGCCCGCAAACGCGGCGACCATGATCGGCGCGCGCAGCTCAGGGACCTCTCCTTCCCAGATAAGCGGGTCCACTGGAGTCGAGACTAGCGAGCCGGTGGTCTCGGCTCGAGATTCAGGCTCAACTGCCTGCCAGAACCGCCACGATCACGCCTACGAGGCCGGCCATGATCCCGCCGCCGACCCTCATGATTGTCAGGCGCAAGGCCCTCATTTCGGCGCGGAGCTCGCGGATATCGGCATCGACGCGCGCGAACCCGGCGTCCATGCGCCGTGCGAGGTCGTCGAGGCGCTCGTCGGTCCAGGCCGTTCGCTCCACGAAACCCAAGATTAGCCCTCGACTCGTCGCGGTTGACTGGACTTTGCTCCGAATCCGTAGCGCAGGTGTGACCAGATGTCCGGCCCCACCATCAAGATCGAAGGCATCGAGGCGGCGCCTTCACCAAGCAGATCCCGGGAGGGTCCGACGAGCGGCAAGCCCGGCCTCGCGGCCGTGCGCGAGGGGGGGCCGTCGGTGGCCGAGTTGCGGCCGGGGCAGCGCTTCGAGGGCCGCTACGCGTGCGTGCGCAAGGACCGGCTCACGGCCCGCAACGGATCGCCGTACCTGGCGCTCGAGCTTCGCGACCGCAGCGGGACGATCGCGGCGCGGGTCTTTCGCGAGGTCGACAGGGTGGGATCGCGCTTCGAGCGCGGCGACGCGATTCGCGTCAAGGGAAAGGCGGAGCGCTTTCGAGGCGAGCTGCACGTCGAGCTGGACGACGCGCAGAGGCTCCAGCCTGGTGCCTACGAGGCGGGCGAGTTCCTGCCCGCGGCGTACCGCTCGGTCGAGGAGCTGGAGGGCTTCCTCGAGCACCTGACGCGCGAGGTCTACGACCCTGCGCTGCGCGGCGTCGTCGAGGGCGTTCTCGCGAGCGAGCCGGTGGCCGGCCGGTTTCGCCGCGCCCCCTGCACGCGCGCCGGCCACCACGCATACCTCGGCGGGCTGATCGAGCACACCGTGTCGGTCGGCACGATGACCGCCGAGCTGTGCCAGCTCCATCCGCGGCTCGACTCGGACCTGCTGATGGCCGCGGCTTTGCTCCACGACGTCGGCAAGACGCGCGAGTTCACGCTCGGGGCCGAGATCGGCCTCAGCGACGAGGGCAGGCTGCTCGGCCACCTGACGCTCGGGGCCGAGATCGTCGGGCCGGCGGCGGCCCGGCTCGACCCCGAGCGCCGCCTGGCGCTGATGCACTGCGTGCTCTCCCACCACGGCCCCGAAGCGGGCCCGGGACGAGGCGGCGGCTCGCGCGGCTTCGCATCCCCCGAGGCTGTCGCCCTGTACCGCCTCAACGCCCTCGACGCCCAGGTCAAGGGCGTCCTCGAGCACGGGCTCTGAACGCTGCTAGTCCTCGGGGCCGGGCGGGCGCCGGGTCCGCTTGCGCTCGGCGATGCGGCGCTTCTGCTCGAGGCGCCGGTCGCGGGCGGCGCGGCTGGGAGCGGTGCGGCGGCGCTTCTTCGGCACGCGCAGGCCCTCGGCGAGCTTGTCGCGCAGGCGCTCGAGCGCCAGCTCGCGGTTGCGGGCCTGGCTACGCGCGTCCTGGGCGACAGCGGTTACCTGAGGGCCCAGTCGCGCGACCAGGCGCTCCTTCTCGTCGGGGCCCAGCGCCTCGGAGGCGGCGACGTCGAACACCGCCTCGATCCGCGACGCCGTCACGTTCGCGTGCTGGCCGCCGGGCCCCGACGAGCGGCTGGCTCGCAGCTCGATCTCGGCGAGCGGGATCGCGACGCCCGGCGCGACGGGGATCGGGTCATCCACGGGCACCAGCCCGCGCCGGGCCGAGACCGCGAATGACGAGCCGGATCGCGATCAGGACGATCAGCGCCGAGAACGAGAGCTCCAGCGCACGCTCGGAGACCGCGTTGGCGAGCGCGACTCCGGCGAGCACGCCGAGCGGGGAGAGCGCCCCGACGAGCAGGCCGTCGCGGAGGCGCACGTTGCCGTAGCGATGCTGGCGCCACGCGCCGAGGGCCGCGACGGGCACGATCGCGAGCAGCGAGGTGGCCTCGGCGCCGAGCTGGCTCTCGTCGAGGAAGATCGCGAGCGCGGGGACGAACAGGATCCCGCCGCCGACGCCGAGCATGCCGCCGACCATCCCGGCGGCGAACCCGAGCAGGATGGCGGCGACGATGTCCATCAGGGAATCGCCAGCTCGGCTGCGATCACGAGCAGCAGGGCAGCGAAGATCAGCGAGATCGCGCGCTCGGGGATCCGCTGCTGAAGCGCCGCGCCGGCGACCACCCCGCCAAGCGCGGGCACGGCGACGAGCAGCGCCTTGAGCGGCTCGACGTTGCCGTAGGCACCTTGGAGGGCGGTGGCGAGCAGCGCGATCACGATGATCGCGGCGAGGCTCGTTCCCGTCGCCACGCGCTCGCCGTAGCCGAGCCACAGGATCAGCAGCGGGACGATCACCGTGCCGCCGCCGACCCCGAACATGCCGCTGAACGCGCCCGCCGCGGTGCCGATCGCGGCCAGCTTCAGGATGCGATCGCGGCTGGCCTCGCTTGCGGGCACGGGCGGCGATACTAGATGCCGATGCCGTCGCTCGCCCGCAACGCCGGGGACCTCGGCGCCCTGCTCGCGCCGCTTCGCGACCATCCCAGCTCGTCGGCGGTGTTCTGCGACATCGACGGGACGCTGGCCCCGATCGTCGAGCGCGCCGCCGACGCGCGGGTGCCTGGCGAGACGAGTGAGCTGCTGGGCTCGCTGGCGAGGCGCTACGCGCTCGTCGGCTGCCTGTCCGGGAGGCGCGCGGTCGAGGCGCGCGAGCTGACCGGTTGCGACGACCTCGTCTACATCGGAAACCACGGCTTCGAGCGGCTGTTCCCGGGTGAGTCCGAGGCATCCCTCGATCCGGCGCTGCACGGCCACGAGGACGCGGCCGCGGCGTTCGTCGAGCATCTCGGCCTCTCCGAGCTGGAGCGCGCCGGCCTGCGGCTCGAGGACAAGGGGCCGATCATGGCGCTGCACTGGCGCGGGGCGGACGACGAGGAGGCGGCCGAGGCGCGCGCGCGCGAGATCGCGATGCAGGCCGTGGAGCGCAACCTCGTCGCCCACTGGGGACGCAAGGTGCTCGAGATCCGGCCCGCCGTCGAGCTCAACAAGGGGACGGCGCTCGCCGAGCTGCTCGAGGTGCGCAGGATCGCCAACGCCCTGTACGGCGGCGACGACCGAACCGACGTCGACGCGTTTCGCAAGCTCAAAGACATGAGGGCGACCGGCGACCTGGCGGCCGTGGCCTGCATCGGCATCGCCTCGCCCGAGGGCCCGCGCGAGGTCGGCGAGGAGGCGGATGCCCTCGTCGACGGCCCGGGCGGCTTCGTGTCCGTCCTGCGCCTGCTGGAGTAGGCCGGGATGCTCTACACGGACCTTTTGCGACTCACCGTCCTGCTCGTCGGGGCGATGGCCACCGCGCTGGGCGCCGTGGGTGTCGTAGCCGCGAACCAGGACGGCGACACGCTGACCTTGATCGTCGCCGGCGGCTGGTGGACGATCGCCGCGGCGGCGGGCCTCTACCTCGGCACCCCCCAGCGCGCCGCCGAGGGGATCTCGCGCGCGCTCGCCGGCGCCCGGGTCGCGACTACGCTTCCGCCCCAGAGCCCGGGGCGGGTCGCATTCGCCCGTCTGTGGCCGCTCGGCCTGCTCGCGCTCGTCGCCGGCGGCGTCGCATGGCTATGGCCCCAGGTCCCGGTGATCGGAGCCGGCTACGCGATCCTCGTCGCGTTGCAGTGGCGCAACCGCGAGGCCGCCGTCACCGGAGTCGAGGACCGCGACGGGGTGCGATTCTACGTCGTGCCGTCCTCGGCGTTCGAGCCGGTCCGGCTCGTTCGAACTCCCGGCCTGAGCCGCGACCGGATGCCGCCCGGCCATCCGCCGCCTCCGCCGCCGGCCGAGCCCGCCGAGGAGCCGCTCAGGCCGGCTTAGGCAGCGCATCGCGCGCCCGCCTGCCTACGAATATCGTGAGCACCGTGAGGGGCAGGGCCGGTCTTCGGGTGTCGGCGGCCCTGACGCAGGCGGCGCTCAGCGCGATCGCGGTTGGCAATTGCTCTCCGAGGCGATCCAGGACGACGTGCTCGAAGGCGTGGAGGGTGATGAGGAGCAGTCGCAAGCCCTCGAGGAGTTCCAGGACGACTTCCAGCAGAAGTGGCGGAGCCGCACCGTGTGCGTCGAGGAGCTGACCGAATACTGCTCGAACGGCCCGGAGCCGCCCAGCCCCTCAGAAGCCCCTACGGCGACGACCGGGGCCCCCGAGTCGGCTGCTCCCGGCGGCGAGTCTGCAAGAGCGCCCTCGCAGCCGTAGATCCGGCTAGCGGCGCACCACCTTGAAGCGGACCTTCGCGGGGGTGGTGTCGATCTCGCCGATCGCGTCGCTCGCCCGCACCGCGAACGTGTGCCTTCCGGGAGACAGCGGGCCGATGACCGAGGATCTGGTGCCGAGGGTGGAGAGGCGAGGTTTCTTTTGGCCGCCCTTTCGGCACGCGGACTTGCCGAACCGTCCGTGATCGAGCTTGCACTCGAACTTCACAGGCTGGTGGGTCGGCGAGCTGTAGGCGATCCGCGGCGTCACGTCATGAGTCCGTTTCTTCGGCGCCTTCGTGATCACCGTGTCGACCGCGATCTCGCCGCTCCCACCAAGCGCATGGTTGACATTCAGACGTCCGCCGGTCGCCACCCGTCCCTGCAGGTCGGGGAGCGGATCCACGCCGGCGAGGATCGCGTTGCGTAGGTCGGCGGCGCCGGCGTTCGGGCTCTGGGCAAGCACCAGCGCGGCGGCGCCGGACACCCATGGCGTGGCGATCGAGGTCCCGCTGACGAAGCTGTAGCCCTCAACGAGGTCGGGGGTGGGAAAGGCGTTGGAGATGGACGCGACCTGAAAGCCCGGCGCTGCGAGATCGACCGCCGTGGCTCCCCAGTTGTCGAAGGTGAAGACGCCTCCGTCGTAGGGGGAAGAGGAGGTGACGCAGATGACGTTCGGCTCGTCGTACTCGCACGGATACCAGTCGAAGCCCGGCGCGTCGAGGTCGTGTCCGCTGCCGCCGAGGGATCCCGCCGCGAACACGAACAGCGTGTTCGGGTGGTCGTGG
>DASPWW010000145.1:0-39902 GCA_035637595.1 Solirubrobacterales bacterium | reverse complement strand
ACGCCACCTCCGAGCGGCGGCGCTGCCGCCGAGGGCTCAGAGCGCCGATCCGCCCTCGCACTCGGCGACCGTCTCGAGCTCGCTCGGCGAGAACTGGTCGACGTGCTGCTGCACCAAGGCCATCCGCTGCGGGAACTCGGCGTGGCCCTTCCAGTCCTGCATCGCCTCGGTGCTCTCCCAATCGAGAAAGCTGACGAAGCGGTCCGGCATGTCGAGCTGGCGCGTCAGCCTGGCGTGTCCGGCGCCCGGGAGCCCGCTCGCCCAGCCGGCGAACTCCTTCCACGCGGCGATGAACTCCTCCTCCTGCCCCGGCAGCGGCTTCCAATATCCGCTCGAAAACACCTCGGACACGACAGCTCCTTTCCCAGCACGACGAAGAGGATGAATTATCGCTCAGGCCATGTGCCAGGTCGGCTCGCTGCGCTCGAGGCGCTGGCGCTCGGTCCGCGCGACGAGGTCGAACAGCGCCGAGTTCCCGCCGCTTCGGACCACGTCGGGAACGACGCGCCGGGTGGCGCGAACCGCGGCGACGAGAGCGGCGAACGCCGTCCTGTGCTCGAGCCCCCAGGGGAGGCGGTAGATCTCGCGCACCCGCTGTGGGACCGTGCCGGCGATCACGAGGTAGTTGACGCGGCGCTGGGCGGCCGACATCCCGCGTGGAAGCGGCTGCGCGAACGCGGTCTGGAGCGCGGACTCCCGCGCGCTCTCGGTCAGGTGCAGCGAGTCGCCCTCCAGCCAGCCGTCCCACCGGGCGCGGAACTCGCGGTGGCTCGCCGGAGCGTCGGAGCGCGCGAGCCCGAACAGCTCGCCGAGCAGCAGGTAGTCCTGCCACAGGGCCTCGCGCTCGCGGGCGGTGAGCCGCCGCACGAAGGTCTCGTAGATCACCTCCGCCGAGTCGGCGACGCTGCCCAGCGTCCGCAGCGCGAGCATGGGGTCGGCGGCGGAGTAGGCCGAGCCGGCGGGGTGCGGGCCGAGCGGCTCGGAGATCGTCCCGTGCACGTGCTCGTGCATCGCGGCGACGCGCGCCAGCTCGCGGTCGGCCTGCTCGCGGGTTCCGAAGAAGATCGTCTCCATGATGTGCCCGGTCCTCGCGAGCCGCGCCCACGGCCGCCGCTTGTCGCGCGTGTGGCGCTGGGTCCCCTCGTAGAGCAGCGCGTCGAGCGCCCCGACGAGCGCCGTGCGCTGCCCGTAGTTGACCCCCACCACGCGCTCGCCGTGAACCCGCCGCAGCATCGAGCGTCCCGCGGGGAAGTAGCCCTGGTCGCTTGCCTGCGTGCTCGGGCCCATGAGGCGCTCGATCACATTATGTGCCGTGCCGCGGTTGGCCGGGCTCAGCGGGGCTCGGCCTGGTCGCGCACGCCCTCGTCGTAGCTCGCCCGGGCGTCGGGGTCGAGGTCGGTGAGCGCGCGGTCGTGGCGCAGAAGCCGTCGCACGGCGCGCTCGATCGGGCGCGGCGTCAACGCCATCGCCGCGTCATACCCGGCGAGCCATCCGGGGACGTGGACCTCGGCGTTGCGGGTCTCGCAACTCTGCACGACGGCCCGCGCCACGTCCTCGGCATCCACGGTCGGCAGGCCGCGGCCGAGCGGGACCCCGGCGATCAGGCCGGTGCGCACCGCCCCCGGCAGGACCGCCGAGACCGTTACGCCCGTCTCGGCAAGCTCCTCGCGCACGGCCGCCGTCAGCCCGACGACCGCGTGCTTGGTGGCGCTGTAGACGGCCGCGCCGGGGATGGGGAACTTCCCCATCATCGAGGCGACGTTGACCACATGCCCGCGGCCGCGCTTGACCATCCCGGGAAGCGCGAGCCCCATCCCGTTGACGACGCCCCACAGGTTGACGTCGATCGTGGCCCGGCTCGTCGCATCCTCCTCGTCGAGGAAGGCGCCCAGCGGCATGATGCCCGCGTTGTTGACCAGCACGGCGGGCGGGCCGGCCTCGCGCTCGACGGCGTCGAGGAAAGATGCGAACGATTCGCGAGACGAGACGTCGACGCTGAGCCCACGCGCACCGGCGCCGAGGTCGGCGGCGGCTTCGGATGCCGCCTCGCCGTCGAGGTCGCCGAGCCATGGCCGCGCCCCCGCGGCGGCGAAGGCCTCCGCTGTCGCCAGCCCGATTCCACGGGCGGCGCCGGTGACCGCGACCACCGCGCCGTCGAGGTCCAGTGCGTCCATGCCCGGACCCTATTGCGCGGCGCACCGAGCGAGCGACGAGCCGGCGTGGATAAGGTTGGCCGGTGACCGGGGCACAGAGGATCCGGGAGTCGATCGCGCAGGGAGCTGTGCTGATGCCCGGCGTCTACGACGCGCTGACGGCCCGGATCGCGGCGCGGTTGGGCTTCGACGTGGTGTTCGTCTCGGGATACTCGGTCAGCGCCACCAGGCTCGGCGAGCCGGACTTCGGGTTCGTCACCCAGACCGAGATGGTCGAGGCCGCGCGCGCCGTCTGCAAGGTCTCCGAGGCACCGGTGATAGTCGACGCCGACACCGGCTACGGCAACCCCCTCAACGTGATCCGCACCGTGCGCGAGCTTCAGGACGCGGGCGCGGCCGGCGTCTTCCTCGAGGACCAGGTGTGGCCGAAGAAGTGCGGGCACATGGCCGGCAAGCAGGTCGTGCCCACGGACGAGCATGCCGCGAAGCTTCGCGCCGCGGCCGATGCGCGCGGCGATCGCGATCTGTTCATCGTCGCCCGGACCGATGCCCGCCAGCCGCTCGGCCTCGACGCAGCGATCGAGCGCTGTCTGGCATACAAGGAAGCGGGGGCCGACGCGCTGTTCGTCGAGGCGCCGCTCTCGGTCGAGGAGCTGGAGCAGATCGCTTCGGCGCTTCCGGGGCCGCTGGTCGCGAACATGATCGAGCGCGGGGTGACCCCCCACCTGACGCGATCCGAGCTCGAGGGGCTCGGCTTCTCGCTGATCGTCTGCCCGCTCGCCGGCCTCTTCGCTGCGGCGCAAGCGGTCAGCGAGGTCCTGCGCGAGCTTCGCGACGAGGAGACGACCGCGGGCGCACTGGACTCGATGCTGGCCTTCGACGAGCTCAACGAGCTCGTCGGCCTCGACGCGCGCTACGCCGACGAGGCGCGCTACGCGTAGCGGCGCCTACTGCGTCCCGACCACCGTCAGCCAGACATCCGACAGCGGCTCGATCGCGGTCGCCGAGTCGATCCCGCGGACCGAGCGCTCCATTCCGAGCACGGCCCCTCCCTTGCCCTTGACGAACGTCAGCAGGGGGTCGGAGCGAAGCTCGCCGATCGCGCCCGGGTCGAGCCCGTCGGCGACCTGGACCTCGCCCGCCTCGAGGACGTCGAGACGATCGCGCAATGCGGGCACGACCTCGAACTGAAGCTGGTCGAGCGCCGGGCCGAGATCGAGCCGGGTCCCCCACCACTCCGTGTTGCCGGCGAGCACGATCGACCTCGGCAGTCGCTCGCGCAGCTCGAACGGCCCCGTTCCGGAGCGCCTGGCCCCCAGCAACTGCGCCGCGGTGCCGCTGTGGGGGCGCAGCGCGCGCGGCGAGACGATCCCGAGCCGCGGCGACGCGAGCCGCTCGGCGAAGTCGGGCACGGGGCGCGAGAGGATGAAGCGCACCAGGTCGGGGCGCGGCGCGTCGGCGGCGACGAGCTCCGGCAGCAGCTCGCGTCCCGCCTCGAGGGTGCGCCAGCGCTCGGCGTTCGCGAGGACGGCAGCGGCGTTGAGGGGGGTTCCGTCCTGGAACCTGATCCCCATCCGCAGCCGGAAGCTCCAGATCTCACGGTCTGGCGTCGATCGCCACGCGATCGCCAGCCCGCGCGAGCGGCGGATCTCGCCGAACGGCCCGGTGAGGCTGGCGACTAGCGGCTCGTGCAGCTGGCGCGTGACCAGCAGCTCCGAGCGCGACGTGGCGAGCAGCGGGTCGAGCTCGCGAACCTTGCCGGCGAGCGCGTAGACGAGGGTCCCCGAGCCCTGCACCGTGCTCCCAGGGGCCGCGATGTCCTCCCCCTCGCTACCTCCGCATCCCGTTCCCGCAAGCGCGGCCAGCGCGGCGATGATCAGCGCGCCGCGCAGCCGCGACGCCATCCTCCTAGATCTTCAGCAGGACGATCGTGTTGAGGGTGAACAGGATCGCGAAGAAGATCGTCCAGCGGTCGAGGTTGCGCTCGACGAGCGATCCGCCGCCCAACGGGCTACCGCCCCCGCCGACGCCGAACGCGCCCGAGAGCCCCGTATCGCGCCCGCCCCGGTGCAGCAGCACGAGGAAGATCAGGATCACGGAGATCGCGACCTGGACTATGCCGAGGAGCGTTTCCACGACGGCGAAGTCTAGTCCCCCTCATGCTCGCGATCGAGGTCCCTGAGGATCTCGATCGCCTCGCGGCGCAGCTCGGCGTCCTGGCGGCGCCAGTCCTCGTCGGAGAGCTTGCCCGCGGCGTGGTCGAGCTCGGCGTCGCGGATCTCGCGGTACTTGGCCTCCTTGCGGGCCTCGACCTCGGCGAGCCGCGGGTCCTCGAGCCGCTCGTCGACGGCCTCGGGGCGGCGCAGCGGCTCGAGTACGAACCAGACCACGGCGAGCAGGATCAAGGCGACGAGGAAGAACACCAGGACGTCCATTCGCGCAAGCCTATGAGGCGCAGGAGAGGTTGATCGGCGCGACAAGTGACTGTATGTTGCGCCGGGGGTCAGGGGCTGAAGCGCGATGGCTCCGCTCGTGATCGAGAGACTTCGTTCCCGTCGGCGGGTGCTCGCCGCGGCGGCAGCGCTCGGACTGCTGCTCGCGGGCGCCTCGGTGGCCGCCGCCTTCGACCCCTCCCTCGAGGCGAGGAACTTCGCCAAGATCGACGAGCGCGAGATCTACGTCACGGCGACTCCCCAGTTCCAGGCGCGCCTCGCGCAGCAGAATGCCCAGGAGGCCAGCGACCAGACCCAGATCCAGCTGACCGACCCCGAGCGCAACTTCCAGACCAACGTCTGCGCCCGGCGCGGCAACGAATGCGCCGGCGATGTCCGCTTCTACGACTGGGAGAAGGACGGCTTCGGGATCATCCGTCCGGTGCTCTTCACATCGCGCGACGGGGCCACGCTCTCGGGCACGGTGTGGGCGACCCGCGCGGGCCCGGCGAGCCGCCCCGGGATCGTGATCACGACCGGCTCGGTGCAAGCGCCCGAGACCCTCTACTGGGGGCTCGCGGCCACGCTGGCCAAGCACGGCTACGTCGTGATGACCTACGACGTCCAGGGCCAGGGCCGCTCGGACACCTTCGGCGAGGCCCCCGACGCCAACGAGGGCTTTCCGGCCCAGAACGGCCAGCCGTTCTACGACAACACCGAGGACGCTCTCGACTTCCTGCTCTCCAGCGAGCAACATCCGTACCACCCCCGCCCGAGCTGCGGCAACGCCAACGCCGGCCTCGCGACAGATCACTCCGCGAAGCAGGACCGGCGCGTCGCCGAGGGCTTCAACGCGGCCTACAACCCACTCGGCGACCTGGTCGATCCCGACCGCATCGGGATAGCGGGCCACTCGCTCGGCGCCTCGGGGGTCTCCTACGTGGGCCAGGAGGACCCGAGGGTGGGCGCGATCGTGGCCTGGGACAACCTGCGGGCGCCGTCTGGTGCCCCGGCGTGCCCGTCGAACCCGGGCACGCGTGTCCCACAGGCGATCACCAAGCCCGCCCTCGGCATGTCGGCGGACTACTTCCTGGTCCCTCAACCGTACAGCTCGGACCCCGACCCGCTGGCCAAGAACGCGGGGTTTACCGCCTACCGCCAGGCGGGGGTCGACTCGATGCAGGTCAACATCCGCGGCGGAACCCACTACGAGTTCTCGTTCCTGCCGGGCGACACGGTCCCGTACCCGTTCGGTACGGCGACGCTGCGCGGCATGGACATGGTCGCGTGGTACACGGTCGCGTGGTTCGACAAGTACCTGAAGGGGGACCCGACCGCGGACCGCCGCCTGCTGACCGACCGCTGGCGCGACGATCCGCTCGAGGCCGAGATCGATCCCAACAGCCCACCCGATCCCAACACCTACTCCTTCTACCTCCGCTCCCAGTACGACTTCCTGCGCGCCGACGGGAGCCACGTGACCTGCGTCGACACCGAGACGATGCGCGACGGCTGCCCAGGCATGGGCCCCGACGGCTGCCCGCCGGGAAGCTACTCGTTTGTCGCCGACGCACAGACGCCCGACGTCGAGGGCGCCGAGCCGCAGCCGTGCGGCGGCATCGAGCAGCCCGGCAGCTGCCCGTTCGAGCAGATCGGCGGGCGCAAGCGCGACAGGCTGCGCGGCACACCCGCCGGAGACTCGCTGCGCGGGCGGGGCGGCCGCGACGTGCTGCACGGGCTCGCCGGCGGCGACTGCCTGTCCGGGGGCCACGGCGCCGACCGGCTCGACGGCGGCCCTGACGGCGACCACCTCAAGGGTGGCCGCGGCCGGGACCGCGTCGACGCGAAGGACGGCGACCGCGACGTGGTGCGCTGCGGCCCCGGTCGCGACCGGGCCAGGGTGGATCGCAAGGACCAGGTCCGCGGCTGCGAGCTGGAGGGCGCCTAGCCGACTTGCGTCGGCGAGGCGAAGGGCTTCGAGCGCCGTGGCGGTCTACGCGCGCGTGAGGTCGCGCGCCAGGCGCGCCGCCCGCACGTCGGAGACGCGGCTACGCAGCGCGTGAGGCGACGGCCACAGGGCGATCAACGCGCCGCAGACCGCGATCGCGCCCCCGATCCAGATCCAGATGACGAGCGGGTTGACGTTGACCCTGAAGTTCGCGGGCGGGGGATCGGTCTCGTAGCGCATCGCAAGCGCTCGAACTGCAAGGCCCTGAAGGTTCGTGGCCAGCGCGGCGGCGCGGGGATCGTTCGGCGGCAGGTCTCGGGTCACCGACAGGACGCGGCGGTCCGCCTCGCGGATCTCGCTCCGCCACGCCTCGAGGTCGGGCTGCATCGCGGCCCACAGGTCGCCGCCGAGCCCGTCGCGTCGCCCCACTTCGCTCGTCGTCTCTCCCTCGAAGAACCCGGAGATCGGGCCCAGCGAGGGATCGCCCATTCCCGAGTAGTAGTTGCGCGACGGCCTCAGCGTCGTGACGCGCTCGCCGTCGCGCGTGACCTCGAGCAGGGCGCCCAACGACAGCCGCTGCTCGGCGGTGTCGATCTGTTGCGTGGGCTCGACGTAGCGCACCTCGTAGTCGCCGACCGTGGCGCTCTGTCCCGGGGAGAGGCGCAGGTCGCGCGACGTCTGGAAGGCGGACGAGGCGGCGACGGCGATGAACGCGATCGCGATCCCGGCGTGGACGACGTAGCCGCCGTAGCGACGCCTGTTGCGGGAGACGATCGCGACCAGGGCCCCCGGCACCGAGCCTCCGTTCAGCGCCCGGCGCACCGAGACCCCGCGGGCGAACTCGCCGGCCAAGGCCGCGAGCGCGAACGCGGCGAAACCGAACAGGGCAAGCGACAGCGGGTCGTCGCGCGCATCGCTGAACGCGACCAGCGCGACCGTGGTCGCGGCCGCGGCGAGCGCCGGCCAGCGGAAGATCCGCCACGCCGCCTCCCACGAGACCCGCCGCCACGCGACGAGCGGTCCGATCCCCGTGAACAGGACGAGCAGGATCGCCAGCGGGGGGACGACGCGGTCGAAGAACGGCGCCCCGACGGACGAACGCGTCCCGGTGAACGCCTCCGAGATCAGCGGGAAGAACGTCCCCCAGAAGATCACGACGCAGAGCCCGACGAGCAGCAGGTTGTTGACGAGGAAGATCGCCTCCCTCGACAGCAGCGAGTCGATCCGCCGCTCCGAGCGAAGGTCGTCGAGCCGCGAGACGATCAGGGCGACCGACCCGAGCACGACGATCGCGATCAGGCCCAGAAGCGGCCCTCCGACCTTGGAGACGCCGAAGGCGTGAATCGACTCGATCACGCCCGAGCGCACGAGGAAGGTGCCGAGCAGGCAGAGCGAGAACGTCGCGACGATCAGCGAGACGTTCCAGACCTTGAGCATGCCGCGCCGCTCCTGGACCATGACCGAGTGCAGGAACGCGGTCCCGATCAGCCAGGGCATCAGCGACGCGTTCTCGACCGCGTCCCATCCCCAGTAGCCGCCCCATCCCAGCTCGCTGTACGACCACCTTGCTCCGAGCAGGACGCCGATCGTCAGGAACGTCCAAGCGACGAGGGCGAAGCGGCGGGTGGAGCGGATCCAGCTCGCATCGAGCCGGCGCGCCGCGAGAGCCCCGATCGCGAACGCGAACGGGATCGAGAACAGCACGTAGCCCGAGTAGAGCATCGGCGGGTGGATCGCCATCGCGGGGTGGCGTAGCAGCGGGTTGAGGCCGACGCCCTCGGCCGGCGCGGGATCGAGGCGCGCGAAGGGGTACGACTCGGCCCCGGAGGACAGCAGCCCGAACAGCATCAGGCCGCAGAAGAAGGTCGCGAGCCCGGCGAGCACGGCGGTCGCCCACGGGGCGAGCTCGCGGTGCCGCCGCCGGGTGATGAACAGGACGGCCGAGGCGGCGATCGACAGCACCCACGCCCACAGCAGCAACGAGCCGGCCTGGCTCGACCACATCGCGGTCATCTTGTATCCGACCGGCGTGGTGGTCGAGGAATGGTCCGCGACCAGCGCGACCGAGAAGTCGTCGCCGAGGAACGCCGCCTCGAGCACGATCACCGCGATCGTCAGCAGCGCGCACAGCGCGTAGATCCCGCGCCGCGCCGAGTCCACCCAGCGGCGGTCGCCGCGCGTTCCGGCGAGAGCCGCCGCGCCGGCGTAGACCGCGACCGGCAGCGCGGCTATCAGGCAGGCGGCGCCGAGCGAGGGCACCTACTCGATCACCACGTGCTCGGGGTCCTGCTGCGCCTCCTCGCTGAACTTCGACGGGCACTTCGTCACCAGGCTGTCGCGCTGTGCCACGAAGGTCCCATTCTCGAGCTTGCCGGTGACGATCACCTCGCGCCCCTCGCGGAAGGGGTCGGGCACGGTCCCGGTGTAGAGGACGGGGACGCTCGCCGCGCCGTCGCGGTCCTCGACGTCGAAGCGAAGCTCGGTGTCGTCGCGAGCCACCGACCCGTCCACGACCACGCCGGTCAGCTCGTAGGTGTCGCCGGGATCGGCGTCGAGCAGCTCGGACGGCTGCTTGGCCTCTGTCGAGGCGCCGAACGACACGTAGACGAGGGCGGCGGCGAGCAGCACCGCCGCCCCGAGCGCCACGGCGAGGCGAATCTTGCGCTTGCGATCGGGGTCCATCTGCGCGGAGCGAACGATTATCCCAACCGAAGACCTCCGGCGATCGGGAAGCGGGGCGACCCAGGTCCCGGGAGGGGGACGAGACGGCGAGCGGCCCGCTGCCAGAATCAAGATCGCCGTGGCCGAGCAACCCGTACTGCTGATCACCGGCGCCTCGAGCGGCATCGGCGAGGCGACCGCCCGCCAAGCCGCCGAGCACGGCTACCGCGTCGTCCTCGCGGCGCGCCGTGAGGACGAGCTGCACAGGCTGGCCGGCGAGCTGGGCGGAGATGACCGCGCCATGGCGCGGCGCTGCGACGTCACCGATTGGGCGGACGTCGAGGGCCTGGGCGAGACCGCGATGCAGCACTTCGGACGCCTCGACGCGGTATTCGCCAACGCCGGGTTCGGCGCCAAGCGCGGCTTTCTCGAGTCCTCACCCCAGCACTGGGAGGCGATGATCGACACCAACGTCCTCGACGTCGCGTTGACGATCCGGGCCACCCTGCCGCTGCTGCTCGACGCGAAGCGCGGCCATTACGTGATCACGGGCTCGGTCGCTGGCAGACGGGTGCTGCCAGGCTCGCTCTACTCGGCGACCAAGTGGGCGGCGGGCGCGATCGCGGAGGCGTTGCGCCAGGAGCTGCGCCAGATGCACGACTCCGACATCCGGGTGACCCTGCTGGCCCCGGGGATGGTCGACACCCCGTTCTTCGACCAGCGCCCCGGGAGCGGCGCGCTCGCCGCCGACGACGTTGCCCGAGCGGCACTCTTCGCGCTCAGTCAGCCCGAGCACGTCGACGTCAGCGAGATCCTGATCCGGCCCGCGAGCCAGACGGCTTAGAGACTCAGGCGGCAAGCGGGCTCGGCCGCCCGAGGTGATAGCCCTGGGCGAAGCCGACGCCGTAGTCGCGCAGCAGCTCCACGGTCGCGGCGTCCTCGACCCCCTCCCCCACCAGCTTCAATGCCAGCGTCTTGCCGGCGGCGACGATCGAGCGCACGATCCGGCGGTCCTCGGGCGACTCGGCCATGCCGCGCACGAACTGGGTATCGATCTTGAGGCTGTGCACCGGGAGGTGGCGCAGGTAAGTGAAGGTGCCGAACCCGGTTCCGAAGTCGTCGAGCGCGAGCTGACAGCCCAGTGTCTCGATCCGCGCCGCGAACTCGCCGAGCTGCTCCATCGCGGTCGCGGCCGCGGTCTCGGTGACCTCGAACATCAGCGCACCAGGCTCCATGCCCGTCGCCCCCAGCTTCTCCTCGACCGTGGTCATCAGCTCGGCGTCGTTGATCGACTTCCCGGAGAGGTTCACCGCCACCGGGCGCCCCTTCGCCATCAGCTCCAGCCCCTGCGCGACCACCCAGCGGTCGATGTCCCGGATCAGGCCGAAGCGCTCCGCTGCCGGCAGGAACGAGGCCGGGGGGATGACCAGGCCGTGCTCGTCGAGCATCCGGATCAGCAGCTCCTCGCGACGTATGCCGCCTGTCCGCAGATCGACGATCGGCTGTGAGTAGAGGACGAGCCGATCGTCCTCGATCGCGGCTCGCAGCCGCTCGACCCACGCCAGCCGCGCGCCGGCCCGCCCCGCCAGCACCGCGAAGCGGTCGCGCCCGCCCTCCTTCGCGTCCGCGAGCGCCAGGTCCGCCGCGACGAGCAAGTCCGGAGCGGTGACCCGACTCTCCGCGTCGAAGGGGACGACGCCGACGCTCGCGGTCACATGCAGCGCGGCCCCTCGCGTTCGCACCAGCTCCACGAGCCTGGCCGCCTCGCCACGCGCCTCGGACTCGGAGGCATCGGGCAGCAGCACGGCGAACTGGTCGTCCCCGAGGCGGGCTGGAATCGCGCCCTCGAAGTCCAGTTCCTCGAGGGCCCGCGCGAGCCCTCGCAGCGCGCGGTCGCCAACGGCGTGGCCCAGGGAGTCGTTTACGAACTTGAGGTGGTCGAGGTCGAGCATCAGCACGGCCCCACGTCCGGATCCATCTGACAGGTGACTCGCCAGGTCCTGCTCGAAGCAGCGTCGGTTGCGCAGCCCGGTCAGGTCGTCGTGGGTCGCCAGATGGCGCAAGCGCTCCTCGGCCTGCTTCTCCTCGGTGACGTCGGCGAGCAGTCCCTCCACGACGCGCGAGCCGTCGCCGGCGTCGACCAGCAACGCTCTGTCCCGTACCCAGACCACGCTCCCGTCCCTGGCCAGCATCCTGTACTCGGATCTCTCGACGTCCGCCTCGCGGGCCAGGCGTTGCTGCTCGGCGTGGACGCGCTCCCGGTCCTCGGGATGGATGCGGCTTGCCCACAGCCCTCGGACGTCGATCCACTCTTGCGTCGTGTACCCCAGCATGCCCTCGATCTGGGGCGAGACGTAGGTCCACCGCCCCTGGGGGCCCAGCTCGGCGACGTAGGCCACCACCGGGAGGCGCTCGACCAGCGAGCGGTATCTGTGCTCGGCCTCCTCGAGCGCGGCGTCCCGCCGCCGACGCTCGGTGATGTCGCGCATGTGCCCCGCGAACAGCGGCTGCTCTCCGCTCACCTTGGTTATCGCCAGCTCGATCGGAATCTCGGTCCCGTCCGCCCGCAGCGCCGGCATCTCGACCCGCTCTCCGAGCAACCCGCTTCGCCCGGTCCTGAGGTGGCGCGCGAGGCCGAGCCGGTGCGCGCCGCGCAGCCGCTCCGGGATGATCAGATCGGCGAGCTCACGGCCCAGCGCTTGCTCCCGCGTATAGCCGAAGGTGCGTTCGGCGGCCGGGTTCCACTCCACCACGCGGCCGCCGTAGTCGATCACCACGACGCAGTCGAGGGCGGCCTCGAGGATCGCCCTGGTAAGAGCCTCGCTGCCGAGCGCGGATTCGACGGCCTCGAGGATCGGACGTGTCAGTGGGTCGGACGCGGCGGCCGCTCGCGACCGCGCTGAGCTCAGGCCACGGCGCAGCCTTCCCTTTCCCGGGCTGGAATGGGCCCCTCGTGCGGGGCTACGCGTGTCGCGCGGGACTTCCATGCCCAAACCTTCCATCCGGGAACGCCCCCAACGGGGACACCAATGGCCTACCCGGTAGTTCCAATCGCTACACGCAGGCGAAAAGCCCGCCTCGGGCTACCCCTAGCGACCCAGCACGCCGCCGAGCGCTCCCCCGATACCCCCCTGGCCTCCCGACGAGCCCCCGCCCGAAGCCGTCGCGCCCGCAACCGGACCCTCGGATGGCTGGACGAGCACCCAGCCCTGTCCCGAGAACGCGACCTGGAGGGTCTCCCCGGAGCCGCGCCCGACCAGGGTCTTGAGGTTCACATCGGCCTTGACCGACGTTGTCAGCCCGCTCGACCACGTGATCGCCGCGTGGGGATCGGCGAACGTCTGCTCGCCGTCGACCTCGAGCAGCACGGGCGGCCCGTCGGAGACGAGCGCGAGCCATCCGGAGCCGCGCAGCTCCATGTTGAACAGGCCGCCGCCGAGCATCCCCGACGCTCCCTCGACCCGCTTGATGTCCCAGTCGATGCCGGCGTCGAAGGCGAGGACGTTGGCGCCGTTGGCGGTGATGAAGTCGTCCTCGAGCTTCAGCAGGTGCACGTCCTGTGCCATCTGAGCGAGGAAGACCTCTCCCGTGCCGGAGACCTTCATCAGGTCCGTGCCCTCGCTGGTGACGGCCTTCTTGATCATCCGGGAGACGCCGCCCGATCCAGCGTGCTCGAAGCTGACGTTTCCTTGATAGGCGATCATCGAGCCGAGCTTGGCCTGGATCGTCACGTCGGCCAACTCGACCTTGAGAAGCTTGGAGTTCTGGAGCGAGAACGGCTCGCCGGTCTCGGTCTCCCTGAACTGCGCCAACGTCTGTTCTACCGCCATCGGTTCCTCCTGGTCGGATGCGCAGGGGAGACTACGCTCAGTCGCTGAACCGCTCGTCGTGCGCGACCTGGGTTCTCTCGCGCTTGTGGGCCATCAGCGCCAGGTCGGCCTGGGCGAGCATCTCGCTCGGGGTGACCTCCCCGTCGAGCTCGGTTATCCCCCACGAGATCGTCAATGCGCTGCCGTCCGGGGCCGAGCACGAGGTCATGATCCCCGCGGCGACGCGCGCCAGCGCCTCCTCGGCGCCGGCGTACGGAGTGTCCGGGAGCAGAAGCGCAAACTCGTCTCCGCCCCAGCGAAATCCTCGATCGCCGGCTCGCAGGGCGCGGTTGATCGCAGCCGCGGTGAGGCGAAGCAGCCGGTCGCCCTCGAGATGGCCGTACCTGTCGTTGAGCTCCTTGAAGTTGTCGACGTCGAGCAGCGCGACGCTGGCCGTCGATCGGGCGCGCCGCGCGCGGGCGATCTCCGTTCCGAGCGCCTCGTCGAAGGCACGGCGGTTGCCCATTCCCGTAAGCGGGTCGGCCCGCGCGAGCTGCTGGGCGCGTTGCTCGTTGCTGCGCATTCGAACGCGCTGCCCCCGGACGTATACGAACAGGGCGAGGATGATCATCCCGAGCGCCGCCCACAGCAGGTAGTGAGTCGCGATCGCCGAGGCGGAGGCGCCGTCGTATCCGTCGTAGACGAGCGGCGCGAACGCCGCGACCCCCGCGATACCCACGAAGGCGAGCGCCCGGCGCGGCGGATGGATTCCCATCGCGGCGCCGACCCACAGCAGGTAGAGCTCCTCGTAGGCGCTGTGCGCCCCGCCACCCAGCCAGACGAGCAGCGCCACCTGCCCAAGGCCCAGATAGCTGAGCGCGAGCAGCTCGTTGAAGCCCAGCGGAGGGCGGCGGCGCAGCAGGCGGCGAGCGCCGACGATGCTCGCGACGACGAGGATCCCCGCCACGGCCCAGCCGCCGCCGCCGATCGCTTCGGTGGGCGGGTCGAGCGGGAAGAACGCGAGGGTCAGCGCCGCGCTGAGCAACCACAGCAACCCCACGATCCGGCCGGCGTTCCCCTTGTCGGCGCCCGCGTAGGGGTCATGATCGCCGCCGCGACCCGCGCGGAAGCCCCTGAGCAGCTCGCGACCCAGGTCGTGTTGCTCATACACGGGACATCACCTGAAGATCGACACCGCTCTCTCTCTGGGCTTGACTTTCAAACATCGACCGCCCGCGCGCGTCGGGGCGCGACGCGAAGTCGAGTCTCCTCTCACCGCGTTCACTCGGTCTGCGGTTGCAACGAGGCCGGGGCAGCGTAAACGCTTGGCATCGCTCTTGCCGAGCCAGGCGCCCTTAAGCGGACGACGGGACTTGAACCCGCTACCTCCAGCTTGGGAAGCTGGCGCTCTACCAGGTGAGCTACGTCCGCACGAGCCCCGCATTCTAGGACGGCGGTGGCGGCCCTCTACCCTCTCGTCCAGTGAGCGCCCGCGCCTTCGCCGCGACCATGATCGCCCTGGCTCTCATCGCGTTGCTCGCGTTCGGGCTGATCAGCCAGGGCAGCGCCAGCATCGCGGTCGGCGACAGCGCACCGAGCGCCGAGCTGCCCCGACTCGACGGCTCCGGGACGGGCAGCGTCGGCGAGCATCGCGGCGGTTGGGTCCTGGTCAACTTCTGGGCCTCGTGGTGCTCGCCGTGCCGCGACGAGTCACCCACCCTGCAGCGCTTCTACGAGCGCAACCGCGACGATGTCGCCGTGCTCGGGATCGACACCCAGGACCTCAGCGATGACGCGGCGGACTTCGTCGACGAGTTCGGGCTCACCTACCCGATGCTCCGCGACCCCGACACCGAGAGCCCGCTTTCCGACGAGTACGGCGCCACTGGATTGCCGGAGTCGTTCCTCGTCGACCCCGACGGCCGGCTCGCGGCGATCTGCCGCGGGCCGCTGACCCCTCATGACCTCGAAGAGGTGATCGCGCCGCTGGTCGGGGGCCACGATGTGACGGCCCCCAACGACGGCTCGATCTGCCGCACGGAGAGCGGATGAGACGCGCCGCGTTGGCCGCCCTCGTTGTCGCCGGGCTCGTGGCCGCACCGGCGAGCGCCCAGGAGAACAACGCCTCGCCGCGCCTCGCATCCCCGGCCGAGGCTCCCGGCGCCCGGACCTCGCTGGCCGACATCGAGGACGAGGTGATGTGCCCGATCTGCGGCACGACCCTGCAGCTTTCGCAGTCGCCGCAGGCCGACCGCGAGCGCGCCTACATCCAGCGCCTGATCGCGGCCGGCAAGACCAAGGACGAGATCAAGGACGCCCTCGTCGCCGAGTACGGGTCCGAGGTGCTGGCGCTTCCCGGGACGGAGGGATTCGATCTGGCGGCGTGGGTCGTTCCGGGGGCGGCGATCCTCGTGGCCGCGGTGGCGATCTTTCTCGGGCTCAGGCGGTGGCGGCGGGACGGGGGCTGGGTAGAGGACGAAGAGCCAGAGGGGTTGGATCCCGCCGAGCGCGAGCGCCTCGACTCCGACCTCGCTCGCTACGACCTCTGACGCGCCGGCCGGGTCAACGCGCGCTGTGTGGGCGTTCTTCTGGCCCATGAGCCGAAAAACGTCCCCGCAGCATCAGCGCTCGATGAGCGAGCGTCCCGTCATCGCAGCCGGTTGCTCGATCCCGAGCAGGTCGAGCGCGGTCGGCGCCACGTCGGCGAGGACTCCCCCGTCGCGCAGCCGCAGCCCCTCGAGCGTCACGATGCAGGGAACGGGGTTGACGGAGTGCGCGGTCTGGGGTGAGCCGTCGGACTCGAGCATGTCGTCGGCGTTCCCGTGGTCGGCGGTGACCATGCAGACGCCGCCCTTGTCCTCCACGGCGGCGATGACCTCGCCGAGACAGTCGTCGACGGCCTCCACCCCCGTGATCGCCGCCGGGATCGAGCCGGTGTGGCCGACCATGTCGGCGTTCGCGAAGTTGATGATCCCGAAGCGGTAGCCGTCCGCCGCCCAGCGGTCGCAGAACGCCCGCGCCGCCTCGCGGGCGCTCATCTCGGGCTTGTGGTCGTAGGTCGGCACGTCGCGAGGTGAGGGCGCGAGGAAGCGCTCCTCGCCCGGCCACTCCTGCTCGTGCCCCCCGTTGAAGAAGTAGGTGACGTGCGCGTACTTCTCGGTCTCCGCCACGTGGAGCTGCCGCTCACCGCGTTCGGCGATGACCTCGGCCAGCGTGGTCTCGGGCTCACGCGGCGCGAACGCAACCGGGTAGACCCACTCCGCCTGGTACTCGGTCATCGTGGTCAGGTGAAGCCGGGGGGCGGGGCCGCGGGGGAACTCATCGAAGCCGGGCTCGCCCAGCGCGCGGACGATCTGGCGCATCCGGTCGGGGCGGAAGTTGAAGCACAGCACCGCGTCGCCGTCGGCGGCGCCGTCGTACTCGCCGATCACCGTGGGGCGGATGAACTCGTCCGTCTCGTCGCGCTCGTAGGACGCCCGGATGGCCTCCTCGGGGCTCGCGGCGCGCAGCCCCTCCCCGTGGACGATCGCGTCGTAGGCGAGCTTGGTGCGCTCCCAGCGGCGGTCGCGGTCCATTGCGTAGTAGCGGCCCGAGACGGTGCCCACCCGGCCGGCGCGCCGCAGCCAGCGCTCGAGCTCCTCGAGGTATCCGGGCGAGGCGGTTGGTGAAGTGTCGCGCCCGTCCGTGAACGCGTGGACGACGAGGTCCGGAACGCCCTCGCGAGCCGCGAGCTCGACGCAGGCCTCGATGTGCTCCCAGCCCGAGTGAACGCCGCCGTCCGAGACCAGCCCCATCAGGTGCAGGCGTCCGCGCGGCCCCGAACGGGCGCGCTCGCAGGCCTCCAGCAGGGTCTCGTTCTCGAAGAACGTGCCGTCGCCGACCGCCTCGTCGATGAGCAGCAGATCCTGCTTGACCACGGCGCCCGCGCCGAGGTTGAGATGGCCGACCTCCGAGTTTCCCATCTGACCCTCCGGCAGCCCGACGGCGGGGCCCGACGCGTTGAGCCTCGTTCGCGGAAAGCGTCGCCACAACTCATCGAAGACCGGGGTCTCCGCCTGGCTGATGGCATTCCCCGGCCCCGGCGCGGCGAGGCCCCAGCCGTCGAGAACCACCAGGCAGAGCGACCCGGCGGGCGGGGCGGCGGGAGCGTCGGGCGTCACGGCCGCGCGGCGGCGGCGATCGCGGCGAATCGCTCGGGATCGAGGCTGGCACCGCCCACCAGCGCCCCGTCGATACCGGCCTGGCCGAGCAGCTCGGGGGCGTTGTCGGGCGTCACCGACCCCCCGTAGAGGATGCGGATCGCGTTCCCGGCGTCCTCGTCGCGATTCGCGACGAGCGAGCGGATGAAGGCGATCGCATCGACCGCCTGCTCCGGGGTCGCCGTGCGGCCCGTCCCGATCGCCCACACGGGCTCGTAGGCGATAACGACGTCGGCCAGCCGCGCGCCCTCGACGGCCGCGAGATCGGCCTCGACCTGGCGCTGCAGCACGGCCTCGGTGTCGCCGGCGTCGCGCTCGCCCTCGCGCTCGCCGACGCAGAGGATCGGCTCGAGCCCCGCCGCGAGTGCCGCGGGGACCTTGCGCGCGAGGGCCTCGTCGGTCTCGGCGAAGTGCTGGCGGCGCTCGGAGTGCCCGAGGATGACGCCGTCGGCGCCGATCTCGCGCAGCATCGGCGCCGAGACCTCGCCGGTGAACGCGCCCGCGGGCTCCTCGTGCATGTTCTGGGCGGCGACGCGCACCCTGCTTTGCAGGCACAGCTCGACCACCGCCTTGAGCGCCAGGAACGGCGGGCAGACGACAACCTCGCGATCCGGCGCCTCGCCGGACCGGGTCAGGAAGTCGGCAAGGAAGGCCTCGGCCTCCTCGATCGTCTTGTTCATCTTCCAGTTCGCGGCCACGACCGGGGTGCGGGCACCGGGGCTCACGACCTCACCTCGCTCGCATCCATCAGCGCCGCGACGCCGGGCAGCGGACGCCCCTCCATCAGCTCCAGCGAGGCGCCGCCGCCGGTCGACAGCCAATCGACGTCATCGGCGAGGCCGAAGGCCGACATCGCGGCGGCGGAGTCGCCGCCTCCCACCACGGTCCGCCCCGGCGCCTCGGCAACGGCCTCCGCCAGCGCGCGCGTTCCGGCGGCGAACGGCTCGAGCTCGAAGGCCCCCATCGGCCCGTTCCAGAAGACCGTCCCGGCTCGCGCCACCGCCGCGGCGTATGCCTCGGCGGTCGCGGGACCGATATCGAGCCCCCTCCAGCCCTGCGGGATCTCGCTCGCGTCGACCACGCGGTGCTCGGCGGCCGCTTCGAAGCGGTCGGCGACGACGACGTCGTCGGGTAGCCGGATTCGCGCCTTCGCCGCGCGCGCCCGCTCGAGCACGCGACCCGCGAGCTCGACGCCCTCGTCCTCGACGAGCGAGTCGCCGGTCGCCATCCCCTCGGCGCGAAAGAAGCTGAAGCACATCGCCCCGCCGATGAGTATCTCGTCGGCGGTCTCCAGGAAGCGCTCGATCACCCCGATCTTGCCGCTGACCTTGGCCCCGCCGAGGATCACGACCAGCGGTGGGTCGGGATCGTCGCGGACCCCGGTCAGCTCGACCACCTCGCGCTCGAGCAGCAGCCCCGCATAGGCGGGACGCAAGTGGGCGACGCCCTCCGTGGTCGCGTGGGCGCGGTGCGCGGCCCCGAACGCATCGTTGACGTACAGCTCGGCGAGCGTCGCGAGCTCAGCCGCCAGCTCGGGGTCGTTGCGGGTCTCCCCAGGCTCGAAGCGGCTGTTTTCAAGCACCAGCATCGCGCCCCTGCCGAGCCGCTCCGCCGCCGCCCGCACGTCGTCGCCGACGACTCCGGACGCGAGCTCCACGTCCGCACCGAGCAGCTCGGCGAGCCGGGCGGCGACGGGCGCCATCGATAGCTCTGGGTCGCGGCCCTTGGGCCGGCCCAGATGCGAGACGAGTACGAGCGCCGCGCCCCGCTCGCGCAGCAGCTCGATCGTCGGCAGCGCCGCACGGATGCGCGTGTCGTCGGCTACCTCGCCATCGGCGAGCGGGACGTTGAAGTCGACCCGCACCAGCGCCCGCCGCGCGTCCGCTGGAGCGTCGCGGACGCTGGCCTTGGGAAAGGCGGCGCTCACTCGCGGCGGTGAGCGCCGGTCAAGCGACGGCCGCCGGCTTGGCCTGAAGCACCTTCTCCGCCAGCTCGACGCAGCGGTTCGAGTAGCCCCACTCGTTGTCGTACCACGCCACCGTCTTGACCATCGTTCCCTCGGCGACGATCGTCTGCTCGGCGTCGAAGATCGACGAGTGCGGGTCCTTGATGACGTCCGTCGAGACGATCGGAGCCTCGGTGTAGCTGAGGATCCCCTTGAGGGGCCCTTCGGCGGCCTCGCGGACGGCCTGGTTTAGATCCTCCGCCGTCGTCTCGCTCGAGACGTCGCAGACCAGGTCGACGACCGATCCCGTGATCACGGGCGCGCGGACGGCGAGCCCGTTGAGCTTGCCGTCGAGCTCGGGCAGCACGAGCCCGACCGCCTTCGCCGCTCCGGTCGTGGTCGGGATCAGGTTTACCGCCGCGGCCCGCGCCCGGCGCAGGTCCTTGTGGGGCATGTCCTGGAGCCGCTGGTCGGCGGTGTAGGCGTGAATCGTTGTCATCAGGCCGCGCTCGATCCCGACGGCGTCGTGGATCACCTTCGCCACCGGTGCGAGGCAGTTCGTGGTGCACGACGCGTTGGAGATGATGTGGTGCTCGTCGGGGTCGTAGTGGGAGTCGAAGTTGACCCCGAGCGCCACCGTTACGTCGGGCTCCTTGGCGGGCGCCGAGATGATCACCTTCTTCGCGCCCGCCTCGAGGTGCTTGGCGGCGTCGTCGCGCTTCGTGAACAGCCCGGTCGACTCGATGACGACCTCAACCCCGAGTGACTCCCACGGCAGTGCCGCCGGGTCGCGCTCCGACAGCACCTTGATCTCGTTCCCGTCGACGACGATCGCGTCGCCTCGCACCTCGACGCTGCCCGGGAAGCGCCCGTAGGTCGAGTCGTACGCGAGCAGGTGTGCAAGCGTCCCGAGGTCGGCGACGTCGTTGACCGCGACGACGTCGAGGTCGGAGCCGGCCTCGTACGCGGCGCGGTAGAGGTTGCGGCCGATGCGACCGAATCCGTTGATCCCGACCCTGACTGGCATCCGATTCCTCCTGTCGTTAGCTCACTTCACCGCGATCTCGATCCTGTTCCCGTCGGGATCGAGGAGGTAGGCGGAGTAATAGCCCGAACCGTACTGGGGTCGGGCTCCCGGGCGCCCGGCGTCGGTCCCGCCCGCCTCGATTCCCGCCTCCCAGGCGGCCTTGACGGCGGGGATGCCGGTTGCGCCGAAGCACACCTGACCCGACCCCGGCCTGGCGTCTTCGCTGGGCAGCGCGAAGAACAGGGGCCTGGAGATCCCCCATCCGATGCCCTGGCCCGAGTCCGCGTGGCGCCTCCAGAGCAGCGGCGCGAGCACCGCGTCGTAGAACTCGCCGCTGCGTTCGAGGTCGGTCACCTCGATGCTGACGTGGTGGATCACGGGTCAACGGGCGGGGCCAAGTGTTCTCAGGCTAACGGCATTCGCGACCGCAGTCGTCAAGCCTTCGACACGGCCTGGGTGTCGGCAACCCCCCGCGTCCCGAGACCGCGCTGACGAGGGCGAGACCTCGACATCCGGTGCAAGAATCAGCACGTGAGCGCCGCGGGCTCTGAAGCCTCGCCAATTACGGTCAGGATCGCGGGCGGCGGCGTCGCGGCCCTCGAGGCGCTGCTGACGCTGCGGTCGGCGCTCGGCGACCGGGCCCGGGTCGAGCTGATCGCTCCCGATCCTGAGTTCGTCTTCCGTCCGCTGCTGGTTGCCGAGCCCTTCGGGCTCACGCGGGCGCTGCGGATCGAGCTGGAGCGGGTCGCGCAGGAGAACGGCGCGAGCTACCGCTGGGACGCGGTCATCTCGGTGGATCCCACACGGCGGCGAATAGCTACCGCCGGCGGGGACGAGCTCGACTACGACGCCCTGCTGCTCGCCATCGGGACCCGACCGGTCGAGGCGGTCCCCGGGGCACTGACCTTCGGCGGCGCTGAGCAGCGCGCCGCGTTCGCGGAGCTTCTCGGGCGTCTCGGGGCCGGCGGTCCGAGTCGCCTCGTGTTCGCTGCGCCGGCAGAGGTCAAGTGGACGATCGCCGCGTACGAGCTGGCGCTGCTGACCGCCGCCCACCTCTCTGACCGCGACGTCAGCGGCGTGGAGACCTTGGTCGTAACGCACGAGGACGAACCGCTTGGCCTGTTCGGCCCCAGCGGTCCGCGGATCGTCAACGACCTGCTCGAGGAGCAGGGAGTGAGGCTGCTGACATCGAGCGCCCCGATCCGATTCGAGGCAGGCCTGCTCGAGGTCGCCGACGGCGAGCCCGTCGCGGCCGACCGCGTAGTGGCTCTTCCTGGCCTCGAGGTCCCGCCGATAGCCGGAATACCGCAGCGGCATCGCGGCTTCATCCCCACCGACGTCCGCATGAGCGTCGAAGGCCTGGCGCGGGTATGGGCCGCGGGCGACGCGACGTGGTTCCCCATCAAGCAGGGCGGGCTCGCGGCCCAACAGGCCGCGGTCGCCGCCGGCGCAATCGCGAGGATGGCGGGCGGGACGCCATCCGACGTCGCGTATCGGCCGACGCTGCGGGCCGCGCTGCTGACCGGAGCGTTGCCCCGCTACCTGCGGTCTGAGATGTGGGACGCCCCGAAGAGCTCCGAGTCCTCCGCCGTCTCGCTGTGGTGGCCACCCGGCAAGATCGCGGGCCGGCATCTGTCCTCCTATCTCGCACGAGTCGCGCGCGGCGAGGCGGTTCCCTCCTCCACCCTGAGCGATGTCGACGCCCTGCCGGAGGCCGAGACCGCCGCCGCCGAAGCCGAGAACCTGGAGGCGGTGCATTTCGGCCTCGAGGCCGCGGAGGCCGACGCGCGGGGCGGCGATTACGCCGGCGCGCTCGAGTGGCTGGAGACCGTCGAGGAGCTGGCGCTCGTGCTTCCATCTCCGTACGCGGAGCGACGCGCCGACTGGACGCGCAGGGCACGGCGCCGCGTCGCGGGAGCCGGGGAGATGCTCCGATGAGCGATCACCTCACCGCCGTGGACGCGACCTTCCTCGAGCTCGAGGAGTCGGACCAGAGCGCACACATGCACATCGGAGGGGTGATGATCTTCGAATCACAGCCGGGGGGCGGGGCACCGGCGCTGAGCCGCTTGAGAAGGAGCCTCGAGACGCGCCTCGCCGATCTTCCGCGGTATCACCAGTGCCTGTCGTCACCGCGGACTGGCGGGCTCTCGTGGCCCACCTGGGAGGACCACGAAGGGTTCGACATCTCCGGACACGTGCGGCGAGCTCGGCTTCCGGGCCGCGGCACCGACGCCGACCTCAGACGCTGGGCTGGGGAGTTCTTCTCCGAGCGCCTCGACCGCACTCGGCCGCTTTGGGAGATGGTCGTCCTCGACGGGCTCTCCGGGGGGCGCTGGGCGCTCGTCAGCAAGACGCACCACTGCATGGTCGACGGCATCGGGTCGGTAGACGTGGCGCTCGTGATGCTCGACGCGGAGCGGAGCCCGGCGCCCCGCCACCACCCGACTCCCGGCTCGCGGGCAGATGAGCCCGCCGGGTCGGGAAGCAAGCTTCCCGGCTCGCTGCTCGCCCTTCCCCTGCGGCTGGCCGGCGCGTCCGCACGGATGCTCCGCGGGGGAGCCGCCGTCGCCACCCATCCCTCCCGGGGCCGTGAGGCGCTGCAGCGCTCCCGGGCGATGGCGGAGGTGCTCGTCAAGGACGAGCTGATCTCTGCCCCGCCGTCGAGCCTCAACGTCCCGATCGGCGGCAAGCGGCGGCTCGGGGTGACCAGCGCGTCGCTGGAGGAGATCAAGCGCGTCAAGGAGCGGTTCGGGGGGACCGTCAACGACGTCGTGCTTGCCGCGACGGCCGGCGGCCTGCGGCGTCTGCTGCTGGAGCGCGACGAGGACTTGCCTCCACAGGGACTGCGCGCCATGGTGCCCGTGAACATCCGGACCGCGAGCGAGCGACTAGCGCTCGGCAACCGCATCACGTCGCTGTTCGTCCACCTTCCGGTCGACGAGCGGGACCCCGTGCGGCGCTACGAGCGCCAGATGGAGGAGGCCGAGTCGCTCAAGTCCGGAACTCAGGCGCTCGGCTCGACGACGCTCCTCGACCTCACGGGGATGGCGCCCCCCGTTGTCCACAGCTTCCTCGCCCGCTCGCTGTTCGCGACGCGGCTCTTCAACGTCACGATCACGAACGTGCCCGGACCGCAGCAGCCGCTGTATTCGTTCGGCTCGAAGATGCTGGCCGTGTGGCCGATCGTCCCGATCGCCGCCGACCATACGCTCGGCCTCGCCGTGTTCAGCTACGACGGCACGGCTTTCTTCACGGTCAACGCCGACCACGACGCCGTTCGCGACCTCGACGTCCTCATCGAGGGGATCCGCGACTCGATCGCCGAGCTATCCGCCGTCGCGGGGTAGGCGCACGGCACCAAACGGCGAGCCCCGAGCAGAACGCTAGCCGGGGAGGCGCTCACTGGCGGACGTCGCGCCTGCGCAGTCCGACGACCCCGGCGCCGACGCACAGCGCGGTCAGCGCGACCAGCAGCGCCCAGCTCGCCCACGGGACGCCGTCGCTCAGGGGGCTCGTGCCGAGCGCCTGGTAGTAGGGCGACAGCGGCCGCCAGGGGTCGAGCGCGTCCACCGCCTGGCCGAGGCCATCGAGCATCCAGGAGGCGGCCGCGACGGCCGCGGCGACGGCGGCCGCCCGTCCGCGCCCGGGCCGCGCGGCGCCGACGGCCAGAGCGAGCGCTCCGAACAGCAGCGCGAGCAGTGCGACGCCGCCCGAGGCCGCGACGAGCTTCCCGAACCCGATCTCGAGGTCGACGAGCCGCGAGCCGACGGCAACGGTGACCAGGAGCCCCAGCGTGAGGGCGAGCACGGACGCCGACAGGGCCGCGAACTTCTGGAGCACGAAGTCGGCCCTCTCGAGCGGCTGGGCCAGCAGCAGGTCCAGCGTCCCGCGCTCCTCCTCGCCCGCCACCGCCGTCGCGCCGGCACCGATCGAGAAGACCAGCAGGATCAGCGGCGCCATCAGCGCGAAGACCTGGCTGTTGAGGTAGCCCGTCGCGCTGACGAGGTTGATCTCGCCGCCGGCGAACAGCGCCCGCAGCGCCTTGGGCAGGTCCTTCGAGTAGTCAGCGAGTCCGGCGGAGTCGCGAACCGACGGATAGAAGGCGATGTTGAGGCCCACCAGGGCCACGACTCCAAGCCCCCACCAGAGCAGCGCGCGGCGCCGCTCGCGCAGCGCCTGGAACGCGACCTCAGCCCGCATGCGACCGCCCGTAGAAGGCGAGGAAGATCTCGTCGAGCTCCGGCTCCTCGCTGGTCAGCGTCTGCACCGGGTAGCGCGCCAGCTCCTTGACCAGGGCATCCATCGGCCCCTCGACGCGCAGGCGGACCACCCCATCCTTGACGCTGACATCCCGGACGCCCGGGATCCGGCTCAGATCCTCACTCGGGCCGGCACCCGCGAAGCGGATCTCGACATGCCTCAGGGCGCGCCGCTTCAGCGCCGAGATCTCCTCGACCGAGATCAGCCGTCCCTCCTTGATGATCCCGACCCGACCGGCGACGTGCTCGACCTGATCGAGCGCGTGCGAGGAAAGAAAGACCGTCCGCCCGGCGGCGGAGCGCTCGCGGATCAGCTCCTGGACGTCCTCCTGGCGGAGGGGGTCGAGCCCGCTGGTCGGCTCGTCGAGGATCAGCAGCTCGGGATCGTGCATGAACGCCGCGACGACGCCGACCTTCTCCTTGTTTCCCTTGGAGAGGTCGTCGACGGTCCGGTCGAGCTCGAGACCGAGGCGATCCGAGAGCTCCTCGATCTGGTTCCGCGCCACGCCGCCGCGGATGTGGGCGAGGTACTCGAGGCAGTCGCGCGCCGACAGCCGGCCCGGAAGCCTCAGCTCGCCGGGGAGGTAGCCGGTGCGACGTCGAACCTCCAGACTCTGGGCTCGTGAGTCGCAGTTGCAGACGGCTGCGGTTCCGCGCGTCGCCCGGATCAGGTCGAGCAGCAGCCGGATCGTCGTCGTCTTGCCGGCTCCGTTGGGGCCGAGGAAGCCGAACACCTCGCCTCGCTCGACCCGCAGGTCGATCCCCTCGATCCCGCGGCTCTGCCCGTAGAACTTGGTCAGGTCGCGGGTCTCGATCGCTGCGTCGCTCATGGCAAGCCGGGCACTCCGCCGCCTGGAGGCGAAGGCCTTCGAACAGGCTAATGAGCCATCGGTCTCGGGCATCCCCCCTCATCCAGGCCGCCAATGCCCGGATGGGCGGGTGGCCTGCGATTCCCTGACGAGTTCGACGTACGCGATTGCCCCCGGCGCGGTGAGCGCGGCGCCGGCGCTAGCCGGCCTCGGCCTCCGCGTCGCTGTCATCGTCCGCGCTCACGCCGCCGGAGAGGTCGGCGTCGTCGTCATCTGTGAAGTCGTCGGCGCTGTGGCCGTACGTGAGGTTCGCCGAGGCGGGCTGGGTCGGCGGTGCTGCGCTCGCCGGGCTCGGGGGCGCTTGCGCGACCACCGAAGAGGACGGGGCGAGCGCGACGCCGGTACCGCCACCTGACCATGCGACGCCGGCCACGATCATCGCTCCGATTGCGGCCAGCGTGGCCAGCGCGGCGGCGGAGAGTCTGCGTCTGCGACTCATGGCTCGACCTCCTCGCCCGCGCCCGCGTCGAGGACGCGGATCGCCCCGGCGGGACAGGCCTGGGCCGCCCGCAGGACAAGCTCCGGCGGAGCCTCGCCGATCACCGAGGCGACTTCGTCGACGGCGAAGACGCCCGGCGCGAGTCCGGCGCAGTCGCCGTAGCCCAGGCAGTGATCCTGATCGACAACGGGTATGAGCCTCATGCTCGGTCACCTTGCCTTTCTGTCTGTCGTCTCATCCGCTCGGAGGCGGCGTCGACGTCGATACTCGAGGCCGGAGGTGAGGCGCCCCTATCCGCTCGGTGAGATCCCCATTAGGCGAGCGGCGCTCCTTCCTCGCTGGCAGGAACCGGTAGGTCGCCATGAAGACGATCGGAACGGCGGTGGCGCCGAGGATCACAAGCAGCCAGGGGGCCCTCGCGTCGGTGCCCGAGCCGAGCGTGTGCGCCACTCCGAGCACGTAGACGAGCAGGGTCCAGCGGTGCATCCAGCGCCACAGCCGGACGCCGATCCAGCGACGCACGTAGAAGCTGAGGCCGAGGATCGCCGCGAGCCAGCCCGCGATGATCCCGAGCCCGGTCCAGAAGGGGTGGCTCACAATCGCGAAGGGAAGCGCGATCTGCGGCACCGTAGGACGCAGATAGCTGTCGCCGAGCAGCAGCAACCCGTGCCCCGCGATCGCCATCAAAGCGGTTAGCGCGATCGCCTCGTGCAGGTGCTTGAGGCGAGCGGGCACGCCGGGCTCGCGCGAGATCTTCCCGGAGAGCGCCAGCCCGAGACCGACGCCCAGCGCGACGAGGACGATCGCGACGATACCGAGCGCACGGCTTGCCAGCCAGAACATGTGCTGCCCGGGATCGGTGTGGCTCATGCCGCCGCGGCCTCGATGGGGCTCGGCTCGGCCGCCGCGGCCGCGAGCGGCCCGATCGCATCGACCGTGCCGTCGTCGAGGACCAGCACTCCGCCGCGCGGCGCGAGGAGCTCGCGCCCTCGCTCGGGACCCGAGAGCAGCGCCTGCTTGGCGATCGTCTCGGCTAGCAGGGCCGTGTCGGCGAGCGCCGTCGCCTGGATCACTCCGGTCCAGGCCGGACGCCCGGTCGAGGGGTCGAGCAGATGGTGAGCAAAGCCCTCGGGAGTGCGCCAGATGCGCGTCTTCAATCCGCTCGTGGCAACCGCCCCGGCCGCGACCTCGAAGCCGTGGGCGAGACCACCGGTGAGCGGGTGATCGATCTCGACCAGGCGCCCCGCCGGCCGTGCCCCGCCGATCCTGAGATCACCGCCGGCGTCGACGGCGCACAGCTCGTAGCCGCGCAGACGGTCGAAGACGAGGTCGGCGGCCAGGCCCTTGCCCGTGCCGCCGGTGTCCAGCCGGACCCCCGGGGGGCGCCTCACCGTGCCGCGCCTTAGATCGACGCTGACCTTCCGCCAGCGGGCGTCCGCGCGCGGGCGGGCCGGTCGGCGCGCCGGCGCGGCCTCGATCGCCTCGGCCAGCGGCGCGCTTGCCGCTCCGACGCGTGACGTCGCGTAGCCGGCGCGTTCGAGCTCCGCCACGAGCGTTGGGTCGACCAGCCCGTCGGTCCGCTCGGCCGCCCACACGGCCGCGCGCGCGGCCATCGCCAGCAGCGGGGAGGCCGGGCACTCCTCGCGCGGGTCTGCCGCCAGCGCGCTGAGCTCGCTGTCGGGATCGAAGCGAGTGAGCTTGCGCTGCATCAGCCTCATGAAGGCCTCGGCCTCGATCGCCGCGATCTCGAGCGAGGACAGATCGGAGTCATGCGCCGGCCCGACCAGCAGCCGCACCCGGGACCCGAAGGCCTCGAAGCTGCGCTCGTGCTCGATCATGGCGTCCTCACGACGTAGTGGTCTGCACCGGAGCCGGAGCGGAAGCGGGAGCGGGCGCCGGAGCGGGCGCGGGAGCTGGCGCAGGCACCGCGGTGGGCGCTGGGACGCTGGTCGCCGGCGGCGGCGCGGAGCCCGCGGGGGGCGGCTGGGGAACGTGCTTGAGCACGAGCGTCCTGCGGACGATGCGGTCCACCGGGGCATCGGCCTTGGCGGCGACCGCCTTGGGCCCCAGCGCGGGGTCGTTGCCGGTCGCCATCTGCAGCGACAGCCCGCCCCAGATGGCCAGGGCCGCGGCGCACGAGAGCGCCGTGACCCTGGCCGTCGTGGAGCGGATGGACGGTCGCCGCCTAGTCACCGGACTCACCGGACTCGCTCTCGCCGCCGTCCTCGCCTTCCTCGTCGTAGCCTCCGCCGGCGGACGGTGACGTCTGCGAGGTCACGGGCTGAGGATCGGAGACGACAGCGGGCTGCGCCGACGGCGCGCCGACTACCTGTGGCGCCTGCGTGGGGGCTGGCGCCGCGCCGGAGCGTGGCTGCTTGACCGGAATCCGCCGCACCTCCTTGCGCTGGACCGTCTCGGGGCGCGTGGCGGATGCGGTGTCGACCGGGTTCGAGTCACGACCGCCGAACGCGATGCCGAGGGCCGTGAGGCCGCCGATCGTCACGGTGGTGGCCACAGCGGCGAGCTTGATACGCGCTGACTGCTTCATGGCGACGATCATCGGCGGCGGCGCTGAGGGCCGGCTAAGGGGCCGATTAGAGAGCTCTTATGTTGCGCGCCGAGCTCCTCGCCGCCGCCTAGCATTGACTCGCGATGCACATCCTGGTGATCGAGGACGAGCGCGGGATCGTCGATCTCATCGAGAGCGGGCTCACCGCCGAGGGCTACTCGGTTAGCTGCGCCCGCGACGGTGAGAAGGGCGAGCTTGAAGCGCTCAGCGGGGACTTCGGCCTCGTGCTGCTCGACGTGATGCTGCCGCGCAAGAGCGGATTCGAGGTGTTGAGGGCGATCAGGGCGCGCAAGCCCGAGCTTCCCGTGATCCTGCTGACCGCGCTCGGTGAGACCGCCGACAAGGTCGAAGGGCTCGACCTCGGTGCGGACGACTACGTCACGAAGCCGTTTGCGTTCGAGGAGCTCCTGGCACGTGTCCGGGCCCAGCTGCGCCGGCCGGCGCAGCGCGACCCGACCAAGCTCGTGGTCGGCGACCTCGAGATCGACCTTCGAACGCGGCGCGTCGAGCGGGGCGGCCGCGAGGTCCGGCTGACAGCCCGCGAGTTCGAGCTGCTCGCATACCTGATGCGCCACCCGGGCCAGGTCCTCTCGCGCAGCCAGATCCTGAACGCGGTGTGGGGATACGACCACGATCCCGGAACCAACGTGCTGGAGGTCTACGTCGGCTACCTGCGCAGGAAGCTCGCCGGTGCCGATGGCCCGGCCCCGATCGAGACCCTGCGCTCGGCCGGATATCGGCTGGTGAGCTAGTGGCCAGGCGGCTGCTTCCCAGCGGCCTGCGGGCCAGGTTGGCGGTCGCTATCTCGCTGATCGTCGTCGCGGTCGTCGCCGGCAGCTTCGTGGCGCTTCATCAGGGAACGGGCGCCGACCTTCGCGCTCAGATCGATAACGAGCTGGAGTCCCAGTACGACGAGTTCCGCCTCCAGGCGATACCCGGAGTCCACACCCCCGACGGGCTGACCCGCGCCGCGCGGCACTTCCTCGCCTCGCAGCGCTACCACCCGGAGTCGCGGATCTTCGTGATCGAGGTCGCGGGCGGACCGGTGGTGACGAACCAACGCGAGGTCGTCGAGCGCGAGATCGAGAGCGAGAACGAGAACACCGACCAGGACGAGACGGAGGGCGAGCAGGAGAGCCTGCCGAGCCTGCTGGCGGCGCCATCGGGCCTCGCGACGGTCACCGCCGAGGAGACCGGCCGGCTACGCGTGCTCAGCCGCCCGATCATCGTCGACGGCCGGCGACTGGGGACGTTCAGGGTCGCCGACCCGCTGAGCACAGTCAGTCGCGCCCAGGAGGGGCTTCGCAACACCTTCCTGATCGTCGGCGCGGTTGCGCTGCTCACTGCAGTGGCGATCGCGCTCTGGGTAGCAAGTCTGATCACGCGACCGCTGCGTCGGATGGCCCGATTCGCGTCGGCCGTGGACGCCGGCGACCTGACTCATCGGGTCGAGGTGGACGGCTCGAACGAGGTGCGCCTGCTGGCCGAGTCGTTCAACCACATGCTCGACCGGCTCGAGGGCGCGTTCCGTCGCCAACGCGAGTTCGTCGCCGACGCTTCGCACGAGCTGCGCACGCCGCTCACCGTCCTGCGGGGCGAGATCGAGCTCGCCGCTCGGGAAACCCGCCAGGCGCCGGACGAAGCGGAGCGGGCCGCGCAGCTGATGCGCGAGATCCACCGCATGGACCGGCTGGTCGAGGACATGCTCACCCTCGCCGGGGCCGAGTCAGGTCGACTCGTGCACCGCCGCCCGATCGAGCTGACCGACTTCTTCGCCGACCTGAGCCGCGACCTGCCGCTGCTCGGCGAGCGCGACTATCGGGTGAGCGATCCGCCTCCAGGCATCCTCGAGGCGGACCCGGACCGGCTCGCGCAGGTGGTTCGCAACCTGGTCCGCAACGCCGTCGCCCACACCGGCCCGGCGGGATCGATCACTGTCTCGGCGACGCAACGTGACGGACGAATCGAGTTCTCGGTCTGCGACGACGGTCCCGGGATCTCGTCGGAGCACCGAGACCGCATCTTCGATCGCTTCTACCGCACCGACGCGGGGCGAGACAGGGACACCGGGGGAAGCGGGCTCGGGCTCGCGATCGCGCGCGCGATCGTCGAGGCGCACGAGGGGCGGATCTGGGCGGAGTCGGAGCCGGGCCACGGCGCGACGATCCGCTTCGAGCTGCCGAGGTACCGAGCGGGGGCATAGGCTCGGGCCACCGGTAGCTCACCGCGATCGTGCGTGGGCCTTAGGTTCGAGCGCGGACTGGAGCCCTGAGCCGAGCGCCGATCAGCCGACGCCCAGCACCAGGCTGAGTGCGACCATCACGGCGGCGCCGATTGTGCATCCGGCGGCGACGGACCTCCACCCGCCGGTGCTCAGGGCCTCCGGCACGACCTCGGCGACCACCAGGGTCAGCATCGCGCCGGCGGCGAAAGCGAACGAGACGGGCAGCAGCGAGCTGACCTCCTCGACCGCCAGATACGCGATCACGGCGCCGACCGGCTGCGGCGCGCTCGTCCCAACCGCGGCCCAGAACTGCTGCCCATGACTGAACCCCGCGCCCTGCATGGGAACGGCCACACTGGTCCCCTCGGGGATGTTCTGAAGCGCGATCGCCACGATCACGAACAGCGCGAGGCCCTGGGTGTCGGAAGCGTACGCGGCTCCGATCGCGAGGCCCTCCGGCAGGCTGTGCGCGAGCAGCACGGCGAACACGAGGATCGACGTGCTGACGCCGGCACCGCGCAGCCGACCGATGTGCGGATCGCGGGATCGCAGGTATCGCCGCGTGGCGATGAGAAAGCCGAGCCCGGCCACGAGACCCGCCGCGACCTCGGCGCCCGATCCCTCGTCGAGCGCCGGCAGCACGAGCCCGACGATCGAGGCGGCCGTCATGACACCGGCCGCGAAGCCCAGCAGGAACGGGCGCATCGACTCGGCCGCCCTGGGGCCGATCAGGAACACCGGGATCGCGCCCAGCCCGGTGGCGAGCGCGGTCCCGGTGCCGGCGAGTATGAGAACGAGCATCGCGGGCATCATCTCCTGATCCCGTCCCCGTCTCCCGACCGACGCCGGTCGGGCTCAGCTCGCGCGCGGGGTCCAGCGGAAGGTGCGAACGGCGATCAGCAGCGCGGCCAGTCCCCAGGCCGCAACGATGGCCAGGTGCCCCCACTCGAAGCCGGCACCCTGGGTGAGCGGGCTCCAGGCGGTGAAAAAGGCCTCAAAGAAATGACGAATCGGAAATACGTCCGCGAAGTGGAGGATCCCGCTCGGGATCTCCGTTTCGGGAATGAAGATCCCAGAGAGAAAGTAGAGAGGAAGAAGCGCCGCGTTGGTGATCGCCGGGGCGGCGTCCTGCGAGGGGATGATCACCGTGAGTGCGACCCCGATGCAGCAGAACGCTGCGGCCCCGACGGTCAGCGTGACGAGCACGGCCGGGGCGCGGTCCCAAGGGATCTCGACGCCGTAGATGATGCGGCCGAGGCCGGCGACGACGACAAGGCCAAGCACCGAGATCACGATCGCGTTGCCGATCCGCCCCGCAATGAAGACCCAGCTCGGCAGCGGCGTGCCGCGACTGCGCTTGAGGATGCCGTTCTCGCGATCGGTTGCGAGCCTGATTGCGAGGCTCTGGGTCGTGGCGGAGACGACGCCCAGGGTGATGATCGCCGGGACGTAATACGTGGTGGTCTTGATCCCACCGAGCTGCTCGATCTCGTCGTTGCCGAAGATCTCAGCAAAGATGAACAGGAAGATCACCGGCAGCAGCACGGTGAAGAAGACCGACGCCGGGTTCCGCCAGAAGACCTTCTGGTCGTAGCGGAACTGGTGAATCGCGAGCGAGACCGCGCTCATCGCTCGGCGTCCTCGGCCGGGTCGCGCCCGCCGGTCAGCTCGAGGTAGATGTCCTCCAGGCTCGGGCGAGCGACTTCGAGCGAAGGCAGCTCGACACCGCGATCGATGGCCCACCCGGTCAGCTCATTGAGGTCTCGCACGGGCTGTCCGGTTCGAAGCGCCACGAAGCCGTCCGCCCCGATGCCCGTGAAGGGCCCCGGCAGGTCGGTGGCGGCCACGCCGTCGGGCAACCGGAACCGGACCTCCGTGTCGGCCCCCGTTCTCCGTCCCAGCTCGTCGGGCCGCCCCTCGGCGATGACTTCTCCACGGGCGATGATCGCGGCGCGGTCGGCGAGATACTGGGCCTCTTCCATGTAGTGCGTGGTGAGGAAGATCGTCTTGCCGAGGTCGCGCAGGTTCGAGATCACACTCCAGGCCTGCCGCCGCGCCGACGGGTCGAACCCCGTCGTCGGCTCGTCGAGGAACAGCAGCTCGGGGTCCCCGATCAGCGCCACGGCGACGTCGAGCCTGCGCTGCTGGCCGCCAGAGAGCTTGCCGGCGCGGGCATCGGCCTTGTGGTCGAGCCCGACGAGAGCGATCGTCTCGTCGACCGGCCGGCGGTCGCGAAAGTAGCCCGCGTACTGCTGGAGCGTCTCGCGGACGGTGAGCTGGGGCGGCATCCGGCACTGCTGGAGCACGATTCCGATGCGCTCGCGCCAGTCGCGTGTCGCCGAGGCGGGATCGGTCCCCAGCACCTCGACCTCCCCTGCGCTGCGCTCGCGGTAGCCCTCGAGGATCTCGACCGTCGTCGTCTTGCCGGCGCCATTCGGCCCCAGGAAGGCGAAGATCTCCCCGCGCTCGATCTCGAGGTCGAGCCCGCGCACGGCCTCGAAGTCGCCGTAAGCCTTTCGAAGCCCCGTGACGGTAATTACCGGATCGCCCACGGGGCGAGAGTAGAGCTTCGTTGCTCGTTGCGAGGAAGGAGGAGCTTGGGGTGTCGCGCCTCGAATTGACTCCTGTCGCTCCCGCTTGAACCCGCAGTCCGGGTTGAACCCGCACTCCGGGTTCCTGGTCGGGATTAAGCTTGCCGCGATGCGTCGAGCGCCGGGGGTCGTGATCGCACTGGCGACGGCAGTGCTTGCCGCCCTGCCGACAGGTGCCCGGGCCGACGACACGCCGTGGAGCGTCGGGGCGGCGAAGCTCGACATCACGCCGCCGCTCTTCGACGCCACCCAGGACCTTCAGGACTTCCCCGAGGTGGATCCGTCGCGCGGGATCATCTGCCCGCGAAGCACCTACGACGGCCCGCGGCCGTGGCGGTTCGAGGAGCCTTACCAGGACACGGACGGCTCGGGCGACTTCAACTATCCCGAGGTTGCCGGGGTCCGCACCCCGGAGCCGTTCTGCGACTACAACCACAACGGGCGCTGGGAAGGCATCTACCTGTCGGGTGGACAGGACCACCACGCGGTGCCGTCCACCGACCCGATCCCGGGGTACAACGGCCCGGCCCACGATCCGATCGACGCTCGCGCCGTCGCGTTCTCCGACGGGCAGAAGACGGTGGTCCTCGTCTCGGTCATCGCCCAGGGCATCTTCGAGAACTACATCCGAGAGGCGCGTCAGCAGGCCGAGGCGCTCGCGGGCCAGCCCCCCCACGACCAAAGCTGCGGTCACATCGACGAGATGGTGGTCAGCTCGAACCACAACGAAAGCTCCCCCGACACGATCGGCCTCTACGGGGCGCCCGAGGATCCGACCGGCAGCCTCGGGCTCAACTCCGGAATCGACGAGTACTACATGGACTGGCTGGCTGAGCGGATCGCGGACGCAGCGGTCGCCGCCTGCGAGGATCGCCAGCCGGCCTCGATGAGGGAGGTGGAGTTTCCGGTACCGCCTGGCCTCCGCCAGGAGATCCCGAACCGCTTTCCCACCGCCACGGACGACGGCGCGCCCGCGGCGATCGACCCCAAGGTCCGGGTACTCCAGGCCCGCGACGCCGACGATGACCCCATATTCACGATGATGAACCTCGCGGACCACAACCAGGACATCGGCCAGTCCGACACCTACGAGGAGTCGCACTGGATCAGCGGCGACTGGCCCGGCTACTTCCATCGCCGTCTCGAGCAGGACGTCGGCGGGATGGCGATGTTCCTGGTCGGCGACAACGGCTCGATGGAGGACCTGATCACCGACCCGGCGATCCCCGACCCTCCCTGCTTGAGCGGGGACAACGGCTGCTACGAACAGGTGGAGGCGACCGGGAACGCGATCGCGGATGCCGTTGCGGCCGAGCTGCCTGACGCCCGGCACGTGCGCCCCGGCGCGGTCAGCGGCGAGAGGACCGAGTTCTGCGCGCCGCTGGAGAACAACCTGTTCACGGCGGCGGCGGCCGCGGGTATCTTCGGCGAGCGCCAGGCGTACACGAACTGTCAGCCGAGCGGCCGAACCGGCGACTCGGTAAAGACGTCGGTCGCCGTGCTCAACGTCGGACCCGACCTCCAGTTCATCGTCAACCCCGGCGAGGCGTTCCCGGACCTCATGCTCGGCGGCCCATGGGGGATCGAGGATGCGAGCTGCCCGGACGCCGCCAACCCTCCGGTGCCGACCTGGCACGCGAGCGCGCCGTACCGCTTCCAGGTCGGACTCGGCGATGACCTGATCGGCTACGAGAAGCCGGCGTGGTCGTTCGAGCGCGTGCCGCCGATCTTCACCCCCACGCCGCAGTGCGACGGCGATCAGGCCGGCCATACCCACCACGGCCTTGAGGACGAGGCGCTCGGCCCCTCAGCCTCGAACATGGTCGCCGAAAAGCTCGCCGAGCTGCTCGACGAGAATCCCGACCCGACCGCAGAGATCCGCGTGGGTCGCTACGTCGAGGCGGACGGCTCGCTGACCGACCCGTACATGGGCCCGGGCTACACGGGCGCCCCGGGCCACTTCCCGAACGACGCCGTGGCGATCTGGCTCGCCGCACCGGGAGAGGACTCGCTGAACGCCGCGCCCGGACAGCCGGCCAGCGGCACGATCGTGGCTCTGAACGGGATCGGCGCCTTCGGGGACAGGCCGGTGGACGCCAACGGCCGGTTCATGGACTTCGACGGCGCCGCCGAACCGGCCGGTCCCGACGTCAACACGCGCGGGATGCTCGTCGAACCCAACCATGGAGAGCACGGCGAGGTGGGAAAGCGCTACTACGTCGACGTCTACCCGGCGCTCTCAGTTTCCGGGACCCTGGGTGCGGCGGCGCCCCCGCCCTTGACTCCGCCCGGCGGTGAACCGCCGGGGGCGGGCGCCTGCCACGACACCACCCCGCCCAGCTCCCGGATCGACGACGTGGACGTGCGCAGCCACCGGATCGTCCTTCGAGGAACGTCGTCGGATGCGGGCTGCGCCAACGAGGTAAGCGGCGTCACCGTGTCGGTCGCGAAGCACGCGAATCACCGCTGCCGCTTCCTACGCCCATCCGGCACGCTGACGCCCCCACGGAACTGCGCCAAGACGGTCCCCCTCCCAGCCGACGGGACCGAGAGCTGGCGCGTTGAGGTGGAGCTCGCGGACGACGGCCTTCCCCCCGGCCGCTACAAGGCGCGGGCACTGGGCGTGGACGCGCAGGGCAACGCGGAGCAACGGGCCCCCGGAAATGGCCTCAAGTTCAGACTGGAGTGATGGTGAGCGGTCGCCCGCGTGACGTACGAGCGACCGCCGCGACGCAGCTTTAATCGAGCTCGACGTCGCGGTGCACGACCCGTAGCCGCAGGTCGTCGCGGCCGTCGAGGTGACGGGCGATCCGGTCGGCGACGCACACCGAGCGGTGCCGGCCTCCGGTGCACCCGAGCGCGATCGTGAGGTGGGTCTTGCCCTCCGCGACGTAGGCGGGAAGCAGGAAGTCGAGCATCGGCAGCAGGCGGTCGTAGAACTCACGCGCCGCGGTCCCCGACTCGACGTGCTGGACGACCGAGGGATCGCGCCCGGTCAGCGGGCGCAGGTGCTCGAGGTAGTGCGGGTTGGGCAGGAAGCGCACGTCGAGGACCATGTCGGCGTCGCGCGGCGGGCCGTGCTTAAAGCCGAAGGTCAGCAGCGTCAGCGCGAGGCGCCCGTTCGAGTCGCGTCCCAGGACCTCGGCCGAGATGCGCCGCCGCAGCATCGCCCCGGTGAGGTCGGTCGTGTCGATGACGACGTGGGCGCGCTCGCGCAGCGGGCCGAGCACCTCGCGCTCCGCTCGGATCCCGTCCACGACGCGTCCGTCCGGAGTCAGCGGATGGCGACGCCGGGTCTCCTTGAAGCGGTCGAGGAGCGCCTGCTCTTCAGCCTCCAGGAAGACGACGGTCGGCTCGAGGCCGCTGTGGTCGAGCTCGTCGAGGACGGCAAGGAGGTCGTCGAAGTACTCGCCGCCGCGCACGTCGGAGACGACGGCGGCGCGACGGACGTTGCTGCCGTCGATGTGAAAGAGCTCCCCGAGCGCGCCGATCATCCGCGGCGGCAGGTTGTCGACGCAGAAGTAGCCGCTGTCCTCGAACGCCGCGATCGCCTCCGACTTGCCGGCCCCCGAGTAGCCCGTGATCACGAACAGCTCCACGGCGCCGTCGCTCGCACCGTCCCCCACGCGCCTCACCCCGCCTTGTGCAGTTGCCGGTGGATGTCCCGAGCCAGCTTGCCTGGGATGCCCGGGACCGCCTCGAGCTCCTCGCGGCTCGCACTAAGGAACCGCTCCGGCGAGCCGAAGTGGGTGAGCAGCGCCCGTTTTCTGACCGGGCCTATGCCGGCGAGCTCGTCGAATACGGATGCCTTCATCGCTTGTGCGCGGCGGCCGCGGTGAAACTCGATCGCGAATCGGTGCGCCTCGTCGCGCACCCTCTGCAACAGCCTCAACGCCTCGGAGTCGCGCGAGATCGGAACCGGCTCGCGCCTGCCCGGCACGTAGACCTCCTCGAGCTGCTTGGCCAGCCCGATCACGGCTGTCCCCTGCTCGGCGAGCGGGGCGAGCGCGCGCATCCCGGCCGACAGCTGGCCCTTTCCGCCGTCGATCACGATCAGGCCGGGGAGCGAGGCGAAGCTCTGATCGCGCTCCGCGTCGTGCGGCGACAGGTCGGCCTGGTCCGAGTGGCGGGACATGCGGCGCGAAAGCACCTCCTCGATCGAGGCGACGTCGTCGGGGCCGGTCCGCCGCTGCGCCTCGCGTCCCCCGTCGCGATCGTCGCGGTTGCGGGTTCCGCGATCGCCCCTGATGTTGAACTTGCGGTAGTGCGCCTTCTTCGGCGCCCCGCCCTCGAAGACGACCATCGACGCGACGGTGTGCTCGGGACCGATGTTCGAGACGTCGAAGCCCTCGATCCTCACCGGCAACTCGTCGAGCCCGAGTGCCTCCTGGAGCGCCGCTAGGGCGTCGACGCGCTGCTGGCGGCGCCGCTCTCGGCGCAGACGGTCCTGTGCCAGGGCCAGCTTCGCATTGCGCTCCGCAAGCTCGCGCAGCCGCCGCTTGTCGCCGCGCTCCGCGACGCGGACCTCGACGGGAGCGCCGCGCCGTGAGCTCAGCGCACCCTCGAGCAGCTCGGTGCGCTCGCGCACCTCGGGGCCGACCACCACGAGCCTGGGGACCGCCGGCGCCGCCGAGTAGTACTGGGCGAGGAACTGCTCGGTGACCTCGCCCTCGTCGCGCTCGGCCCGGTTGTCGAGATAGAAGCCCTGGCGCTCGGCGAGCACGCCGTCGCGGACCTGGAAGACCTGGGCGCTGGCGTCGGCGCCGTCGACGGCGACCCCGATCAGGTCGGCGGTGCCGATCCCCTCGCCGGCGACGCGCTGGCGCTCGAGCAGCGAGCGGACCGCGGCGAGGCGGTCCCGGTAGACCGCGGCGCGCTCGAACTCCTCGCCCTCCGACGCCGCGTCCATCTTTTCCTCGAGGTCGCGCTCGATGTCCTGGTAGCGACCCGAGAGGAAGTCCATGATCACCTCGATGTTGCGACGGTACTCGGCGCGGTCGATGTAACCGACGCACGGCGCCTGGCAGCGCTTTATGTAGTAGTCGAGGCACGGGACCCCGGAGCGCCGGCCCGGCTCGGGGCCCTCGCAGGTCCGGTACTGGAAGACCTTGCCGAGGATGTCGAGCGTCTCGCGCACGCGCCGCGCGCTCGAGTAGGGGCCGAAGTACGCGCGCCCCGCCCGGTGGCGCTCGCGGGTGAAGTAGACGCGTGGGTACTCCTCGTCGAGGCTGACGCCGATGTAGGGATAGGACTTGTCGTCGCGCAGCCGGATGTTGAAGCGCGGGCGATGGCGCTTGATGAACTGCTGCTCGGCGAGCAGGGCCTCGGCCTCGGTGTCGGTGACGAGGAAGTCGATCGCCGCGATCTCGGCCGGCAGCTCGCCGAGGCCGCGGCCGCCGCCGCGCGAGAAGTGCGAGTTGACGCGCTTGCGGATGGAGCGCGCCTTGCCGACGTAGATCACCCGGCCGCGGGCGTCCGAGAACAGGTAGACGCCCGGCTGGTCGGGCAGCCGCTTGCGCTGTTCGTCGAGCTTTCTCGGCTCTCTGGCCATCGGCTCAAAGGTTAGGCTCCGGTCACCACATCCCCGAGGAGGAGCGAACGATGATCACGCAACTGAGCCCGCCCGAGCTGAAGACGATGCGCATCGAGATCGACGGCGAGATCGGCACCCTGACCCTGGACCGCCCCGACGCGCTCAACGCCATGAGCCCCGACATGATCGACGAGATGCCGGTCGCCTTCTCGTGGCTCGCCGACACCGCTTCGCTGCGCGGCCTGATCGTCACCGGCTCCGGGCGCGCCTTCTCGGCGGGCGGCGACGTGACCTGGTTCCGCAAGGGCGTGGAGTCGGAGGACTTCGACCTCCCCTCGTCGGTGCGGCGCGGCGCGGAGATCCTTCACCAGGCGATCGTCGACTTCCAGCGCATCCCCTATCCCGTGATCGCCGCCGTCAACGGCCCCGCCGCGGGAGCGGGCTTCTCGCTGGCGCTCAACTGCGACATCAGGATCGCCTCCGAGGACGCGATGTTCGTCTGCGCCTACGGCCGCATCGGCGCCTCGCCCGACGGCGGGATGACCTACTTCCTGCCGCGGATCGTGGGCCCGGCCCGGGCGCGCCGCATCCTGCTCGAGGACCCGATGATGACCGCCGAGCAGGCGCGCGAGGAGGGACTCGTCGACTACGTCGTGCCCGCCGACAGCCTGATGGACGAGGCGCGCGCCAAGGCGGAGGAGCTCGCCAAGCAAGCGCCGCACTACGTGCGGATGGCGAAGCTGCTCAGCGGCCAGAGCATCGAGAACTCGCTCACCGACCACCTCCAGCTCGAGCGCCACGGGATCGCCGACAGCATGGCGACGGAGGACCTGCGAAACGGCGTGCAGGCGTTCTTCGCCGGCGAGGAGCCGGAGTTCGAGGGGCGCTGACTACCCCTCCGGCAGGGCGCGGCCGACGCTCTCGGCGACGCAGGCGGGCTTTTCCGAGCCCTCGACCTCGACCGTGAACCTGGTCACCACCTGATACCAGCCGTTGCCCGCCTCCTCGACCGAGATCACCTCGCCCCTGGCGCGAGCCCGCGAGCCCGACGGCACCGGCGCCGGGAAGCGCACCTTGTTCCAGCCGTAGTTGACCCCGAGGGCGAACCCGGTGACCGCGATCAGGTCGCGGCGGAAGCCGTCGATCAGCGACAGCGTCAGGTTGCCGTGCGCGACCGTGGTGCCGAACGGGCTCTCCTTCGCGGCGCGCTCGACGTCGACGTGGATCCACTGGTCGTCGCC
>DASPWW010000144.1:0-4733 GCA_035637595.1 Solirubrobacterales bacterium | reverse complement strand
GAATCGGATTCGCGGGCGCGGGAAACATGGCCGGTGCGATGGCGCGGGGATGGGCCGGGGCGGACGGCGGTCCCGAGGCGATGCTGTTCTGCGACCTCGACACGGCCCGCGCGGCCGCGCTTGCGGCGCAGGTGGGGGGCGAGACCCGCAACAGCCTGCCCGCCCTGGCGGGCGACTCGGACGCTCTGGTCCTCGCCGTCAAGCCCGGCGCCCTCGACGACGTGGCGGGCGAGCTTCGCGGCCGGGCGCCGGCGGTCGTCTCGGTGCTCGCCGGAGTGCCAACCGATGTCCTCGTCGAGGCGTTTCCCGACACGCCACTGCTGCGCGTGATGCCCAACCAGCCCGTCGAGGTCCGCCGCGGCGTGATCTGCCACCCCCCGCCACGCGACATGCCCGAGGAGCTGGCTACTCAACTGCTCGACCTCCTCAGGCTGCTCGGGACCGTGGTCGAGATGGACGAGGCCGACGTGGACGCCGCGATGGCGGTGATGGCGTGCTCTCCCGCCTATCTGGCGATGATCGCCGAGGCCCTGGCCGAGGAGGGAGAGCACGAGGGCCTCGACCCCCAGCTCTCGCACGATCTCGTCACCGGGACGCTCGAGGGCACGGCCGAGCTGCTTCGGCTCCGCAAGCCGCACGAGATCCGCAGCGCGGTCGCCTCGCCCGGCGGTGCGACCGAGCGTGGGCTCGAGGCCCTGGAGCGGGGCGGGCTGCGGCTTGCGATCGGCCGCGCGGTGAGGGCGTCGCTGGAGCGCCTGCGGTGAACGCGATCGCCGCGATCGGACGCGACGAGATCGCCGGCTACGTCAGCGCGCTGTTCCTCGTCTATCTGATCCTGATCTTCGCGCGCATCCTGCTCTCCTGGATCGAGACGGGCGCCGCCCGGATCCCGTACAACCGCACCCTGCGCGCCGTGATCGGCTTCGTCCACGAGACCACCGATCCGTACCTCAACCTCTTCCGGCGCCTGCTGCCTCCGATCGGCATGCTCGACTTCAGCCCGATCCTGGCGATCATCGTCCTGGTCATCGCCCGATCGCTGATCGTCGGCGCGATCGAGGGTTGAGTCCCTCGGCCGGCGGCTGGACCCGTGCCGTCGCGCTCGCGGCCGCGGTCCTCGTCGCAGACCAGGCGACCAAGCAGCTCGCCGCCGCCCAGCTCGGGCCCGGCGAGCGCATCGGGATCGGTCTTGGCTTCGACCTCGCGGAGGTCCACAACCGGGGGATCGCCTTCGGGCTGTTCGGCGGCGGCGAGGGCATGGTCATCGTCGTCACGCTCGCGGTGCTGGCGCTCGTGCTCGCCTACTTCACCCTCGACCCGGCGCGGCCGGGGCTGTGGATCGGGATCGGGCTGCTCGGCGGAGGAGCGCTAGGCAACCTCGCCGACAGGCTGCGCGAGGACTCGGTGATCGACTTCATCGACCCGCCCGCCTGGCCCGCCTTCAACCTCGCCGACGTGGCAATCGTCGTCGGGGTGGCGACGATCGTCCTCGTCCAGATGGGCTCCGCCGAAAGCGAGGCGAAGCCGCGCCCGGGAGGCTAGGCGTGGAGGTCGTGGAGGGCGTCGCGCTGGTTTTCAAGGACGACTGGCTCGTCGTCGTCGACAAGCCGGCGGGGCTCGTCGTTCACCCCGCGGCGGGCTACCGCGGCAGGACGCTGGTAGACGTCCTGCGCGGCGTCGTAGGGGGCGGCGAGGCCCAGCGCCCCGGGATCGTGCATCGCCTCGACCGCGACACATCGGGGCTGATGGTGGTGGCACGCACCGACGAAGCGCATCGCGACCTGGCGGCACAGGTCAAGCGGCGTGACGTGCAGCGGACCTACGTTGCGCTGGTCGAGGGCCATCTCGCCTCGCGGACCGGGACGATCGACGCCCCGGTGGGCCGCGACCACCGCGCGCCGGAGCGCATGACCGTGGGGGGGAGGGCGCCGCGCGAGGCGCGCACCCATTTCGAGGTCGTCGAGGCGCTGCCCGCCGACAGCCTCGTCGAGGTGCGGCTCGAAACCGGCCGCACGCACCAGATCCGCACCCATTTCGCGGCGATCGGTCATCCCGTGGTTGGAGACCCGCGCTACGGCACGGGAGCCCGCCACGGGCTCGAGCGTCAGTTCCTGCACAGCTCGCGGCTGGGGTTTCGCCATCCATCCAGCGGCGATGAGCTGAGCTTCGAATCGGAGCTGCCGGGGGACCTCGCCGACGCGCTCGAGCGCGCCAGGGCGGCGTGAGGCCGCGCCTCACTACAATCCCGCGTCGACCGCAATCCGACCCTCTGTGGAGGGCGGCGGGGTCCCTGCCCGGCGAGAGCGCCGGGTCCCCGCAGCGCCGCAGAGGCACACCGCAAGCGAACAAGGGAGTCAGATGGCCGAAGTAGGCATACGAGAGCTGCTGGAGGCCGGAGTCCACTTCGGCCACCAGACGCGGCGCTGGAACCCGCACATGCGCCGCTACATCCACGGCGAGACCGACGGGATCCACGTCATCGATCTCCTGCAGACGCAGGAGCTGCTCGCCGAGGCTCAGCAGGTCGCCGCGGACGCGGCGTCACAGGGCGGCACCGTGCTGTTCGTCGGTACCAAGAAGCAGGCCCGCGACGCGATCGAGGAGTGGGCGGGCCGCTGCGAGATGCCATATGTGAACCAGCGCTGGCTCGGCGGACTGCTCACCAACTACCACACGATCTCGAAGCGGATCGACCGCCTCCATGAGCTGACCAACCTCGCCGAGGAGGGACAGCTCGACCTGCTGCCGACCAAGGAGCGGATGTCGATGCAGGCCGAGCTAGCGAAGCTCGAGTACAACCTCGGCGGGGTGCGCAACATGAAGCGCCTGCCGCAGGCGGTCCTCATCGTCGACCTCAAGACGGAGGCGATCGCGCTGCGCGAGGCCGAGCGGCTGCGGATTCCGATCATGGCCCTGGTCGACACCAACTGCGACCCGGCGCCGGTGGACTACGTGATCCCCGGCAACGACGACGCGATCCGCTCCTGCGAGCTGATCATCCGAGCGATCGGCGAGTCGGTCGAGCAGGCTGCTTCCGCCTACCGCGCGGAGGAGGAGCGACGTCGCGCCGCCGAGGAGGCCGAGCGCCAGCGCCGCGAGGAGGAGCAGCGCAAGCGCGAGGAAGAGGAGCGCGCCCGCAAGGAGGCCGAGGAGGCGGCGGCGGCCGAGGCTGCGGGGGAGCAGCCCGCCCAGCCCCAGGAGGGAGGTGGCGGCGAGGCGCAGGCCCAATCCGCCGAGCAGGAGCAGGCTCCCACGGAGGCAGGCTCGTGAGCACGGTCTCCGCCTCCGACGTCAAGGCCCTGCGCGATCGCACCGGCGCGGGGATGATGGATTGCAAGGCGGCACTCGCCGAGGCCCAGGGCGATCTCGACCGTGCGATCGAGATCCTGCGCGTCAGGGGGCAGGCCTCGGCGGCCAAGCGAAGCGGCCGCACGACCAGCGAGGGCGTGGTCGCGTCCTACATCCACGCCACTGGCAAGGTGGGGGCCCTGGTGGAGGTCCAGTGCGAGACCGACTTCGTCGCCCGCAACGACGAGTTTCGCGACTTCGCACGCGAGGTTGCGCTCCACGTCGCCGGCGCGCCGACACCGCCGCTCTACGTAACGACCGACGAGATTCCCGACGCCGACCGCGAGGCCGAGCGCAGCGTTCACGAGCAGAAGGCGCGCGAGGGTGGAAAGCCCGACGAGGTCATCGACAAGATCGTCTCCGGCCAGCTCGGCAAGTGGGAGAGGGAGATCGCCCTGCTCGATCAGGAGCACATCAACTCGGACCGCTACGACGGCAAGACGATCGGGGACCTGCGCACGGAGATAGCGGCGCGGACGGGAGAGAACGTGCGCATCGCGCGCTTCGCGCGCTTCGCCGTCGGGGAGGAGTGATGGCCGACGGGGGCCCGGTCTTTCGCCGCATCCTGCTGAAGCTCTCGGGCGAAGCGCTGATGGGGCGACTCGAGTACGGAACCGATGCCGAGCAGATCGAGCGCATCGCGCGCCAGGTCAGCGGAGTCTCCGCCCGCGGGGTCGAGATCGCGCTCGTCGTCGGCGCCGGGAACATCTACCGCGGGCTGAGGGGCGCCGCTGAAGGCATGGACCGCGCGACCGCCGATTACATGGGGATGCTCGCCACGGTGCTCAACGCGCTGACGCTCCAGGACGCGCTCGAGAAGGTCGGTGCTCACACCCGCGTGATGTCGGCGATCACGGTCACCGAGGTCGCCGAGCCCTACATCCGCCGCCGCGCCATGCGCCACCTCGAGAAGGGCAGGATCGTGATCTTCGCGGCCGGCACCGGGAACCCCTTCTTCACCACTGACACCGCGGCGGCGCTGCGCGCGCTGGAGATCCGCGCCGAGGCGATCCTGATGGCCAAGCACGGAGTGGAGGGCGTCTACGACGCCGACCCCTCGCAGGTCGCCGACGCGCAGTTCCTGCCCGAGCTCACCCACCGCGAGGCGATCGAGCGCGGCCTGCGGGTCATGGACTCGACGGCGCTGTCGCTGTGCATGGACAACCGTCTACCGATCTACGTCTTCAACATGGCCGACGAGTCCAACGTGGATAGGATCGTCTCGGGAGAGCGAGTCGGCACCCTGGTCACGGCCGATGGGGCCGCCACGGCGCAGCCGGCCGCCCAGAAGCCATGACCCCCGAAGCGCTCATCGACGAGTTTCTCGACGACGCGCGCGACCGGATGCACAAGTCCGTCGAGGCGACGCGCAACGAGCTCGGCAC
>DASPWW010000143.1:0-15500 GCA_035637595.1 Solirubrobacterales bacterium | reverse complement strand
CGCGAGGCGCTCGGCGCCGGGATCCCGTTCCCGTCGCGCCTCGGGCGCCCCGAGGAGTACGCGCAGCTCGCCTGTCAGATCGTCGAGAACCAGATGCTCAACGGCGAGACGATCCGGCTCGACGGCGCGCTGCGGATGCCGCCGCGGTAGCGGGCGCTCACCCCGTATCGAACTCCGGGTCGCCCCAGACCTCCTTGAGCCACGGGGCGAGGATCGCGAACTCGGCGTCCGAGCCGGGGTCCTCGCCGGCCGCGATCGGCTCGAGCGGGACGAGGGTGAGGTGGTCGGGGTCGGTGAAGCGCGGGTAGTCGCCCTGGACCATGCGGGCGCCCACGTCGTCCTTGGCGTGGCCGGCGTGGCTGCCTCCCGAGACCCAGGTCACGCCGGTCTCCGGCCCCCAGCCTCCGCTCTCGCGCAGCCCGATGTCCTCGACGACGTCGTTGGCCCACCCGATGCCGGCGTCGGAGGCCCAGTTGCGCGGCCCGCCCTCGTAGTCGTAGCCATGGTGCGAGCCCGATCTCGACTGCGAGCCGTGCGGACCGATCCTCACCTGGTAGGACTCCCAGTCGTCTGGGTGGAAGCCCGGCCGCCCGATCGCCTTCATCAGCTTGCGCTCCAGCCCCTCGCCCTCGAGCGTGCGGCTGTCCACGTAGTAGAACCAGTACTGGATGTAGAGGTAGCCGGCGCGGGTGCCGCTGCAGTCGAGCCCCGGCGCGGCGTGCGCGGGATCGCGGCAATCCGCGACGTGGACGAACACGGTGACGGGCAGGCCGGCGAGGGTCTCGTAGGCGAGCCCTTCTTCGGCGCCCACCGAGCACGCCGACTCGCGGCAGTCGCGGTAGTCGACCGGCAGCGCCACCATCCCCTTCTCGTAGAAGACCCACGGGGCGTGGTCGGCGACCAGCCTCGCGGTCTCGATCCCGTACGCCGCGACGAGCTCCGGCTCGGTCGCGCACGTGTCGTCGAGCTCGAGCGCGCAGACGAGCTTCGCCGCGATCGCTCGCGCCAGCGGCACTCCGGGAACCCGCGCGCCCGCCACCGCGAGCGCGGCGACCAGCAGAAGGGCGACGAGGGCGACGAGCGCGGTCCATTCGACCGTCGTCTGGCCCTCTTCCCGGCGGCGCCTGGCAGTCGTGGCGCGGCACACGCCGCGACGCTAGGCGCCCGAGCGTGCCGCGTGGGCGCAGATTGTTACTAAACGCACGCAGGGCAGAAGAGGCTTCGCGCCCACGAGCCAATAACGCCGCGCACTCGGCTAAAGCCCCTGGCTGGCCGGCCGATAGGGAAGGCGGATTCGCATCCGTGATACCCGAGCCCGAACCGGCCCTGCCGGGGGGATCAGGCACGGACGGCGAAACGGAATTCGCCAAACATTCGAGAAGGAGAACGGTTGAAAATGGAGCGCATCGAGATCCTGATTCAGCAGCCCAAGCGGACGATCGGCGTGCTTGCCGCAGTGCTCTTGGCAGTCGCCGTGGCCGTTGGCTCGGGAGCGAACTTCACCGCTCAGACCGCCAACCCGGGCAACACCTTTGCCTCGGGCACCCTGACGATGTCCAACTCAAAGGACAACGTCGCGATCCTCACGGCCGCCAACATGAAGCCGGGGGACACGGCGAGCGGCACGGTGGACATCCAGAACACTGGATCCCTGTCGGGCGTGTTCAGCCTCAGCCGCACCAACCTCACGAACTCCGACGCGATCAATCCGATGTCGCAGAAGCTTGACCTCGTGGTCAAGGACTGTGGCGACTTCTCGGCCGGCACGCCGACGTGCGACGCGGGTGACCCCGAGAAGTACAACGGCACGCTTGACGCGATGACCGCAGCGATCGCGCTGGGCACCTACGCGTCGAACGAGAAGCACCGCTACGAGTTCACGGCCACCTTCAACAGCTCGGCCGGCGACGTCTACCAGGGCGACAGCACGAGCGCCAGGTTCCAGTGGGATGCCGTCTAGTGCGGCCCTCCCCATTGACAGGAACGTCTCGCAGGTAGCAGAACCGCTACTCGTGCAGCGTTTCCTGGGCGAGCGCTCGGCGAATCACGAGGCAGAGACCCGCTCGCGGTCCGCGAGGATCGCGAGCGGCCTCTCGGCCGTCGCCGTCGCCGCGGCCCTGGCGCTGGCGGCCCTGATGCTGGTGCCCGCCGCGCTGGGCTTTCACCGCTACGTGATCACCGGCGACTCGATGTCGGGCACGTATGACCGCGGCTCGCTTGTGGTCGACGAGGAGGTGCCGGTCTCGGACCTCGAGGTCGGCGACGTGATCACCTACGACCCGCCGGCGACCGCCGGCGTCGAGGGCCCGATCACCCACCGCATCGTGTCGATCCGGACCAACCGTCACGGGCAGCCGAGGTTCCGCACCGAGGGAGACGCGAATCCAAGCTCGGACCCGTGGACGTTCACGCTCGACCAGCCGACCCAGGCGCGGGTCGCGTTCGACGTCCCCTACGTGGGCTTCGTCTTCTCGGCCCTGTCGCTGCGCCTGGTGCGCATCCTGCTGATCGGGTTGCCCGCGCTGCTGATCGCGGGCGGCATGGTCGCGCGCGTGTGGCGCGAGGCCGGCGAGGAGCTGCGCAGGCGCGAGCAGGCCGCCGCCCTGGCCGTCCCCGCCCAGCCCGCGGCAGCTCCGGCGCCGGCCGTCACTGCAGCCGCCGTCCCCGCGGCCGATCCGATCCAGGCCGGCTGGGCCCGCGCGCGCAGCGCCGCCGCGGCTCCGATGCCCAGCGTCGCTTACGTCGCGCCGCCGCCGCTTGACCCCGCGCTGCGGGGGGACCTCGAGCGCATGCGGCAGGCGAGCAGCGGCCTGATGGAGAACCTCGTGCGGCTGCGCGGCCGGCTGGAGGGCGTAAGGCCAGCATGATCCGCCGCCGCACCCCGATCCTCGCCGGCGCCGTCGTCGTCGCCCTCGCGGCGACGACCGGCGTCGGCCTGTCCGGGGCGAACTTCTCGGCCCAGACCGCGAACCCCGGCAACTCGTTCACCGCGGCGGCGACCTTCCCCAACATGCGGGTCGTCACGGGGACCTACAGCGGCAGCAACTCCACCACCCGGTCGATCACGGGGCTCGGCTTCCAGCCCGACCTCGTGATCGTCAAGAGCAGCGCCACGCAGACCGCCGTCTACCGCACGTCGACGATGAGCGGCGACGCCTCGAAGCCGGTCAGCGCGACCGCGCTCACCGCGAACCTGATCAAGAGCCTTGACGCCGACGGGTTCACGGTCGGCAACGACCCGCGCGTGAACTTGGGGCCCCCGGGCCCTCCCGACTTCTACTGGACCGCGTTCAAGGCCTCGGACGGGGTGATGAAGCTGGGCAGCTACACGGGCAACGGCGCCGCGAGCCGCTCGATCACGGGAGCCGGGTTCTCGCCCGAGTACGCCGTCGTGCTGGGCGCCGGAGCGCAGGATCCCACCCAGCGGATCACCGGAATGACGCGCTCGTTCCGGCTCGACTCGGGCACCGGCGTCACGGACGGGATCACCGCGCTCAACGCCGACGGTTTCTCGGTCGGCGCCAACGCGCAGGTCAATACCAACGGCACCGTCTACCACTACATCCTCTGGAACGAGGCGGCCAACCAGGTGAAGGTGAACTCGTGGACGGGCGACGGCTCTGCCTCGCGCTCGATCACGGGTGTCGGATTCGCGCCCTACTACACGGTCGTGCGCGCCAACGACACCGTCACTTCGCGAAACGGGGCGCACAAGCCGCGCTCGCTCTCGGGGACGAGCTCGCTGCGCTACGACGCCGCGGTCAACGACACCACCGCGATCACGTCGCTCGACTCCGACGGCTTCCAGGTGGGCTCAAGCGGGTCCACGAACGCCAGCGGCGTCACCTACCACTCCGTCTCGTTCAGGGACGGCAACGGCGCCTGCTCCGTAGCCGGCGGCTCCACCCAGTTCGGGCTGGTGGCCAAGGACGCCTACGTCGACCAGGCCTCCCCGACGTCGAACTTCGGCACCGCGACCGACCTGCGGGTGCGCTCTTCGAGCGGCGCCAACCGCCGCACCCTGGTCCAGTACAGCCTGCCGACGGCGCCGCTGGGGTGCTCGGTCACGAGCGCGCAGCTGTACATGTACCTCAACAGCGGGGTGACCGGCCGCACGCTCGAGGCCTATCGCGCCGACGCCTCGTGGACCGAGACAGGGGTCACCTGGAACAACCAGCCGGGCACGACCGGAACTGCGTCCACGCTCGCCTCCAGCGCCACCGCCGGCTACAAGTTCTGGGACGTCACCTCGGCCGTCCAGGGGCTGTACTCGGGCGACCCCAACAACGGCTTCGTGGTTCGAGACCAGACCGAGGGAGCGGCCACCGCGGCCGAGCAGGTCTACTCGAGCTCGACGGGCGCGAACCTGCCGCTCCTCGTGGTTACCTTCGGATGAGTGCCCGGCGCGCCGTCGCGCCAAGGCTGATCGGCGTCGCCGCCGCGCTCGGGGCGCTGGCGCTCATCGGCCTCGAGATCGCGAGGGGCCCAGCCAACCCGACCGATCCGCTGCTGGTTCGCGACACCCACGGATCCGTCCGGATCGACAACTCGAGAGCGGGACGTGCCCTGGTCAAGGGGCCGAACCTGAGGCCCGGCGAGGCCGTCCGGGGAGGGGCCGTGATCGAGAACACCGGCTCGGCGACCGTGGAGGTCTCGCTTTGGTCGACGGACCTCGATCGCGCCCCGAGCTCCGAGGGGGGAGACCTCGTCGACGTCCTCCAGCTCAGGGTCCGAGAGAGGACCCCCCACAACCCCCGGCGCGGGCCCCGCACCCTGTATGAGGGCGGGCTCGCCGAGATGCCCCCGATCGAGCTCGGCAAGTGGCGGCCCGGGCGACTCCACGAGTACACCTTCAGGGTGCAGTTCCCCGACAGCGGGCCGGCGGAGTCGCTGACCACGGGAGACAACGTCTACCAGGGCGCGAGCGCCGACCTCACCTTCATGTGGACGGCCAACGAGGCCTGATGCGCGCCCAGCGGGCCGGGTAGAGTCGCCCCCGCATGGCGTCCCAACCTCACCCAGCCTGAGCGGACGCTCGGTTGGCTGACCACGACCCCGATCGGTCTCGCAGCGGCGATCGCAGCGTCAAGCTGTGGATCGCGATCGTCGCCCTGATAGTCCTCGTGATCTTCGTGGTCCAGAACTCGCAGGAGGTCCAGGTCGACTTCCTGTTCACGACGACCGACACGCCGCTGATCTTCGCGCTGCTGATCGCAGCGCTGCTCGGCGCGCTCGTGGCGTGGCTGCTGCCGCGCGTGCGGCGCGGTCGTCGCGAGCACGACTAGACGCAGAGCCAGCTACAGCTCCTCGACCTCGGCTGCGATCTCGGAGGCGGCCGCCTTCGCGTCGCTGAACAGCATCGAGGTGTTGGGCTCGTAGAAGAGATCGTTGTCGATGCCGGCGAAGCCGGGGCTCAGCGAGCGCTTGATGACGATCACCTGCTGGGCCTCGTTCACCTCGATGATCGGCATCCCCGCGATCGGGCTGTCGGGATCGTTCTTCGCCGCCGGGTTGGTGACGTCGTTGGCGCCGATCACAACCGCGACGTCGGTGCGCGGCAGCTCGGGGTTGATCTCGTCCATCTCCTTGAGCTGCTCGTAGGGGACGTCGGCTTCGGCGAGCAGCACGTTCATGTGGCCGGGCATCCGCCCGGCGACGGGGTGGATCGCATAGTTGACGTCGATGCCGCGCTTCTGGAGCTCGTCGCCCAATTCCTTGACGGCGTGCTGGGCCTGGGCGACGGCGAGCCCGTAGCCGGGCACGATCACAACCGAGTCCGCGTAGGCGAGCTTGATCGCGGCGTCCTGCGGCCCGATCGAGGTGTGCGGGCGCTCCTCCGCCGCGGCGGCGCCGGCCGCGGGCCCGGCGCCGAACCCCGCGAACAGCAGGTTGCCGATCGATCGGTTCATCGCCCGCGACATCTCGAGCGTGAGGATCGTTCCCGAGGAGCCGACCAGCGTCCCGGCGACGATCAGCGCCACGTTGTCGAGCGCGAATCCGGCCGCCGCAGCGGCAAGGCCGGTGAACGCGTTGAGCAACGAGATGACGACCGGCATGTCGGCGCCCCCGATCGGCAGCACGAAGAGGTTGCCGAGCACCGCGGCCCCGATCAGCACTGCGACGTAGAGGCCCTCGGGTGGCGACGAGTTGTCGCTTGCGAGGACCACGCACCCAGTCAGGATCGCCGCCAGCAGAACGCCGTTGAAGATGTGCTGGCCGGGGAAGCGAATCGGCTTTCCGGGGATCAGCTCCTGGAGCTTTCCGAAGGCGATGTTCGAGCCCCAGAACGACACCGACCCGATCACGGTCGAGAACAGGATCGGGACGAGGACGTCGAGCGGGATCTCACCGCCCAGCGCGACGTTGTGGCGGAACTCCGACCACGAGATCAGCGCCGCAGCGCCGCCGCCCACGCCGTTGTAGAGCGCGACCATCTGGGGCATCTGCGTCATCTGGACGCGGATCGAGGCCACGACCCCGACGGCGGTGCCGATCGCGATGCCGGCGACGATCAGTCCCCAGTTGCCGATCCCCGCGAGCAGCAGGGTGGTGACGACCGCGATCGCCATCCCCGTGGCGGCGATCAGGTTGCCCCGCTTTGCCGTCGTCGGGTGGGTCCCGCGGCGCACGCCGAAGATGAACATCGAGAACGCGGCGATGTAGAGCGCGGTGGCGGCGTCGCCGCCCGGCTCGAGCGCAGCGAGCGGCACGGCCTACTCCCCTGGGGCCTTGCCGGGCTTGGGTTTCCGGGCGAACATGCCGAGCATCCGGTCGGTGACCATGAACCCGCCGACGATGTTGATCGTCCCGAAGGCGATCGCGATCGTGCCGATCGCCTTCTCGAGCGTGTCGTCGGCGAGGCCGATGACCAGCAGGCCGCCGATCATCACGATCCCGTGGACGGCGTTGGTCTGCGACATCAGCGGCGTGTGAAGCGTCGTCGGCACCTTCGAGATCACCTCGAAGCCGACGAACGCGGCGAGCACGAAGATCGTGATCTCGGTGATCAGGTCCATCGGTCAGGCGCTCACCGGCTGGGCCTCGCGGGCGCGCTCGTTGCGGATCTCGCCATCGTGGGTGATGCAGGCGCCGGCGACGATCTCGTCGTCGAAGTCGAGCTTCAGGTTGCCCTCGTCGTCCGCCAGCAGGCCGAGCAGGTTCTCGATGTTCTTGGCGTAGAGCTGCGAGGCGTCCTTCGCCATCTCGCTCGGCAGGTTGGCCGGCGCGATCACCTTGACGCCGTCCTCGACCACGGTCTCCCCCGCCCTGGTCAGCTCGCAGTTGCCGCCCGACTCGCCCGCCAGGTCGACCACCACGGAGCCCGGCGACATCTTTCGCACCGCCTCGGCCGTGATCAGGATCGGCGCGCGCCGGCCCGGGATCTGGGCGGTCGTGATGATCACGTCCTGGCGCACGGCGTTCTCGGCGATCGCCTCACGGACCTTCTCGTTCTCCGCGTCGGTCAGCGGCCGCGCGTAGCCGCCTTCGGCCTCGGCGTCGGGGATGAAGTCGAGCTCGAGCGGGCGCCCCCCGAGACTCGCGATCTGCTCCCAGGCGGCGCGGCGGATGTCGAAGCCGGTGACGACGGCCCCGAGCCGCTTCGCGGTGGCGATCGCCTGCAGGCCGGCAACCCCGGCCCCGAGGACGAGCACGCGCGCGGGCGCGATTGTGCCCGCGGCCGTGGTCATCATCGGGAACAGCCGGCCCGCCTCGCGCGCCGCGAGCAGCGCCGCGGCGTAGCCGGCGAGGTTGGCCTGCGAGGACAGCGCGTCCATCGCCTGGGCGCGCGTGATGCGGGGGATCGCCTCCATCGCGAAGCTCGTCACGCCGGCGTCGGCGAGAGCGCGGTTCGTGTCCGGCGAGGTGAGCGGGGCGAGGTGTCCGATCAGGACTTGGTCGCGGCGCAGGCGGCCGATCTCCTCGGTGGTCGGGACGGCGACCCGCAGCACGACGTCAGCGCCCCACGCGTCGTCGGCCGAGCCGACCGCGCCACCTGCCTCGGCGTACTGCTCGTCCGGGTACCCCGCCGCCTCGCCGGCGCCCGCCTCGACCGCCGACTCGATCTCCTTGTCGGCGAGCGAGCGGACCGCGTCGGGGACGAGCGCGACGCGGCGCTCGCCGTCCGCCGTCTCTTTCGGCACGCCGATCTTCAACGCGGCGAGAGCCTATCCGAGCGGGGCGAGAGCGCTCAGGCGGGCGCCGCGGCCCCGGTGAGCGCGGCCAGGCGCTCGATCGTGTGCCTCGCCTGGTCGGCTCCGGCGTGGAACGGGGAGACGATCAGCCGGTCGATGCCAGCCTTGTGGAACTGCTCGATCCGCCGCGCGACCTCGTCCTCGGTTCCGATCAGGGCCACGACGTCGACGATCTCGTCGGGGATCGCCGCGTAGGCCTCCTCGCGCTTGCCGTCGAGGAAGAGGCGCTGCACCTCGTCGGCGACCTCGCCGAATCCGAAGCGGTGCGCGAGGTCGACGTAGAAGTTCGTCTTGCGGCTGCCCATGCCGCCGAAGTAGAGGAGCAGGCTCGCCTTGACGATCCCGCGGGCGGCGTCGAGGTCTCCGTCGACCGCGACCTGGAGCGTCGGCGAGATCTCGAGGTCGTCGCGGCTGCGCCCGGACTTCGACAGGCCGGCCTCGATGTGCTCCCCCCACGTCTCCTCGAACGCGTCGACGCTGAAGAAGATCGGGATCCAGCCGTCGGCGATCTCGGCAGCCATCTCGACCGACTTGCGCCCGATCGCGCCGATGAACACCGGGATGCGGCTGCGGACGGGGTGGAAGTTGAGCTTCAGGGCCTTGCCCTCGCCGCCGGGAAGCGGCAGGTCGTAGTGCGCGCCGTGATGGTCGAGCTTCTCCTCCCGGGCGACGATCTTGCGCACGATCTCGACGTACTCGCGCGTGCGGCCCCAGGGCTTCGCGTACGGGACGCCGTACCAGCCCTCGGAGACCTGGGGGCCCGAGGGCCCGAAGCCGAAGATGAAGCGCCCACCCGACAGCGCGTCGATCGTCGCGCCCGCCATCGCGGCAGCCGCCGGAGGGCGCGCCGGGACCTGCATGATAGCTGCGCCGAGCTGGATCGTCTCGGTCTGGGGCGCGAGCCAGGCGAGCACGCTGACGGCGTCCGAGCCGTAGGACTCGGCGACCCACACGGAGTCGAACCCGGCCGCCTCCGCGGCCTTGACGAGGTCGGCTGCCTCCTCGCCGTGGGGGCCGATGCCCCAGTAGCCGAGGTTCAGCCCGAGCTTCAGCGCCATCGGGGGAACCCTATACGGGACGGCCTGGCGGGAAGAGCCCCGGCCTGCGCTATAGATGCGTGCGTGAGCCAGCAGGGCCAGCCGCGGGGTCTGTCCTCCAGGGAGGCGGCGTCGCGGCTCGCGCGGCTCGGGCCGCCAGAGCCGCCGACCAGCCGCTCGGTGCAGAGCATCGTCGCCGGCAACGTCTTCACGCTGTTCAACGCGATCATCGGCGGCTTCTTCATCCTGATCCTGTCGCTGGGGCTGTTCGCGGACGCGTTCTTCGGCTTCGTGGCGATCGTCAACAGCGCGATCGGGATTCGCCAGGAGCTCAGGGCCAAGGAGACGCTCGACAGGCTTGCGCTGCTGGTCGCGCCGCGCGGCAAGGTCGTCCGCGACGCGCAGCCGGTCGAGCTTCGCGCCGAGGAGATCGTGCCCGGCGACGTCGTTCGCGTCGAGCCCGGCGACCAGCTCGTCGCCGACGGCGTGCTGGTGTCGTCGCGCGGACTGACGCTCGACGAGTCGATGCTCACCGGCGAGTCCGACGGAGTCCGCAAGCGCGAGGGAGATCGCGTGCTCTCGGGATCGTTCTGCCTCAACGGATCGGGCTACTACGAGGTCGACGCGGTGCGCGAGCAAAGCCACGCCGAGAAGCTCGCCGGGGAGGCGAGGACGTTCCGCCATCCGCCCTCGCCGCTTCAGGTAGAGGTCAACCGCCTGCTGAAGGCGACGACGGGCGTGATGGTCCCCCTCGCCGTGCTGCTGCTGCTCGCGTTCACCGTCCGCTCCGTCGACTTCCAGGAGGCGGTGCAGACCGCGACCGCCGGACTGGTGACGCTGATCCCCGAGGGGCTCGTCCTGCTGATGAGCGTCACGCTCGCCGTCGCCGCGGTACGCCTGGCTCGCATGAACACCCTCGTCCAGCAGATGAGCGCGACCGAGGCGCTCGCCGCGGTCGACACGATCTGCATCGACAAGACGGGGACGCTGACCGACGGCACCCTGGAGCTGATCTCGGTCGAGGTCCCCGACGAGTCGGCTCCCGCCGCGGCGCACCAGGCGCTCGCCAGCTTCGCGGCCTCGGCCGGAGAGCGAAACCGCACACTGCAGACGATCGCCGACGAGTACCCGGCCGAGCCCGAGCGCGTCACTGCGGAGGTGCCGTTCTCGTCGGACTGGAAATGGAGCGGGCTGACGCTGAACGGCCGCGGCGCCAACCGCAGCTACGTCCTGGGAGCGCCCGACGTGCTCACCCAGGCGGGCGCACTCCAGCTCCCGCCCGCGCTCCAGCGCACCCTCGAAGAGCACACGGCGGCCGGGCGCCGCGTCGTCGTGTTCGGCGAGGCGGCGGCTTCGCTGCCCGACGACCCCGCCTCCCAGCCGCCCCCGCGGCTCGAGCCGCGGGCGCTCGTCGTGCTCGAGGAGCGGCTGCGCCCCGACGCGGCCGAGACGCTCGCCTTCATGCGCGATCAGAAGGTCGACCTCAAGCTGATCTCCGGCGACGCGCGCCAGACCGTCACGGCGGTCGCGCACGCCGTCGGAGTACCGCGCGACGCCGCGGTCGTCGAGGGCCCTGACCTGCCGCGGGAGCGCCAAGGCCTGTCCCGGGCCGCGGAGGGCACCACGATCTTCTGCCGCATCCGGCCGGAGCAGAAGAAGGCACTCGTGGAGGCGCTGACCGAGCGCGGCCGCACCGTGGCGATGATCGGCGACGGCGTCAACGACGTCCCGGCGCTAAAGCGCGCCCGGCTCGCCGTGGCGATGGGGTCGGGCAGCCAGATCAGCAAGGGCATCGCCGACATCGTTCTGCTCGAGGACCAGTTCTCGATGCTGCCGCGGGCCGTCCACGAGGGACGGCGGATCGCGCGCAACATCCACCGCCTGGCTCGGCTTTACCTCACCAAGACGGTGTACGCCGGGCTCTTGATCCTGACGGCGGCGATCTTCGGCTTCGCGTTCCCGTTCCTGCCCCGCCACCTGACCGTCGCCGCCTTCCTGACGATCGGGATCCCGTCATTCGTGCTCGCCCTGGCGCCCAGCGAGGGGCCGCTCTACCGCGGTCGTCTGCTGCGCGCCCTGGCGGCGTTCGCGGTCCCGGCGGGGTTCGCGATCGGGGTCGGGTCGCTGCTGTCGTTCTTTCTCGTCGACACGGTGTTCGGAGGATCGCTCGCCGAGGGTCGGACCGCCGCGACGACGACGCTGATCGTGCTCGGGCTGTCGTTCATCCTGCTGCTCGAGCGCGGGCCGGGGCGCGAGCACATCGCGATCCAGAGCTACATGCTGGCCCTCGTCGCCGGCCTCGGCGCGCTCTACGCGCTGATCCTGGCGGCGGGCCCGATCCGCGACTTCTTCGACCTCGAGCTGCTGTCGGCGGGGCAGTGGTTCCTGTCGATCATCTCGGTCGCCGCCGGGCTGGTGCTGGCGAGCGCGCTGTGGCGGCTGCCCCAGATCCAGCGCCTCGAGGAGCCCGAGCCGGAGCCCGACGCGGTTGTGAGCGAGCCCGCCCCGCGCCCCACCCATACCCCGGCGACCGGGGAGCACTGATGGAGGCCGACGGCGAGCGGGAGGAAGCCTTCAGGCGCACCAAGATCGTCGCCACGGTCGGGCCTGCGACGAGCGCGGTCGACCGCCTCGCCGAGCTGATCAGCGCCGGAGCCGACGTGCTGCGGATCAACTTCTCGCACGCCACGGCCGACGAGCACGCCGATCGGATCGCGACGATCCGCGAGGCGAGCGAGCGCGCCGAGAAGGTCGTCGGGTTGCTCGGCGACCTGCCCGGGCCGAAGCTGCGGCTCGGCGACGTGCCCGGCGACGTGGTCGAGCTGGACGAGGGCGACGAGCTGACCCTGTGTGCCGAGGCGACGGAGGGAAGCGCCGAGCGCCTGACGGTGTCGTGGGCGGGGCTCCCGGGCGCCGTCAAGGAGGGCGACGTGATCTATCTCGCCGACGGGCGCATCCGGCTGCGGGTCCTCGACGCCGACGCCGACGAGGCGCGCTGCGAGATCGAGGCCGGCGGGCCCGTCGCCTCCCACCAGGGCATCAACCTGCCAGGCGCCGACGCATCGCTTCCGGCGGTCTCCGAGACCGATCTCGAATGGGTCGACTTCGCCGTCGAGCAGGACCTCGACCTGATCGCGGTCTCCTTCGTACGCACACGCGACGACCTGCGCCCGGTCGAGGAGCGTCTTGCTTCGCACGGTGTCGACACTCCGATCATCGCCAAGATCGAGAAGCCGCAGGCCGCCGACAACGCCGAGGAGATCGTCGAGGCCGCGACCGGGATCATGGTCGCGCGCGGCGACCTCGGGATCGAGCTGCCACTTGCCAAGGTGCCGACCGTCCAGAAGCGCCTGCTCGCACTCGCCGGCCACCATTCGAAGTTCTCGATCACGGCGACGCAGATGCTGGCCTCGATGGTCACGGCGCCCCGCCCGACGCGGGCCGAGGTGACCGACGTCGCCAACGCGATCTACGACGGCACTGATGCGGTGATGCTGTCCGAGGAGACCGCAGTCGGCGAGTACCCGGTCGAGGCCGTCCGCGTGATGGACCGGATCGCCAGGGAAACCGAGCCCAACCTCCCGTACGGCGAGTGGCTGCTCTCCCGCGGCCAGGAAACCGAGGGCGACGTCGGTGGAACCGTGGCCCAGGGCGCGGTCGGCGCGACCTACCGGCTCGGGCTCGCCGCGCTCGTCGTCCCGACGCGCAGCGGGCGCACCGCGCGGCTCGTCTCCGCGCACCGCCCTCGCGTCCCGGTGCTCGCGATCTCGCCCCGCCCCGAGACCGTGCGCCGCCTCAACGTCCTGTTCGGCGTGCGCTGCGTGCCAAGCGAGGAGTGGGCGAGCCTGCGCGACCTGCTCGACGACTGCGCCCGACTGGCCCGCGAGCAGGGCGTCGCCGCGAGCGGCGACCTGATCGCGATCACCGCCGGGCTTCCCGAGCAGAAGCTCGGGACCAACCTGTTCGAGGTCCATCGAGTGCCGTAGGCGGGTCGCTGCCAGAGGGGCCGCGGGCCGGCTACCCGCGGATCCTGAACTTGTCGAGCTCTGGAGGCCCGACGTTTCCCGCCGCGTCGCGCGCCTCGACGTAGAACTTGTGCTTGCGTTCCTTCAGGTGCTTGTAGACCTCGGGGGAGCCGCAGGGGGCAAAGTCCTGCTTGTCCAGCTTGCACAGGAAGGTCGCCCCCGGCTCGCTCGAGGAGAACTTGAACTTCGCCTTGTGCTTGGACTGCTTGATCCGCGCCGAGTCGATCGTCGCCTCGGGCGCGTCGGAGTCCTCGACATAGGTTGCCGAGTCCGACGAGCAGGGCGAGGTGTTTCCCGCGGGGTCCGTGGCGGTGGCATGGAAGCTCGTCGTCGAGTTGTCGGGAACCGTGACGCCGATTCCCGGCGAGGCGAAGGTCGACGCGTCTGCGGTCGCGGCGAGGCTCGAGCAGGAGCCGTCCGTGTAGAGCCTCACCGTGGAGCCGGGCTCGGCGGCGCCGCTCAGCTTCGGCGAGTTGTCGTTGGCCGGCGAGGCGGGGCTGGTCGAGGTCAGCGTGGGGGCGTCGGGCGGCGTCGTGTCCACCGTGAAGGTCACCGTCGCCGTGCTCTCGACGTAGCCGTCGTTGTCGGTCGCACGCGAGCTCAGGGTGTAGGTGTCGTCGGCGGGCACGAAGCCGTAGTCCCAGGACCCGGTCCCGCTTGCCATGTTCCAGGTCTCCCCGTCCTGCCACGAGGCGCCGTTCCAGTACCTGCCGTCGCTCGCGCGGCGGATCCGCACCTCGACCTGGCTGAGGTTGGCGCCGTCGGGGTTCTTGACGGCAGCGCCGCAGGCGTCGGGCGTGCCCCCGCCGCAGCCCGCGCCGTATGAGGAGGCGTTGTAGAGCTGCGAGTTCGCCGGGAACGTGATCGATGAGGACGGCGGAGTCGTCTCGAATGCCCCGATGTCGCAGGCGGCGCCCTGCGGGCGCGCGACGCCTCGCTGGTCGCTGGACAGCGAGAAGCAGGCGCCGGAGTCGATCGCCGGGCTCCCTGCGCCGAGCTTGCGCGTCTGGGTCGGGCCGCCATTGCTCGCCAGGGCTCCGAGCAGCGGATCGGTGCTCTGCTGGTCGTTCGGCGCGCCAAAGCCGCAGCTGGTGCCGGAGTCGATGTTGTGATCGTTGGAGGTCAGCGTCCCGGTGCAACCGTCCGTCACGATCGTGTTCCCGACGTTCAGGGTCCCGGAAGAGCGAGCGAGGCCGCCGGCGCCGAAACTGCTGGTGTTGCCGCTCACGGTTCCGCTCGTAAGCGTCGTCGTGCCTGACCCGTTCCAGACGCCGCCCCCGCCCACGTCCCCGGGGCTCGAGGTCGCGGAGTTGCCGCTGATCGTGCTGTTGGTGATCGTCGCCGTCGCCCCGCCCGCGTTGGCGATGCCGCCCCCAAGGTTGCCTGCCGTGTTGCCGCTGACCGTGCTTCGACTCACGGTCAGCGTGCTGGCGGCCGTGGGCCCGAAGTTGTAGATCCCCCCGCCGTTGAAGGCCCCGGAGTTGCCGCTGACCGTGCTCTCGGTGACGGTCGACGCTCCCCCGTCGCTGTTGAAGATGCCACCGGCCCCGAAGGTTGCGAGGCCCGGGCAGGGCGGGTCACCGGTTGCGCCTCCAGTATTGGTGTTCCCGCTCACGGTGCTGTGGTCGAGCGTCATCGTGCCGGAGTTGGCGATCCCGGCGCCGCGCTTCACCGCGGTGTTGCCACTCACCGTGGTGTTGGTGAGCGTCATCGTGCCGCCGTTGTGGAGGCCGCCGCCCTCGCCGCCCGTGTTGGCGCTGACCGCGCTGTTCGTGAGGCTAACGGCGCCGCCCGAGCCGTTCTCGATTCCGGCGCCATCGCAGACCCCGTTGCCGCCGCCCTCGATCGTGAGACCCGAGAAGGTCACGTTCCCGCCGAGCACGTGGAATACCCGATCGATGTCGTTCGCATCGACGCTGGTCGACCCCGAACCGGCCCCCGCAAACGTGATATCGGAGTCCACGTCGAGGTCGCCGGTCGCGTTCTCGTCCTCTCCCGTGCCGCCGACGCTCAACGTGTAGGTGGTAGCAGCGAGGTTGATCGTGTCGGGGCCGTCCCCGGCGGGACAGTTGTCGACCTGCTCGTCGAGGTTGGCGGCGTCGATCGCCTCCCGAAGCGAGCAGTCGCCGTCGCCGTTGAGCTCGTCCTGGGTGGTATCGACCGCGATCGTCGTTCCCACCGGCGCCGACTCGCGCTCGAAGGCGCCGATGTCACAGGCGGCGCCCTGAGCCCGGGTGACGCCGCGC
>DASPWW010000142.1:0-9382 GCA_035637595.1 Solirubrobacterales bacterium | reverse complement strand
GCCCAGGTCATGCAGGCCCACCTCGAGAAGCTCGACTCCGAAGGCCGGCTCCCCAGCGACCTGCGCCCGTAGGCCGCGGCTGGTATCCAACAGGGGTGGCTCGCCGCCGGATGACAAAGCGCCTGCCGGTGCCGCGCGACGCGCGCTCGGCGGCGCGCTGGGCGATCGCGGGCGCGGCGGGTGCGGCGGCGCTCGGCGCGTCGGCCGCCGCGGCGCTTCGCCACCAGTTCCTGCGCCGGCCCCTGCCGCGCACCGAGGGGCGACAGCGGGTGGCCGGCCTCTCGGCACCGGTCGAGATCCGGCGCGACCGCTGGGGAGTGCCGCACGTCAGCGCGCGGACGATCGAGGACCTGTGGTTCGCACAGGGCTACTGCCACGGTCAGGACCGGCTGTGGCAGATGGAGCTCTACCGGCTCAGCTCGTCGGGGCGGATCTCGGAGATCGCCGGCCGGCCGGGGCTTCCGAGTGACCGCCTGATGCGCACGCTCGGCATGCGCCGGTTCGCCGAGCGCGAGGAGGCGGGCCTCGAGGCGGGCTTGCGCGCCCAGCTCGAAGCCTGCTGCGCGGGAGTCAACGCGGCAGCCGCCTCAGCGCGCGCGCTCCCGGCCGAGTTCCAGATCCTGCGACTCGACTTCGACCCCTGGCGCCCGGCCGACATGCTGACCGCGATGAAGCTACTGGCCTTCGGCCTCTCGACCAACTGGGAGCGCGAGCTGCTGCGCGCGGACATGACGCGCGAGTTGGGTCCCGAGCTGACGGCGCGGCTCGACCCCGGTTACCCGATCGGCCATCCCGTGATCACCGAGCCCGGCCACGCCTGGGACGGCGACGGGCTCGCCCTCGCTGAGCAGATCGACGCGCTGCGAGCGACGATCGGGTTGGCCGCCGAGGCGAGCGGCTCTAACAACTGGGCGGTCAGCGGCGAGCGCAGCGCGACCGGCGACCCGCTGATCGCCGGCGATCCCCACTTGCCGCCCAGCATGCCGGGGATCTTCTACCAGGTGGATCTGGGCCTGAACGGGCGCTTCGCGCGCGGAGCCTCGCTGCCCGGCATCCCGGGGATCAACATGGGACAGAACAACGACGTCGCGTTCACGTTCACCAACGCGATGGCCGACGTGCAGGACCTCTTCATCGAGCGGATCGAGGGCGACCGCTACGAGTTCGAGGGCGAGTGGCTGACGCTGGAGCTTCGCGAGGAGGAGATTCAGGTCAAGGGCTCGGCGCCGGAGCGCCTCGAGGTCCGCAGCACCCACCACGGCCCGATCGTCAACCGCTGCCTCGGCGCCGACGACGCCGAGCCGCTCGCGCTGCGTTGGCTCGTGCTCGACTCACCGGCCGTCACCGACGCCCAGGTCCGCGTCCTGGAGCCGAACAGCGGCCCTGAACTGGAGCAGATGCTCGCGGCGCACAACGCTCCCGTCTCGAACTTGATCTGGGCCGATCGCCACGGCTCGATCGGCTACAAGACGGTGGGCAGGATCCCGGTCCGCCGCGGCGGCTGCCCGGACCTGCCGAAGCCGGGCTGGACGGGCGAGTACGAGTGGGAGGGAACTGTCCCCTACGACGAGCTGCCCACCGCGCGCGACCCCGAGTGCGGTTACCTGATCACGGCCAACAACCGGATCGCCAACGGGGACTCGCCTCATGTCTCGAGCGACTACCTCGACGGCTACCGTGCGCGGCGCATCGAGGAGCTGATCGTGTCCACGCCTGAGCACGATCACGACAGCTTCGAGGCGATGCAGACCGACAATTTCTCGATCCCCGGCATCGAGACCGTCCACCGGCTGGCGCGACTGCGGCCTCGCGACCAGCGCGAGGTCGCGGCGATTGAGCGCCTCAAGAGCTGGGACGGCCGCCTGCGCCCGGACTCGATCGGCGCCTCGATCTACCAGGCGTTCACGACGCGCTTCGCGCGAGAGGTCGCCCGTGCCGCGATGCGCGACCGCGACCTCGCGGAGCGCTGGCTCGACCGGTCGGTGAGCGGGTTCACAAACCACATCACCTCGCCATGGCGCTGGCACTCGCACCTTCTGCGCCTCTGGGAGGAGGGCGACGAGCAGCTGATCGGGACCTCGTGGGAGGAACTGGCGCTCGACGCGTTGCGCGGCGGCCTCGACGACCTCGCCGATCGCTTCGGGCCGGACCCCTCCGGCTGGCGTTGGGGCCGCATCCACCGGCTCGACTTCCCGCACGCGTTCGCGGGCGCCAGCCCGCTCTTCGACCACCTCTTCAACCGCAGCCTCGAGGCCGGGGGCGGCCAGGAGACCGTGAGCCAGATCGCCCACGATCCCAACGATCCCTACAAGGCCGTCTGGGCGCCGTGCTGGCGCATGGTCGCCGACCCGACCGACCCCCAGCGCACGCGCTGGCAGCAGTTCACCGGCCAGTCTGGCCAGCCGGGCAGCCCCCATTACGACGACCTCCAGGAGGCCTGGCTCGCTGGCCGCACCCAGCCGATGGTCGGCGAAGGACCGTGGCGCGAGCTCGTGCTCGAGCCTTGAGCCGCCGCGATGAGATCAAGCTCACCGACGCCGAGCGGCGTGAGCTGCTCGAGTCGGAGCGGGTCGTCGTCGTCGCGAGCCTGGGAACGCGTGGCTGGCCCCACCTGATGCCGCTGTGGTACGTGCTGCGCGACGGCGAGATCTGGATCTACACCTACGCCAAGTCCCAGAAGGTGCGCAACCTCGAGCGCGACCCGCGCGCCACGCTGCTCGTCGAGACCGGGCACGAGTACGCCGATCTGCGCGGCGTGATGGTCGAGGCCGAGGCGGAGATCAACCGGGACGAGGCGCTTGTCTTCGAGGTCGCCAAGCAGCTGACCCTGCGCTACGCCGACGGCCTCGACTCGGTCGAGGGCGAGGCCGCGGAGGCGTTACGCGCGCAGGCGCGCAAGCGGGTCGCCGTGCGCTTCGTGCCGCGGCGCACCGCGACCTGGGACCACCGCAAGCTCGGCGGGACCTACTGAGCCGGCTCGGCCTCAGGCTTGGCGCCACGGCCCATCACCGCGCCGAAGATCACGTAGGCGAGGCCCAGGCCCGCGAGCGTGAACTTCACGACCGCCGCGACGAAGGCGATCTCCGGGTACGTCGCCGTATGCCCGTCAACGACGCGCAGCAGGGCGGCGTCCTCGATCGCGTCGCAGGCGCCGGCGACGAACTGCGCCCAGCCGAGCGCTGGGCCGATCGAGGCGAGCAGATTCATCCCGCGGCGCGCCAGCCGTCCTGACGCGACCGTGCACCCCACGGCGAGGAAGATCGAATACGCGACCAGATACGGGTAGTCGGCGATCAGCGAGACCCGTGCGGCGTCGCGTCCCTCCTGACCCCAGTCGTCGAGGATGTCCTGGGCGTGCTCCTGCGTCCCGGCGACCTCGAAGGGGACGATTCCCGGCCCCGCGGTGTCGCTGATCTCTCGGTCCTGAATCGCCAGGAAGAGCCACAGCGCCAGCGCGCAGGCGCCCGAGATCCACAGGACCCGGCGTCGCGCCGACGCGGTCGCAGCCCCGAGCGGTCCCCGAATCGGCGTCGGCACGGTCCGGGTCACCGCCTCGTCGCTCACACGCTGCAGTATCCCGCTCGACCGGCGCTCGGTAGCCTCCGAAACGATGGAAGTCCTGAAGGGTTTGATCCTCTCCGGGGGCGCGGGAACCCGCCTGCGCCCGATCACCCATACCTCGGCCAAGCAGCTCGTGCCCGTGGCCAACAAGCCCGTGCTCTTCTACGGGATAGAGGCGCTCGTCGAGGCGGGTATCAGCGAGATCGGGATCGTGATCGCGCCGGAGACCGGGGATGAGATCCGCGAGGCGGTCGGCGACGGCTCGCAGTTCGGCGCCGGTGTTACGTACATAACCCAGGACGCGCCGCTCGGCCTCGCCCACGCGCTGCTCACCGCCGAGGACTTCCTCGCCCACGGCCCGTTCGTGATGTACCTCGGTGACAACCTGCTGCGCGACGGGATCACCGACCTCGTCGACGCGTTCCGCAGCTCGGAGCCCGACGCGCTGATCCTCCTGACGCAGGTCCCCGATCCGGAGCACTACGGCGTCGCCGAGCTCGAAGGCGATCGGGTTGTTCGCCTGACCGAGAAGCCCTCCGACCCCCCGAGCGACCTCGCGCTGGTCGGGGTCTACATGTTCGGGCCGCCGGTGTTCGACGCGGCGCGCGCGATCGAGCCGTCGGGGCGCGGCGAGCTCGAGATCACCGACGCGATCCAGCGACTGATCGACGACGGAAGCCGCGTCGAGTGGCACCAGGTGCGCGGCTGGTGGAAGGACACCGGCCAGCTCGACGACATGCTCGAGGCAAACCGGCTCGTGCTCGAGGACCTCGAGCGCCGCATCGAGGGTGAGCTCGTCGACTCGCGCGTCGAGGGTCGCGTCGTGGTAGAGGCCGGGGCCCGCCTGGAGCGCACGATCGTCCGCGGCCCGGCGATCATCGGATCGGGCAGCCTGATCACGGACGCATACATCGGCCCCTACACAGCGATCGCCCCCGACGTCGTCGTCAGCGGGTCCGAGATCGAGCACTCGATCCTGCTCGCGGGCGCGCGCGTCTCCGACCTCGGCGCCCGCATGGAGGCGAGCCTGCTGGGCCGCAACACCAAGCTCGCCCGCGGCGACGGCCTACCCAAGACGCTGCGGATGATCGTCGGCGACAGCTCCGAGATCACGATCCCTTGAGGGTGCTGGTGACAGGCGCCGCCGGGATGCTCGGCCGCGACGCGGTGCGCGCCTGCGAGCTGCGCGGCCACGGCGTCCTGGGGCTGGCGCGCGCCGACCTCGACCTGACCGACGGCGTTGCGGTCGACGCGGCGGTCGCCGGATACCGTCCCGACGTCGTCGTCAACTGCGCGGCGTGGACCGACGTCGACGGCGCCGAGGAACACGAGCACGAGGCGACGCGGGTGAACAGCGAAGCCGCGGGCGTCACCGCCGCCGCCGCGGCGGGCGTCGGGGCGAAGGTCGTCTACCCGTCCACGGACTACGTCTTCGACGGGCGCAAGGGCTCGCCCTACCTCGAGTCGGACCGGACCTCGCCGCTGTCTGCCTACGGGCGCTCGAAGCTTTCCGGCGAGACCTCGGTCGAGGTCGCGAACCCGCGCCACTTCATCGTGCGCTCGTCGTGGCTCTACGGGCTCGGGGGGCGCAACTTCGTCGAGACCATGCTCGCGCTCGCCGACGACCAGCCCGAGGTGCTCGTCGTCTCCGACCAGGTCGGCTGTCCAACCTACACCGCGCACCTGGCGGCCTCGATCGCCGAGCTGATCGAGGGCGAGGCCTACGGCGTCCATCACCTCGCCGGCGCCGGATCGTGCTCGTGGTACGAGTTCGCGCAGGAGATCTTCGACCAGTCGGGCGTCGAGTGCCATGTGATGGCGGCGACGACGGACATGCTGGCCCGCAAGGCGCCCCGCCCCGCCTACTCGGTCCTGGGCAGCGAGCGATCCGAGGCGAGGCCGCTCCCGAGCTGGCGATCGGGGCTCTCCGCCTACCTCGCCGAGCGCGAGGCGCTCGAGGTGGGAACGCCATGAGGCTGCTGGTCGCGGGCGGCGCGGGGTTCATCGGATCGGGCTACGTCCGCCACCGCCTCGCCGCCAACCCCGACGACACGGTGATCGTCTACGACAAGCTGACCTACGCGGGGCGGCGCGAGAACCTCCAGGACCTGCCCACCGACCGCGTCGAGCTCGCCGAGGGCGACATCGCCGACCGCGACACCGTCCGCGCTGCGGTCGAGGGCTGTGGCGCGGTCGTCAACTTCGCCGCCGAGTCGCACGTCGACCGCTCGATCGAGTCACCGGGGGAGTTCATCACCACCGACGTGTTCGGGGCCTTCGTTCTGGTGGAGGCGGCGCGCGACGCCGGCATCCGCCACCTCCAGATCTCGACCGACGAGGTCTACGGCTCGATCGAGGACGGCTCGTTCAGCGAGACCTCGCGGCTCGATCCGTCGTCGCCGTACTCGGCGTCGAAGGCGGGCGGCGACCTGATCGCGTCGGCCTTTCACCACACCTACGGCGCCGAGGCGCTGGTCTGCCGCTCGTCGAACAACTACGGGCCCTACCAGCACCCCGAGAAGCTGATCCCGCTTTGCATCCTCAACGCGCTCGCCGGCGATCCGCTGCCCGTCTACGGCGACGGGATGCAGGTTCGCAACTGGCTCTTCGTCGACGACAACTGCGCCGCGATCGACACCGTGCTGGAGCGCGGCGAGCCCGGCGAGGTCTACAACGTCGGCGGCCCCGACGAGCTGCCCAACATCGAGGTCGTGCGCAGGATCTGCGAGCTGACGGGGCGCGACGAGTCCCTGATCGAGCATGTCACCGACCGGCCGGGCCACGACCGCCGCTACTCGCTCGCCTCGGACAAGGTCCAGGGGCTCGGCTGGAGGCCGCGGGTCGCCTTCGAGGAGGGGCTCGAGCGCACGGTCGCCTGGTACCGCGACAACGCCTGGTGGTGGGAGCCGATCCGCTCGGGCGAGTATCGCGAGTACTACGAGCGTCAGTACGGGCGTGCGCTCGGCTAGTGGCTCGCCGTCTCGACACCGAGATCCCAGACCTCGCCCTGATCGAGCCCGAGGTCTACGGCGACGAGCGCGGGTTCATGGTCGAGACGTTCCGGGCCGGCGCCTGGCGCGAGCTCGGCGTCGACGCGAACTTCGTGCAGGAGAACCACTCCCGCTCGCGGGGCGGGATCTTGCGCGGACTCCACTTCCAGACCGACCCCGGCCAGGCGAAGCTCGTGCGCTGCGCCCGCGGCCGGATCTGGGACGCGGTCGTCGACCTGCGTCGCGACTCGCCGACCTACCGCCGCTGGGAGGGACACGAGCTCGACGACGAGTCGCATCGCCAGCTCTTCGTCCCGGTCGGCTTCGCGCACGGATTCTGCGTGCTCAGCGAGGCCGCCGACGTCTCCTACAAGCTGTCGAGCTACTACGACCCGGCGACCGAGGCGCAAGTCGCCTGGGACGACCCGGAGATCGGGATCGAGTGGCCGATCACGGACCCCGTGCTCTCGGAGCGCGACCGCGGCGCCCCGCGACTATCGGAGGTCGAGGACGGGTTGCCGTGGTAGCGTCGCCGCGAAGCTGATTCGATCAGGGAGGCGAGAGGGGATGATTGCGACAAGGCGAGCGGCCCTCATGGCGGCAGCGGCGACGAGCCTGAGCCTTGCGCTGGCGTCGAGCGCCGCGGCCGCGTTCCCGGGCACGAACGGTCAGATCGCCTTCGAACGCCAGCTGCCCGGCGGCGGCGGCATCACTGACATATTCGCGATCGGCCCGCAGGGCGAGAACCCGACCGTCCTCGCCGCCAACCCGGACAACGACCTCCAGCCCTCCTACTCGGCGGACGGCGAGCGGATCGTCTTCGCCCGCTCGTCGGGCGACACGATCTGGGTCATGAACGCCGACGGCTCTGGCCAGACCCAGCTGACCGAGGTCAGCCCGGTGTCGGACGACGGCAACCCCGCCTTCTCGCCCGACGGAACCCGGATCGTGTTCGAGAAGGGCGACGCTTCCGACGTCGAGATCTGGGTCATGGACGCCAACGGCCAGAACCAGGTTCAGCTGACCGACAACACGACGAACGACATCGACCCATCGTTCTCGCCCGACGGCCAGAAGATCGTGTTTTCGCGCACCGGCGGCTCGCTCGGCCGGATCTTCGTCATGGACGCCAACGGCCAGAACCCGGTCCCGCTGACCCTCGCGCCGGGGAATATCGACTCTCAGCCCGACTTCTCGCCCGATGGGACGAGGATCGCGTTCAGCCGCGACGACACCGGCGGTGACGTCGACATCTACGTCATGAACGCAGACGGTCAGAACCTGACTCCGCTCACCGACAACCCGGCGCAGGATGAGCAGCCCGTGTTCTCGCCGGACGGCACGCGGATCGCGTTCTTCCGCGGCACCATGGCCAGCGAGCAGATCTACGCGATGGACGCCGACGGCCAGAATCAGGCGCCGCTCACGGAAACGGTCTCGATGCAGTACGACACCGCGCCGGCCTGGCAGCCGCTCAACCCGCCGGCGATAGACCTTGCCGCCGGCAAGCAGAAGTCGCCAAAGCACGTTACGGTCAGCGTCGTCTCACAGAACGAGAACGCCTCGGTCACGCTCGACGGGTCGCTGAAGGCCCCCCAGCCGAAGGCGGGCGCCACGGCGTCCAAGAAGAAGACCGTCCAGCTCGATGCGGTGACTATCCAGCTTCAGCCGGGCCAACCCGTGACCGTCGACATCCCGGTCGCCGGGAAGGGCAAGAAGCTGGTCAAGCGCGCGCTCAAGGCCGGAAAGAAGCCCAAGGGGGCGGTCACCGCGTCGGCCACCGACGACCTTGGCGCCTCTTCGCAGGACGCCCAGGATGTCAAGTACAAGAAGAAGAAGGAGAAGGATTGATTCTCGGTCGAAGCCCTGACCGCCACCTTCACCGACGACCTCGGTCAATCGACAGCAGACACCTTCAAGGTCAAGTTCAAGGCAAAGAAGAAGTGGTAGTGAGTCGCTTCCTGCGCGCGGCGCTCATTGGGGGGTCATTCATGCTCGCGTCAGCCCCCGTCGCCGACGCCACGTTCCCGGGCGCAAACGGCAAGATCGTCTTCGCCAGCGCCCGGGACGGCGACAACGAGGTCTTCGTCATGGACGCTGGCGGCGAAAACCAGAGCCAGCTCACCTTCAACTCGGCTACCGACGAAGACCTCGGCTTCTCAGCCGACGGAGAAAGGATCGTCTTCCGAAGCAACCTCGACGGCGATACCGAGATCTTCGTCATGAACGTTGACGGGTCCGATCAGACTCAGCTCACCTTCAATTCGGTCGCCGATCTCGACCCCGCCTTCTCCTCCGACGGCCGGATCGCCTTTACCAGCAACCGCGATGGAGACCAGGAGATCTTCGTCATGAACGCCGACGGGTCCGACCAGACCCAGCTCACCTTCAACTCGGCAGGGGACAACCGCCCCGCCTTCTCACCCGCCGGCCGGATCGCCTTTACCAGCAACCGCGACGGCGACCAGGAGATCTTCGTCATGAACGCTGACGGGTCCGATCAGACTCAGCTCACCTTCAACGCTGCCGCCGAGGGCGATTCCACCTTCTCCCCCGACGGAGAAAGGATCGCCTTCCGGAGCAACGGCGACGGCGACGACGAGATCTTCGTCATGGATGCCGATGGCCAGAACCCGACGCCGCTCACGGCCGACCCGGCCTCGGACGCCGCCCCCGCTTTCTCTCCGGATGGCCAGAGGATCGCGTTCATGAGTTCCCGTGACGGCGACGACGAGATCTTCGTCATGGACGCCGACGGGCAGAACCAAATCCCGCTCACCACGAACGCAGTCAACGACGAGGATCCGGACTGGCAGCCGCTCAACCCGCCG
>DASPWW010000141.1:0-6383 GCA_035637595.1 Solirubrobacterales bacterium | reverse complement strand
GCCTCGAGGTAATCGAGGTCCGAGATGCCGAACGCCGTCAGGGCCCCCTCGTCGGTGCGCTCCGCCTCGTCGACCTCCCTCAGCACCTGCTCGGACTGCATCCGATGCGTGGTGATCAGGGCCAGCGCCCGCAGCGCGTTGATCGCCAGCGTGTCGCCGAGCGCGAACAGCCAGTGGGTGACCTGACCCGGGGCGTCGACCTCCGGGTCCGAGGGGGCGTCGGCGAACAGGCCGACCACGCTGCCGTCCTCGGCGTCGGCGACATATGCCTCGATCCGCTTGCGGTAGGGCTCGTAGCTGTCGGAGCGTTCCTTCGGCAGCCCGTTCGCCTCGTCCATCAGCTTCTCGAGCAGCTCGAAGACGCGCTCGTCGTCGCGGGCGGCGTCGCCGAGCACGCAGCGCAGCGTGATCCGGCGCACGGCATCGTTGAAGGGCTCGAACTCGAGGTAGCGATCGGCCTCGCGGTCGACTTCGGCAAGCAGCGCCGCCGCCTCCTCGGCGGTTACCGCGGCGAAGCGCTCGGCGAGCCGGTGGGCGGGCTTGCCGGTGTCGAGCACCGCCTCGGCGAAGCGGCGGCGCTTCTCCCAGGCGCCATCGCGCGAGATCGTCAACGCGGTGGGCTGGAAGTGCGACATCCCGCGCCGTTTGGCGTCGGGGTCGGGCGCGAACGGCTCGGGCGATCCCTCGAGCACGCGGCGGACGTCCTTCTCGGAGATGACGAGCAGCACCCGGTCGGTCCCCGCCCGGACCCAGATCGGGCCGTCGCCGTGGCTGCGGCGCATGCCCCCGATCAACCCCACGGCCTGACCGTCGACGTTGAGCTTCGTGGCCGCGGCGACGGCGCGGCGGCGGCGCCGGAACAGGCCCTGGACCAGGTTCGGGACGAGGACCTGGGTCGTGAAGCGAACGCCTTCGACGAGCGAGGCGCTGGGGAGCTCCTGCGCCACCGGGCGCTACGCCGCGGCGCTCAGAGCTTGTTCCACGGCGCGAACGCGTTCTCGACGCCGTCGAGCGCCGGCGCGAGCTCGGGATGGTGGCGCAGCAGCACGTCGCTCATCGTGTTCGACTCCACCCAGTCGAAGCCCTCGGGCGTGTAGACCTCGGGCGAGTAGTCGTTGGTGAAGAAGCGGTCCGACTTCAGCCGCCGCGACGCCATCAGGATGAAGATCCGGAACGCGGTGTCGCTGAACCCGAAGCCGGGCGGCAGCGGCTCGGCGAGCAGGCCGACCTGGAGGTCCACCTGGTCGATGTCGCCGTCGTAGACCTCGCGGATCTCGTGCGCCCATTGCTCGTTGCCGGTCAGGTCGTCGAAGCTCTCGACTGGCCGCTTGCGAAGCGCCTCGCGGAACTCGTTGTAGCGCCGCACGCCGCGCTCGCGGTCACGCAGGATGTCGATCGTCCCGAGGTCCACCCGGTCGCCGGTCAGGCGCACGTGGTTGTTGAGCGCCCGGGGATGGTTGTGGAGCGTGATCGCGCCGGGGTTGGCGATCCCGAACGAGTAGTAGAGGTTCGCGAGCCCGTACTCGTCGATCGTCGACCGCGTGCCCGCTCCCTGGACCGGGTCGAAGTCGATCTCGGCGATCCGCTTGCCGTTGCGGTGGTCGCGGATGTCGTAGTCGTCAGGGAGCAGCGGGTGGAGGCGGTAGACCGAGACGAACTCCTCGGTGATCGAGTACGGCGCCGCGTGGTGGGCCTGCTTGGAGCCCACGATGCCGCCGATCATCTCGGTGCCGACGTGGCCGTAGCGGTCGCGGACCCAGCGCGGCAGGATCCCGTACCAGTTCGAGTTCATCGCCCGCTTCAGCACGGGGTTGGCGAGGATGCCCGGCGTCCACTCGATCGTGTGGATCTTGGCCATCAGCGCCGAGTTGACGAGCCGCGCGGTGAGGAAGAGCTGCTCGTCGTCCCACGACGGGTAGTGCTGCTTGAGGTGGTCGCAGATCGCGTTGTGCTCCTTGACGAACAGGGTGTGGAGCAGCGACAGGCCGATCCAGTAGTTGTCCGAGAAGCCGGTGAGGTCGATGCCGTCGAGGCCCTTCTCGGTCTCGTTCGGCAGCCGGCCGTCCTCCATCGCCATCCTTCCGTCCTCGTTGGCGCGCAGCTCGCGGTTTCGCTCCTCGGTCGAGCCGTAGATCTGCGATCCGTCCCACCAGTGGGTGACGGTGTTGACGTAGGTCGGCGGCAGGCCGCTCTTCCAGGTGCGCGTGCGGTCGGGGTGGGTCACCTTGACCTTCATCGGGTCGCCGTCGGGCCACTCGTCGCCCTCGCCCAGCGGGACGTCGATGAACTCGTCGGGCTTGTTCTCGCCGTGCCCGAACCAGTCGTGGTTCTCGAACTGGATCCAGCACGCGGCGAGCACGTTGAGGCTGGTGGCAGGCTTGAAGCTGTCGCGGTAGAGCAGCTTCTGGGAGACCTCGCGCGGGCTCGGCGTGAGCAGCTGCGGCAGCTCCTCGGGGGCCGTCGCGTCGGTTGGCGCGTTGCGGCCGAAGCGCGTGCCGACCATGCCCATCTCGGGGTCGAACGGGTCCTGCATCGAGCCGTCGTAGGTGCGGTGCTTGGGCATGTTGTCGATCAGCTGCTGGGCGGAGTCGCCATTCGAGGGGGCGCGCGTGTCGTAGAGGTTGAACTCGCGCAGGTCGTCGCGGTAGGCGCGCAGGTTGAGCAGCGCCGCGGGCAGCGGGAGCTGCCACCAGTCCCGGGCACGGTTGACCTGCCTGAAGACGGCGGAGTTGACTTCGCTCACACCTCGCTCGATCAGGGCCAGCAGACCCACTTCAGACCTCCAGTTCGCTCTCTGGGCTCCCGATGCGCCGAACCTACCACTCTCGCGTGGCCCGGCGGGATACGATGCGCCCGCAAGCCACGAGGGGAGAGCCCGATGCCCGAGACCGCCGCTTCCACCGCCCAGACGACCACGCCCGCCGCCGACGAGGCGCTCTCGGACGTCGCCCAGCGACTCGCCGATCTGCGCCAGCAGGCACACACCTCCCCGGCCGTCGCCGCGGACGCCACGTGGGAATGGTTCGAGGAGCTCGGCGACGAGGCGCGCCATGACCGCGACGCCGGCGCCGAGAAGCTCAACGAGCTCTTCCGGCTCGGGTCGCCGCCGACCGGGATCGACGGCCAGACCGAGGGAATCCTCGTGACGCCCCTGATCCAGCCCGTCGTCGACCGCGCGCTCAACGTGCTCACCGGCGCCTGGATGCCGTGGCTGGGCAAGCGCTTCAACTCCGCCGAGTCGATGGGCGACAACACCCTCGCCGGCAGCGCGCGCTGGCCCGCCAAGCTGTTCTGGCCGCTGTACGGCACCAAGCCCTACGGGTCGAACCGCTCCGCGTTCGACTTCGAGACCCGGGTCGAGCCGGGCAAGAACGACCCGGACGTCGACGTGCTGGTGATCGACTACCACCCGGTCACCACCAACCCGCGGTTCCTCATCCGCCAGATTCGCGACGAGCTCGTCGAGATCGTCCCCGGCGCCAACCTCGGCAAGATCCTGTGGCGCAGCGGCGACGAGAGCTACGCCCTGATCGGCTTCTTCGCGCTGCGCAGCGATATCCAGTAGACAGCCTCAGGTGCTGGCGCCGGTCGCGCCGCCGGCAGGCATCGACCGCAGAGGGCTTCGGTCATCAAGTGTGCGCCCGATCGCAACCCGTCCGGTGAGGCGCACTCCGTGACCCCGCCCGCCTCGGGGCCGACCACCGTGCGCCTCAGCGCGGCGCCGTTGTGGGCGGCGCAGGAAGAGGTCTATCGCGAGGCGGGGCCGCAGGCCTGGCTGGGCGAGGAGGCGATCCCGTCCTACATCAGCAACTGCGCGCTCCTGGCCCGCAGCTACGCCGAAACGGCCGTCGGGTTCGTGCGTGATGCCGCCGACGCCGGGCAGCTCGATCCGGCCGAGCCGCTGGTCGTCGTCGAGCTGGGGGCGGGTACCGGCCGGTTCGGCTACCTGCTCGCCCGCGAGCTGCAGCGCCGGCTGGCGGCCGGCCGGTTCGCCGGCTGGCGCCTCCGCTACGTCCTGACCGATCTCGGCGACCGCTCCGCGTACTGGGGCGAGCACCCCTGCCTGCGGCCGCTGGTCGAGCAGGGCGTGCTCGACTTCGCCCGCTACGACTGCACCCGCGACGACTCGCTCACGTTGCTGCGCTCCGGCGGGACGCTCGGGCCCGGCTCGCTGGCGAACCCCGTCGTCGCGGTGGCCAACTACGTCTTCGACAGCATCCCGCACGACCTGTTCCGGGTGCGGGGGGACGTGCTCGAGGAGGGGCGGGTCGAGATCCCGGCGGGCGGGCTTCCCCCCGGGGAGGCGGGGCAGATCCGGTTCGTTCCGCTTGGCGCCGGCGCGGCGGCCTACCCGGACGATCCCGACTTGTCGGCCGTGCCGGGCGAGTACCGGGAGCAACTCGACGACGTGGCCTTCCTGATCCCGGTCAGCGCCGTCGAGGCCGTGCGCCGGCTCGGCGCTCTGTCCGGCCGGCTGCTTCTCCTGGTCGGCGACAAGGGCTACTGCCGCACCGACCAGTTCGCCCTGTTCGGGGAGTCGCCGCACTTGGCGCGGCACGGCCCGACCCTCTCGGTCGCGGTCAACTTCCACGCCCTGGCCCGCTACTTCGAGCGGCGCGGCGGCACGCTCCTCTTGCCCGCGGACCCCGTGGTCCAGTTCGTGGCGGCCGCCGGGGTGCTCGGGGTGCCGCCCGAGAAGTTGCCGGAGATCCGGGCCGCCTACGGCGACGCCGTGGACGGGCTGCCGCTCGTCGACCACCTCCCGCTGCTGACGAACCCCCTGCCCGAGTCGGCCGACCTCGACCACCTGCTGGCGATCCTGAATGTTTGCCACTACGACCCGGAGGCGATCCTCCGCCACGCCGAGGCGTTCGCCGGGCGGGCGCGGTCGGCCGACCCGGCGACGGCGGCGCGGCTCGCGCGGGCGCTGGAGCGCGTGCGGGAGAACTTCTTCCCGGTCGGCCCGGAGGACGCTCGGGTGCCGCGGCGGATGGGGCAGCTGATGTTCGTCGCGGGGCTGCCCCAGGTGGCGCTTGAGTACCTCCAGCAGGCGCTGGATCTCAATGAGACCGCGCAGCAGGCGAAGACGCTCTTCAACATGGCACTGTGTCACCGCGCCCTGGGGCAGGTCGGTGAGGCTGAGCGCTGCCTGACCGAGGCGGCGCGCCTCGACCCGTCGGACTCGCAGATCCCGGCTCTTCTGAGCCAGCTCCGGGCGCCGTAGCCGACGACGGCTACACCCTGATCGGTTCTTCGCGCTGCGCAGCGAGATCGCCTGAGCCCGGTCCGACCGGCCGGGTCGCCCCGCCTAGAAGCGCCCGGATCGCGGCGGCGAGCCCGACTGGGTCAGCGGACAGGCGGCGTGAGGTTACGCGCGGAACGCGGTAGCCGGCGAGCTGTAGCGTCACGTCGCGGGCGCGGTCGCGCTCGAACGCAGCGCGCGTGCCGTGGAACTCGTAGCTGTCGAGCTCGACGACGAGCTTCTCCTTCCTCCAGACGGCATCGACCTCGAAACCCTCTACGAGCACATTGGTCTCCGGGAGGGGCAGGCACGCACCCCGGCAGAAGTCGAGGAAGCGGCGCTCGAGCTCGGAGCGGGTCTCATGATCGGCTGGGTAGAGGTCGGCGAGCAGGGCTCGAAGCGGCTTGAGCGCCCTTCGGCCGGGGCTGCGGTCGCAGCCGTCCGCGATCGCCCTCATGTCGAGGAGGCGTAGCCGCTCGGCCTGCTCGAAGGCCCGCTCCAAGCGTCGCCGGTCCACGACCTCCGCGAGGTCGAAGAGGGTGCGGGCGACGGAGGTGACGGGGATGGCGTCGACGACGGCGCGGTCGGCCTCGGACAGGGAGCGCACCTGGTGGAGGGCGATCCCCTCGTGGCCGCTCCGGCCGCGCGGGACGGTCACATCAATAAGGGGGCTAGAGGTCGGGGCAAGGTTCCACAGTGCCGCGGCGCTTCGGTGGCTGAGGAGGGCGTTCGGTCCGCAGGCGAGAACGGCGGCCATCCAGCGGCCGCGGCCGACGACCACGGAATGGCCAACGGCATAGACACCGCTATAGAGAGGATGAAGTCGTCCCGTGGCAAGTCGGTGGTCTATGGCGCCTCGACCGATCCCGAGAGCGAGAAGCTGACGGCGGGCGACGACGCCGTACTGGGATCCCGCTAGCGTCGCAATCTTCGTGTCGACCGCCTGGCGAGCCGGGCCTGGCCGGTTTTCACCCTCTATGTCATGGTCAAAACGAGCCAGGTCGGGCATGGCCGCCATCCTCGCTGCCCAATCCACGCGGGTGGCGGCGCGAACGTGACGAAAGCCAGAACCGTTAGCGTCGGGTCTGTGGAGACCGCCCCCTTCGGCGACTACTACCGCGAGATCTACGCCGCCGGGCTG
>DASPWW010000140.1:0-8096 GCA_035637595.1 Solirubrobacterales bacterium | reverse complement strand
CCGTTGTCGCTGACGAACAGGATCGCCGTGTTGTCGAGCTCGCCGGCGTGATCCAGCGCGTCTGCGATCCGCCGCACGCCCTCGTCTACGGCGGGAAGCGACGCCAGCCGGCAGCGCCATTGCCGCACGAGCTCGGCGACCTGCTCGTCGGAGAGCGTCGGCAGGATCTTCATGAACGAGGGCTTGTCGGCGACGTCGGGCTCGTTGAACGAGGGCGGCAGCGGCAGCGGCGCGTCCTCGAAGCCCGCCGGCGCCAGCGACGGTGGGATCGCGCTGTGCGAGCAAACGCCCCCGCTTCCGCCCTCGAACGCGTCCGCATGCGGCGCGAGCTCGTCGAGCTGGAGGTAGAACGGCTTCGGGCTGCGAACCTGGCGCCGGACGATCCGCAGCGCCGCCTGGTTCAGGACGCGGGTGACGTAGTCGCGGGGCCCCTTGCCGAATTGCAGCTTCTCGCCGTCGTCGCTGAGGACGTACTTGAAGTAGGCGCGGTCCTCACCCACCATCGTGAACCACTCGTCCCAGCCCGGGGCGACCTTCGCGCCCTTGTAGCCCTGCAGCCATCTCCCGACGTGGGCGGTGTGGTAGCCGGCGGCGCGCAGCCACACCGGGAGCACGTTGCGCTTGCCCTCCAGGTGCTTGTAGCCACCGGCGTTCGCGAGCACGCCGTTGTTGTGGCCGTACTGGCCCGTGATCATCGACGCGCGCGACGGGCAGCACAGCGGCGTGGTGGCGATCATGTTCGTGAACGTCGTTCCCTGAGCGCCGACCAGCTCCAGCGTGTTCGGCATCGTCGCCTCGCTGAGCTGCGCCACAGTCTGGTCATCGGTGACGATCAGGATGATGTTTGGGCTCTGTTGCGGCGCGGCGTCGGCGGGCTCCCAGGCGATCGCGAGCGAGCTCGTGACCACCGCGCCGGCGGCCGCGAGGGCCGCGGCAGTCAGCCTCGTGCTCACTCGCAGTAGTGCCCGCTTGCCGGGAGGGGGTCGCGGCCCTCGATCCCGGCGCAGTCGCGCAGCGCCGCGAGGCGCGCCTTGAGCGAGTCCTGGAGCACGCGCTGGGCCGACCCCGGCTTGGTGGGATAGAGGTTCTGAAGCTCCAATGGGTCGGTGTCGATGTCGTAGAGCTCGTACTGGGCGCTCTCCTGGCACAGGCCGTCAATCGGGTCGGGCAGGCTCAGATACTCGACGTAGATGGCGCTCGAGGTCCGCACCCCCTGATAGAGGCAGGGCAGGGACGCCACCCCTTCGCCGAAGCGACGGTCGAGCTCGATCACGATCGCGCGGTTGGCGGCCCAATCCGGGGACTCGCCGCGCGCCAGGGGCAGGAACGAGCGCCCGTCGAGGACGCGGCACACCTTGCCCGCGCACGGAGCTGCTCCGGCGAGCTCGAGGACGGTGGCGGTGAGGTCGATGTTCGAGACCGTGTAATCGACGGTCGGGACAGCGCCGACGCTGGTCGGGAAGCGGATCAGCAACGGCATGTGGATCCCCTCCTCGTACGGCAGGTACTTCTCGAACGGGACTCGATGCTCGCCGTTGTAGAAGCCGTTGTCGGAAGTGAACGCAATCATCGTGTTGTCGAGCTCGCCCCTGGCGGAGAGCGCCGCGACGATCTGCTGCACCCCGCGATCGACCGCCAGCATCGAGGCGAGGCGGCAGCGGTACTCGCGCGTGATGTCCGCGACCGTTTGCTCGTCGAGCGAGTTTCGAACTTGCATGTAGGGGGGCTTGTCCGACATGTCCTGCTCGTTGAACGAGGGGCCTTCCGGCAGCGGCTCGTTGGCGAACGGCGCCAGGTCCCCGGGTCCCGGGATCGCGCTCGCGCCGCAGGCTCCGCCGCTGTTTCGCCACTCGTCGTGGGGAGCGAGCTGGTCGATCTGCATGTAGAAGGGCTTCTTGCGCTTCGACTGCTTGCGGACCGTCCGCAGGGCGACCTTGTTGAGGACGTGGGTGAGGTAGTCGCCGGGCTTCTTGCCGTAATGGACCGTGTTGCCGGTGACCTCGAGGTCGTAGTCGTAGTAGTTGCGCGGCTCGAGCGACGTGTACCACTTGTCCCACCCCGGCGCGACCTTGGTCCCGCCGACCTGCTTGTAGCCGTTGAAGTACCGCCCCACGTGGACGGTGGTGTAGCCGGCGCGCTGGAGCCAGGCGGGAAGCGTGTTCGTCTTTCCGACCAGGTCCTCGTAGCCGGGACGGTTCGACAGCACCCCGTTGTTGTGCCCGTACTGGCCCGTCAGGTAGGCGGCGCGCGACGGGCAGCACAGCGGGGTGGTGACGACGCTGTCGGTGAACTCCGTTCCCTGGTGCCCGAGCAGCTCGATGGTGTTGGGAAGCGTGGCCTCACGCAGGAACGAGAGCGGCATGTCGTCGGCGACGATCACGATGATGTTCGGCCGCACCTGTGGCTTGGCGGCCGCGCGCTCGGCCCCGCCGGCCGCGATCGTCGCGCCGACGACGGCGAGCGCCGCCACGCCCGCCGCGGCGATCGCGCACCCGCTGCGCCGCATGCCGGCCGCCCGGCTTCCGCTGCCTGCCGTCATCACTCGCAGTAGTTCCCGCTCGCTGGCGCCGGGTCGCGGCCCTCGATGCCGGCGCAGTTCGCGAGCCGGGCGGAGCGCTCGGCCAGAAGGCCCTCGACAAAGCCCGTCAGCGACTCGGGGTCCGCCGGATAGAGGTTCTGAAGCTCGAACGGGTCGGCGGCGAGGTCGTAGTGCTCGCGCTCGTCGGCCGGCTCGCACGTCCCGTCGACCGCGTTGGGGACGCTGATGTGCTGGACGTAGAGCTGGCCGGGCGTGCGGATCCCGTGGTACTCGCAGCTCGACGAGGTGTTGAACTTCTCGTCCGCGGTCCTGAACTCGATCGCGAGGCCGCGATCCGGCGGCCAGCCGTCTTCGCCTCGCAGCAGCGGCACCAGCGAGCGCCCGTCCATCACGCGGCAGTGGTCGGGTGCGATGCACGGCGCCGCCCCGGCGAAGTCGAGGATCGTCGGCGTCAGGTCGATGTTCGCGACCAGCTCGTCGACCGAGGAGACCACCGGCGCCCCGAGCACGCCGGCCGGGACCCGGATCGCGAGCGGGATTCGCAGCCCCTCCTCGTAGGGCCGGATCTTCTCGCGCGGCAGGCGGTGCTCGCCGTAGTAGAAGCCGTTGTCGGAGACGAACATCACGACCGTGTTGTCGAGCTCGCCGGCCTGGGCGAGCGCCGCGTCGATCGCCGCCATGCCGCGGTCAACGGCGGGCAGCGATCCGAGCGCGCAGCGGTAGCGCTGGGTGATCGCGGCGATTCTCTTCTCGGTCAGCAGCGGGACCTTGCGGACGAAGGACGGCTTGTCGCTGATGTCCTCCTCGTTGAAGGACGGCGGCGTGGGGAGCGGCTCGGTGGCGAACTGGGCGTAGTCCGCGGGCAGCGCGTCGGGGACGTCCCTGCCGGCGCACGGCCCCTTGGGCATCCCCGGCCCCGCGTGCGGGGCGAACTGGTCGAGCTGGAGGTAGAAGGGCTGGGGCTTGGGGGCCTGCTTGCTGATGATCTGCGTGGCGCGGTTGTTCAGCACCGTTGTGATGTAGTCGCTGGCCTTCTTGCCGAACTCGACCGAGTCGCGACCGACCTGGAGCTCGTAGCCGAAGTAGCGACGCGGCTCCAGTGCGCTCACCCACTCGTCCCAGCCGGGCGCGGGCTTGGTGTTGCGACCGTGCGGGTACTCGTTCAGGTAGCGGCCGACGTGGGCGGTGTAGTAGCCGGCGGCGCGCAGCCACGCCGGCAGGACGTTGGGCTTGTCCCTCAGCGCCGGATAGCCGGGCTTGTTGTTGACGACGCCGTTGTTGTGGCCGTACTGGCCGGTGATCATCGACGCGCGCGACGGGCAGCACAGGGGCGTCACCGCGATCGCGTTGGCAAACGTCGTCCCCTGGCCGGCGACCGATCCGATCGTGTAGGGCATGGTGTGGCCGTTGAACGCGGCCAGCGTCTGGTCGTCGGTGACGACGAGGATGATGTTGGGGCGCGGTCCCTGCTTGGCACCCAGCGTGGGCTCGGCCGACGATGCCCCGGCGGCGACGGCCATCGCGAGCGCGCCGAGCGCCACCGCGCCGAGTCTCATGCGCGCGGCCGTCATCAATCGCAGTAGTGGCCGCTCGGGGGCTGCGGATCGCGGCCCTCGATCCCGGCGCAGTCGCGCAGCTGCTCGAGCCGCGCCTTGAGCGCCTGCTCGGTCTGAGCCGCGGGGCTGCCGGGCTGCACGGGCAGCAGGTTCTGAAGCTCGAACGGGTCGCTGTGGAGGTCGTACAGCTCGGCCTCATCGGACGGCTTGCAGGCGTTGCCGCTCTCGTCCGGGATCAGCGGATGCTCGACGTAGATGTTGGTCGCCGTCCTGACGCCGAAGAAGGCGCAGCTCGCGCTCAGCTCGCTCGGCACTCCCTTCTCCTTGAACTCGACCGCGATTCCACGGTCCGCCGGCCAGCTCGCCGTGTTGCCACCCATCAGGTCGAGCAGCGAGCGGCCATCCTGGACGCGACACCCGCCGGTCGGGGCGCATGGCTCGGCGCCGGCCAGCTCGAGCAGGGTGGACGTGATGTCGATGTTCGCGACCGGTTGGGTCACCTCGCTGACCGGGGCGGCGCCGAGCATCGCCTGCGGCACGCGGATCACGAGCGGGACGCGAAGCGCCTCCTCGTAGACGCGGAACTTGCTCGCCGGCAACCGGTGCTCGCCGAAAAAGTAGCCGTTGTCGGAGGTGAACACGATCACCGTGTTGTCGCGCTCACCGGTCTTGCCGAGCGCGCGCCAGATCTTCTTGACGGTGTGGTCGACGCCGACCAAGGACTCGAGGTCGCACTGGTAGCGGCGCTGGATCGCAGCGATCGCCGCGGAGCTCAGCGACGGCAGCTCCTTGATGAACGACGGCTTGTCGCTGATGTCTTCCTCGTTGAAGCTCGGGGGCTTCGGCAGCTCCTCGTCCTTGAACACGCCGTCGTCGGAGGGCGCGGGGACAGCCGCGCCCTTGCAGCGCGCCGTCTTGCTTCCGGGCCCGGAGTGCGGCGCGTACTCGTCGAGCTGCAGGTAGAGCGGCTTGGACTTCGGGACGTACTTGTCGATCAGCTCCAGCGCGGTGTGGCCCAGCACGGTGGTCAGGTGGTCGCGCTTTTCGTCGCCGAAGCTCTCCTTGCCGCCGTTCACGTACAGCTTGTAGTCGTAGTAGGCGCGCGGCTCGAGCGCCGTGTACCACTCGTCCCAGCCCGGCGCCACCTTGGTCTTCGGATGCACAGTGGTCTCGTACTGATGCAGCCACTTGCCGACGTGCGCCGTCACGTAGCCGGCTTCCTGCAGCCACGCCGGCAGCACGCTTCCCTTGTCGGTGAGCACCGAGTAGCCGGTGCGATTCGAGAGCACGCCGTTGTTGTGCCCGTACTGCCCGGTCAGGTAGCTGATCCGCGACGGACAGCACAGCGGGGTCGTCACGACGTCGTTCGTGAACGTCGTCCCGCCGTCACCCGCAATCAGCTTCACCGCGTTGGGCATCACCTCGGAGCGAAACGACTCCAGCGTCTGGTCATCGGTCTCGATGACGATGATGTTCGGCTTCTTGGCCGCTGACTGGGCCGAGGCGGTCGAGTCCCCGGTGACAGCCGCTGCTGCGATCAGCGCCGCGAGCGCCGCGAGCGCGATTACGAGCACCCGCGGCTCTCCCGCGTCGACCCCCATCCCTACTGGCAGTAGTGCCCGCTAGGCGGCGCCGGATCGCGGCCCTCGACCCCGGAGCAGTCACGCAGCTCGCTGAGCTCGTCGAACAGGCGGCCCTGGGCCTCGAGGACACCGTTCGACGTCGCGGGATAGAGATTCTTGAGCTCGAATGGATCAGCCCCGAGGTCGTAATGCTCGATCTCGAGCTCCGGGTTGCAGGTCTCGGTGTTCTCGATGCGGGTGCCGAGGTGCTCGATGTAGACCTCGGTCAGGTCGCGCACGCCCCGGTACCCGCACACCCCCTGCTCGATCAGCAGCGTGCGGTCGGGGCCGAATCCCGTCGTGTCGCCGGTCATCAGGCCGAGCAGCGAGCGACCGTCCATGATCCGGCAGTTGGTGGCGGCCTTGCCGAGGCAGGGCTGAGCGTCGGCCAGGTCGAGGATCGTCGGCGCGATGTCGATGTTGCCGACCAGCGAGCTGGCGGTCCGCGCCTGGGTGGCGCCGCCGAGGTACTGCGACGGCACTCGCCAGATCATCGGGACCTCGAGCGCCTCCTCGTAGGGGATGGTCTTCTCCGCCGGGATGCGGTGCTCGCCGTAGAAGAAGCCGTTGTCCGACCAGAACATGATCACCGTGTTGTCCAGCTCCCCGTCGTTCTGCAGCTCGGCGATGATCTGGCTCAGCCCGCGGTCGACGGCGACGAGCGACGCGAGCGCGCACCCCCACCTGCGCTCGATGTCGAGTCGCTCCTCCTCGCTGATGTCGGGCAGGTCCTGGATGAACGAGGGCTTGTCGCCGACGTCCGTCTCGTTGTAGTTCGGCGGCTGGGGCAGCGGCACGCCGTCGAAGAGCTGGTTGTCCAGCGGGTCGGGGATCGCCCCTCCGGCGCAGCGCTCGGCGGGATCCCCGGCGCCGCGCTCGTGGGGAGCGAACTGGTCGATCGAAAGGAAAAGCGGCTGCTTGCGCGGGACGTACTTGTGGATCAGCTTGACGGCGCGCCAGTTGAAGACGCGCGTCAGGTAGTCCGGGTCGTCGCTGCCGTACTTGACCGTGCGACCGTTCACCTGGAGCTCGTAGTCGAAATACGAGCGCGGCTCGAGCGCGGCCACCCACTCGTCCCACCCGGGGGCGGGCGTGCTGTCCGGACGCACGGACTTGCCGTAGCGATTCAGGTACTTGCCCACGTGGGCGGTGACGTAGCCCGCCTTCTGCAGCCAGGCCGGCAGGACGGCGCGCTTGCGGACCAGGCTCTCGTAGCCCGGCCTGTTCGAGGTCACGCCGTTGTTGTGCATGTACTGGCCGGTCAGGAAGGTCGCGCGCGAGGGGCAGCACAGCGGCGTGGTCGCGATCATGTTCGTGAACGTGGTCCCCTGGGCGGCGAGCTGGCTCATCACGGTCGGCATCGTCGACTCGTTGAGCTGCGCGACCGTCTGATCGTCGGTGGTGATCACGATGATGTTCGGCTTCTGGGCGAGGCCGGGAGGAAGGTCGGGCTTGTCGGGCTTGGAGGCGTGGGCGCCCTCGAGCGCAGCGAGCCCGATGGCGAGCGCGACGAGGGCGGCGAAGCCGACCGCGGCCAACGCGATCGCGCTCGCCGGCAGGCGCGGCTTGTCCCTAATCGCGAACATCCTCGGTTACTAACAACGGCAACGGCGCGAAGGCTCGGGGTCGGGTCTCCCGCCGGCGAGCATCGCCCTCACGCTCGCGGAGCGGGCATGATAGGCGACGGGCCGGGCGGCTGTCGCAGGTCGAATAGTCTTGGGCCGCGTGTCACAGGCCACCCTCCACACCAGCGCCGGACCGGTCTCGGTCGAGCTGTTCGACGACGACGCGCCGAAGACGGTCGCGAACTTCCGCAAGCTCGCTGCGGACGGGTTCTACGACGGATTGATCTTCCATCGCGTGATCCCCGACTTCATGATCCAGGGCGGATGCCCCGAGGGCACGGGGCGCGGTGGGCCCGGCTACACCTTCGAGGACGAGCCGAATCAGCACTCGGTCGTTCGCGGGGCGCTCGCGATGGCGAACTCCGGTCCGGACACGAACGGCTCGCAGTTCTTCATCGTCACCACGCAGGAGGCGCCGTGGCTGAACGGCAAGCACACCGTGTTCGGGCGGGTGACCGACGGCATGGACGCCGTCAGCGCGATCGAGTCGGCGGAGACCGGCGCGGACGATCGTCCCGTCGAGGCCCAGACGATCGAGCGCGTAGAGCTGCGGGAATAGCCGGTCGGCCCAGCTCGGCCCCGGCGGGCGCGCCGGGAGGAACATCAGGCCCGCTCATGAGTATCCGATTCCGTCAGGTTGCCCACAGGTGTTGTGGCCGTGAAGGAGCGATCAGCTCGAGAAGGGAGCGGCCGTCCTGGATAGGCGTCGCATAGCGAACTCTAGGCAGGACAGTGCCGGCGGTTCGGCCGACCG
>DASPWW010000139.1:0-12150 GCA_035637595.1 Solirubrobacterales bacterium | reverse complement strand
GGGCGATATTCGGCGCCTACGAGCACACCGTCGCGCCGCTGCTGATCCGAAGCGCCGATCGCATCTGCGTGCTGTCGCGCGACCACGCGGAGTCGGTCCCCTACCTCCGCGCCGCGCTCGAACGCACCCCGGAGCGCGTCCGCGAGATGCCGAACGGCGTCGATGCCGAGGTCTTCAAGCCGGGACCCGACGCGGCGGGGATCCGCGAGCGGCTCGGGATTCCCGGCGACGCGGTGGTGGCGGCGTTCGTCGCCACGCTCGACCGCGCCCACCACTTCAAGCGCCTCGACGTCGCGATCGAGGCGCTGGCCCGCTCCGGGCATGACTCGCACATGGTCGTGGCCGGCGGCGGCGAGCTGCTCGACGGCTACCGCAGGCGGGCGCGCGAGTCAGGGGTCGGCGACCGCGTCCACTTCCTCGGCCGGCTGCCGCAGACCGGACTCCCGGACGTCTTGCGCGCCAGCGACCTGATCCTGCTCACCACCGAGCCGCCGGAGTCGTTCGGGATCGTCCTGATCGAGGCGATGGCGTGCGGCCTGCCCGCGATCGTCACCGAGTACCCGGGCGTGCGCGCGGTCGTCGAGCCGGGCCGCAACGGCCTGCTCACGCCCCCGGGCGACGCCGCCGCGGTCGCCGCGGCGCTCGACGAGATGATCGAGATGGGACCCCAGGAGCGCCGGCGGCTCGGGGCCGAGGGGCGCGCCAAGGCGGAGCGCAGCTGGAGCTGGCCGAGCCTCGCCGACCGCATGGACGACGTCTATCGCGAGGCGGTCGCGGCGCGCCGCGCAAAGCGGCCATGAGCGCCACCGGCGGCGGCGGCCGCTCGATCCTCCTCGTCGCCTACTTCTATCCCCCCTGCCCCGACACCGGCGCCCACCGGCCGGCGGCGATGGTCAAGTACCTGCGCCGCGCCGGGCATCGCGTCACCGTGCTGACGACCTCCGCGTTCGGATCCGAGCCCGGCGAGTCCGACATCGTGCGCACCTCCGACCTGCAGCTCACGCGGGCGCGGATCCGTGGGCACGACCGGGTCCAGGGGATGTTCGAGTCAGACACCTACTCGGGACGCCCGCACCTGCTCAGCCGGGTACTGGTGCCCGAACCGCTGGTCGCGGCCTGGGCCCCGTTCGCCGTGCGCGCCGCCAAACGGCTGGCGAGCGAGCAGCAGTTCGATTGCGTGATCACCAGCTCGCCGCCGGAGTCCGCTCACCGCGTGGGGCTGACGCTTCAGCGCCGCGGGCTGCCGTGGCTAGCCGACGTCCGCGACGCGTGGAACTTCGAGCCGCTGCGCCCCACGTTCCCGACGGCGGCGCAGCGGCGCCTCGACGAGCGGCTCGAACGCCGCTGGCTGGGTGCCGCCGACCTGGTGACGGTGGTCAGCCGCCCGGTGGCCGAGGACCTGCGGGGCCGGCTCGGGATCGAGTCGACGCTCGTACCGAATGCCTGGGATCCCGAGATCGATCCCGCCGGGGACGAGGCCTGGCCGTTCGAGGGGACGCGCAAGCTGCTCGTGTACACGGGCAGGTTCGGCTCCTACGGTCGCGATCCGTCGTCGCTCGTCAGCGCGATGCGGGAGCTCGCCGCCGAGGAGCCGCGCACCGCGAAGCAGCTGCGGCTCGTCATCGCCGGCCCCCTGACCGACGACGAGCGCCGGCTGCTCGGGGCGGACGTGTCGCCGGCGCAGATCTCGCTGCTGGGAGCCGCGTCTCGCTCGTCCGCGATCGGGCTGCAGCGCAAGGCCGACGCCCTGCTGCTGCTCGCCGACCCGCGCCGCAGCCAGCTCGCCAACTACAAGCTGTTCGAGTACCTCGCGGCGTGCCGGCCCATCGTGGCCCTCGCTGCCGGCACGGAGGCGGGTCGGATCGTGCTCGAGACCGCCGCCGGCGAGGTGGTCCCGTCAAACGACGTCGCCGCGATCAAGTCGGCGCTGCGCAAAGTGGTCGCCGGCGAGCTGCCCGCGCCCGACCCGGATCGCGTGCGTGCGTACGCCTACCCCGCCGCCGCCGACCGCATGGCCGCGGCGGTCGAGGTTGCGATCGAGCGCTCGCCCGGAAGACCCTCGTGAGGCCGTCATCGCCACGCCGGGACCTGCTCGTGGTCGGGGTGGCGATCGCGCTCGCACTTGGCGTGTGCGTGTGGTGGATCCTCTACGACCAGCGCCTGCCGAACGGCGACGACGCGCGGCACCTCGCTACCTCGAATGACTTCGCCGAGACGCTGCGTGGATGGGATACGACCGGCCTGCTCACCACCGACATCTACGGGTATCCGCCGCTCGTTCGGTTGGTTGGCGCCGTGCCCATCGTCGCCGGTCTCGACGGCACCGACTGGTCCCCGATCGCGGTCGCCGCCGTCTTCCTGCCCCTTCTCGCCCTCGGCTGCTACGGCGTCGGCAGGCACGTCTTCGGCCCCACGGCCGGGGTGCTGGCCGCACTCTTCGCGCTCGGCACCCCGATGGTGATGCAGCTCTTTCACGTCGAGCTGCTGGACGCGCCGCTCGCCGCGATGGTCGCCGTGACGCTGTGGGCGCTGCTTGCCTCCGATCGGTTTGCCCGCACCCGCGAGAGCGTGATCGCGGGAGCGCTGCTCGGCCTGGCGTTGCTGGTCAAGACCCCGGCGCCGGCGTTCCTGGCCGGAGCCGTCGCGGTGTCGTTGGCGACCGGCGGGTGGCGTAGGCCGCGCAACGTCGCGCTGGCGGCCGCCGCGACGCTGATCGTCGCCGCTCCGTACTACCTCAACAACATCTCCCAGTACGCCTCGCTGTCGGGCGAGGCCGTGGTGGCATCCCAGGACCAGTGGACCCTGGCCTTCGGCTGGAGCTTCGAGGGCTCGCGGAGGCTCTCGCCCGAGAGCTTCGCCTGGTACCCGTGGGCCGGCGTAAACACCCAGTATCTGGTGCCCCTGATGGCGTTCTTCGCCGCCGGGCTGGGGTACTCGTTGACGCAGCTGCGGCGCCGGCCACAGGTCGCCGAGCTCGTCGCCGGACTCGCCGTCGGCTACCTCGCGATGACGCTGCTCTCGCTGCACGATCCGAGGTACACGCTGCCGCTGGCCGTCTACGTCGCCGTGATCGGCACGAGCTGGATCACGGCGCTTCGCGCCCGCGCCATCCGGATCGCGGCGACCGTCGTCCTGCTCGCCGTCGTGGCCGCGAACTTCGCCGCCGGGACCTTCGGAGCGCTGCCGACGGTCCAGGCGACGCTCCCGGGAGACGACGAGGCCGACCTGATTCACCCCGGCGCGCTGACCTTCCTCGACAAGCGAGGGTTCTACGCGGGAGAGCCCCACCCCGACCCGGTGTGGGCTGACTTGCTGGACACGATCGAGCGCGAGGGCATCCACACCGCCGAGCTGCATTTCTACGAGCCCCTGCTTGGGGGGACCGACTATTACGGGTTCCAGGTCGCCGCCGAGACCGAGCACGACATCGACCTCGGCGACGCTCCGCCATTCGTCGGCCGGCCCAAGGGCATTCCGGGGACGCTTGCTCACCCCGGCGTGGTGATCACGACGTGGTGGTCGTCTGACCCGCCGATCCTCGGACGGGCCGGCGTGCGCGCGCTGCCGGCGCCATGCGCCTCGGTCGAGGACGGGATCGTGCTACCCGACGTCGAGGGCAAGCAGCTCCACGTGCTGGTCGAGCGCCTGTGGCGAGGCCGCTATGAGCGCTGGTGCGACTTCTGATCGCGCCCGCCGGCAAGCTCGTCGCTGGGAGCGTCGCGGCGGCTGAGCCCCAGCACCGAGAGGAAGAACGAGCCGAACACGACCTGGATCCCGACCACGACCAGGGTCATCCCGATGATGGCGAGCTTCTGCTCGCTGAGCTCTCCGAACCCGCGGCTCAGCCATGCCGCCGCGATCACGACGCACATCACGAGACCGGCCAGCAGGACGAGCCCGCCGGCGATCAGGCCGTGCTCGAGGCGCAGGCGGTCGCGGATGCGGTCGAACAGGGGATCGTGCTCGCCCAGGTAATAGGCGGCGTAGGCGCGGCCGAACATCCCGATCTGGAGCACCTGAGTGCCGACGATCGTCGTCAGCGACGCGGCGATCAGGGCGTGGACGTCCCACACCCGTCCGATGAACTCGGCGCCCGTCATCACGATGATCCCCATCAACGCTCCGAGCACGACCAGCGCCGCCCCCGGGACCAGGAACAGCCACGTGGGGCTGTGGACGAGAAGGAAGCGCAGGTGCCGCCAGCCATCGGCGAACGACGACAGCTTCGACTCCCCCTTGCGCGGGTGGTACTCGATCTCGACCTCGCGCACGTCGAGGCCGAGCTTCGAGGAGCGGATCACGAGCTCGGAGGCGAACTCCATCCCCGTGGTGCGCAGGTCGAGCGCCGGCAGCAGGTCGCGCCGGAAGGCGCGCATCCCGCAGTGCGCGTCGCTGACGCCGGTGCGGAAGAACAGGTTGAGGACGCCGGTCAGCACGGGGTTTCCGACGTAGCGGTGAAGCCACGGCATCGAGCCGGGGCGCAGGCCGCCCATGCGGTTGCCGATCACCATGTCGGCGCCGTCGTGCAGCGGGCCGAGGAAGCGGCCGAGCTGGGTGAAGTCATAGGTGTCATCAGCGTCGCCCATCAGGATGTAGGTGCCGCGGGCGGCGTCGAACCCCGCGAGGTAAGCGGACCCGTAGCCCCGGCGCGACTCGTGCACGACGCGGGCGCCGGCGCGCTTGGCGAGCTCCGGCGAGCCATCGGTCGAGCCGTTGTCGGCCACCACGACCTCGCCGTGGATTCCATCGCGCTCCATCGTGCGCCGCGCTTTTGCGACGACGATCTCGATCGACTCGGCCTCGTTGAGGCACGGGATCACGACCGAGAGCTCGATCGTCTCGGCCGCCGGCGCTCGCGACTCGGTCGTGGTCGGTTCAGCCGTGCTCATCCCGCGGGCCTCCGCACGGAGGCTAGCGCGGTGTGCCGGCACGGTCGCCGACCGGCTCGCTGGACGCCCGCGAGGCGGGTGCGGGGGCGTCCTCGTATGCATCCTCGAGGATCTCCTCGGTGGTCTCGAGGCGCTCGTGGCGCAGCGCCAGCGCGACGCCTCCCGGCAGCGAGGCGATCGCGACCGAGGCGACGGTCAGCAGCGAGAGCAGCACGGCGTCGCCCGATGAGACGCCGACCTCCGCGAGCAGGGCGGCGAACGCGCCCTCGCGGACGCCGAAGCCGGCGATCGAGATCGGCATCAGGGTCGCGACGAGCACGAGCGGCAGCACGACCGCGATGACCTCGAGGTCGAGCCCGAGCCCGAGCGCCTCGCTGAGCAGCCACGTCGAGACGACGATCAGGACCTGGAACCCGAAGCCGAGGGCAAACACCTCGCCGAGGCGCTCGCGGTCGCGGCCGTAGGTCCGCAGCGTGCGCGCGACCTCGGCCGCCCACGGGCGCAGCAGCCGCGGTAGGAACCGCCCGAGGCCGCGCCGGCGCAGGACGGCGATCGCGACCAGCACCCCGACCACGGTCCCGCCGCTGATCACGGCGAGCAGGCCCACGAGGCTGCCCGGGATCTCACCGCCGGAAAGCAGTACCCCGAGCCAGGCGATCGGAAGCAGGCACGAGAACGCGGTGCCGCGGTCGGCGGCGACCGCGGTGAGCGCGCGGGCCAACGGGGCGCCGCGGGGCGCGATCAGCCAGGCGCGCACGGCATCTCCACCGAAGCCGGTCGGGAGGACGTTGTTGGCGAAGATGCCGATCCCGTAGGCGCGCAGGGTGTCGCGCAGCCGCGGATGCAGGCCGGCCCCGTTGAGCAGCAGCTGCCAGCGCAGCGCCCCGAGCACGAACGCCGCCAGGACCATCGCCGTGGCGAGTACGAACCAGCCCCACGACGCGCCCGACAGACGATCGACCACGGCGCCCCAGTCGATCGAGCGGGCGACGATCGCCAGCAGGCCGACGCTGATCGCCACCCGGCCGGGAAGCGAGGTGGCGATCGCTACGAGGCGCCGCCCGATCCGCTTCATCGCGCCCCCTCCTCGAGCTCACGGTCGCGAAGCCAGTACGCCCGGTTCGCGGTGCAGCGCAGCTTCAGCCACAGCGGGAGGCGGCGGTGGCGGGCGCCGAGCTGGAGCCCGACCAGCTTGGCGAGCTCGTAGATCGAGGCGTAGGGAAGCCAGCGGGCCTGGCCCGAGCGCAGCAGCCATCCGACCTCGCCGCGCAGGTAGCGCAGCGCGGCGCCGCGCAGGGCCCGGTTCGAGCTCTCGGCCGCAAGGTAGGCGCGCTCCGCCGAGACGCCGGAGTCGAAGAAGCGCCGAAAGGCGTCTCCGATCGTGTAGGGATGCGAGTGGCGCACGACGGCCTCGGGCTCGTAGGCGATCCGCCAGCCGTCGAGCAGCACGCGACGCGACCAGTCCTGATCCTCGCTCATGATGATGTCGCCGGCGAAGGGAAACCGCTCCCACAGGGAGCGCCGCAGCGCCGAGTTCGCGTTCGAGAACAGGACGCTGTCCATCGACAGCTCGGACTCGTCGCGCGCCGCCTGCATCCGCGGACGTGTCCCGTAGAGGAAGTCGAGGAAGTAGCGCTCGGGCGGCACGGCGTCGGGGCGCGCGAGCTGGCGACCGTAGACGCCGGCGACGCCGTCGTCGGCAAGCGGACCGACGAGCCGGGCGAGCCAGTCCGTGCCCACCGGCTCGGCATCCTGGCTCACGAAGACGAGCACCTCGCCGCCGGCCAGCTCGGCGCCGAGGTTCCGGGTGCCCCCGTGGTTGAACTGCTCCGGCGGTATCTCGTGGACGCGCGCCCCGCGCTCGTGCGCCACCGCAACGCTGCGGTCGCTCGAGCCCGAGTCGACGACCACGACCTCGACGCGGTCCGGGGCCCGCTGACGGTTGATCGCGTCGAGACAGCGGGCGAGGTCCTGGCCCCCATCCTTCACCGGGATGACGATCGAGATCAAGGCAGCCGAACCGGTCGCGGGGCCGCTAGGGACGCGTGGCCCCGAGCACGAACTGGAAGGCGAAGAGCTGGGGGCGCAGGCGGCCCAGAGCGTGGGCGACGCGCTCGATCGCCGGGGTCCCGAGCCCCGGCACGGGGACCGTGAAGTCCACCTCGTCGACCCGGTAGCCCGCCCCCTCCACGCATTCCACGAGCGTCCTGCGGGTGAAGAGGTGGGTATGCGTCTCGTCGAGGATGCCGCGCTGCGTGTAGCGGAAGCGCCCGAACAGCAGCCCGAGGCGGATCGTCCAGTTCGCGACGTTCGGCGTCGTCAGCGCGAGCCGCCCGCCGGGGCGAAGCAGCGGCCGTACCCGAGCGAGGAAGCGACCGGGGTCGCGAAGATGCTCGATCAGGTCGCCGCACACGACCGCGTCGAACGAGCCGGGCTCGAACGGCAGCTCGACCGCCTCGACGTCGCCGACCAGGACCTCCTCGCAGACGCTGCGCGCCCGTTCGGCCGCCTCGGGGTCGAGCTCGATCCCGACCACCGCGCTGCCGCGCTGGACTAGGCGCTCGGCAAGGTAGCCGGCCGAGCACCCGGCGTCGAGCACGCGGCCCCCCGCTGGAACCATGTCGAGCAGCATGCGGTGGCCGCCCAGCGGACGGTCGTTGAACGTGACGTAGGCGCCGTGCTCGCCGACGTTGGTCGGGCTGAGGATTCCCTCCACTGGCCGCGATGGTAGGGACCGCGCCCCGAGCGCAGCGGCGCGGTGCGCCGGCGGTCAGGCCGCGGGCGCCGGGTCGCCGGATCCGGAGGACCGCCTGCGACGCTCCGATATGCGGCCCAGGATCACCCACGCGCCGATCGCGCCGGCGAGCATGGTCGGCCCACCGGCCGGGATGCCGTAGCGGACGTTGTAGTTCGCGGTCGCCGACGGGATCACGAGCAGCAGCAGCACCCCGCCGCACAGCAGGATCAGGACCGCCCGCACCCGCCCTCGCGCCAGCACGATCCCCGCGATGCCCGCGAGCATCGCGGCCAGCATCAGCAGGGGCTGGACCCGCAGCCAGTCCTGGACCTCGCCGAGCACGCTGACTCCGTCGTCGATCACGTGCATGTCCCCGTCGTAGTAAGCGGACAGCCACCCGAACACCTCGCGCTCCAGCGCCGGGTCCTTGCGCTCGACGTCGAGGGTGTCGTAGCCGGGGCCCCCGAACGCGTAGGTGTTGTAGTCGGGCAGGAAGTAGCGAAGCGTGTCGGTCGCGACCGCCTGCACGTAGGCTCGCGGCTGGTGGAGGATCGCCTGGCGGGCGAAGGCGCCGAGCTGATCGTTTCCGTTCGGGGGATAGGTGAACTTCTTGATCGCGGGGGAGCGCGGCTCCCAGCCGTAGTAGTCGGGCCCGAACCGGGTCCCCGGCGGCGATTTCTCGCACAGGTCCTCGGTCCCGGCCGGGGGGGTGAACTGGTTGCAGTCGGCTAGCGGCGCGATCCGCGAGTAAAGCGCCCAGCCGGAGGACTGCGTCAGCGCGAAGGCGCCGGTTCGCGACTCGTTGAGCGCAAAGTAGGTGAGCAGCAGGACGACCGAGGCGCCGACGGCCAGTGCGGCGCGACCGAGGCGCCGGCGCCAGCCCCCCGGGATCGCGAGCGCGATCCACAGCGCGAGGAAGGGCACCATCGGCATCCCGACCCCGCGCACCCAGGCGGCCAGGCCGAGCACGAGACCGGCCGTCAGGACCCACGGGTGGCTGGTGTCGAACGGGCCGCGCAGCGGTCGCGGCTCGTCGAGCGCACGAACGCAGATGTAGAGGAGGAGGACGATCAGGAACGTGAACAACGCCTCCGAGAGCACCATGTGCTCGAGCACGATCTGGTCGAGCGACAGCAGCACGGCGGCGGCGCCGACCGCCCCGACCCACACCGGGGCCCCGATCCTTCGCGCCATGGCGTAGAGCAGCAGCGCGGTGGCGATGCCGAGCAGGTGCTGGACCGCGATCGTGAACGTCAGCTCGTCGCTGATCGCGTGCACCGCGATCATGAAGACCGGGTAGCCGGTCGGCCGCACCGGGTCCCCGAACAGGCCCCCGTCCGCCATCGTCACGTAGGTCGGGGTATCGGCGTTGTTGACCAGAGCCGGCTCGTACAGCAGGACCAGGCACAGGCGCAGCAGGATCCCCGCAGTGAGCAGGAGGGCGAGGACGGCGGGTATGCCGGCCGCTAGCTCCGCGACGCGGCGGGCAGCCGACGAAAGCCGCGCGCCGCGCAGCAGGCGGATCGGTGTGGTCTCCGCGCTTGCCATCGGTCCTAGAGAACTTACGAAGCCCGGAAGCTGCGGATCAGCCACCCGAGAAGCTGCTTGGCGCGCCTGCGGATGGCTGGAAGCCACATGCCCTCGGCCCGCCTGCCCGGGACCCGCAGGGCGGTGGCGATCCGCCACTCGGGCGAAGAGGTTAGCTGTTCGAGCTCCTGGCTACGCCGCTGAAGCTCGGGCAGCTCCGCAAGCAGCTGCTCGGCCTCGGTCAGCAGGCGGCGCAGCTCGCCACGCTCGGCCTGGGCCGCCTCGAGCTCGGCGATGCGGCCCGCCTGGGCGCGCAGCTCGGCGCGCTGGCGCTCGATCTCCGCGGTCAGGCGCTCGGTGCGAAACGGCTCGGCGAGCGCCACGAGCTGGGGTAGCGGCGGCAGCGACCCGGCGCTGGCCAGGGCCACGGCCCCCGCCGCGGCAGAAACCGCCTCGCGAGGGTCGGTGACGAGGCGCAGCTCGTCGGCATCGGCCGTTCCGCCGGCCTCGCCCCGCTCGCCGGACCGCTCGGCAAGCATCGCGACGGCGATCCAGGCGCGCTCGCGCACCAGCCGGACGTTGGGCAGCCGGCGCGACAGCTCTTGCTCGAGCGCCGCGACCCGCGACGCCGCGGCCGAGGCGACCACGAGCCCGCCCGGCATCAGCACGCGCACCGCCTCGTCGAGCCAGGCTGCGGGATCGGGGTCCCCGTGGGCGCCCTCGAAGCACGTCACGAGGTCGAAGCTCGCGTCCGGGTGCGGCAGCTCGCTGGGCTCGGCGCGCAGCAGCTCGACCTCGGGCGGAACCCGCTGGCGGACCGCCTCGATGACGGCCTGCTCGGGGTCGACGCCGGAGACGCTCGCCGCGCCCGCCGCGGCGAGGATCACGCAGCCCTCAGCCGTGCCGCAGCCCGCGTCGAGCACCCGCCGGCCCCGCGCCAGCGGCGCGATCAGGCGGTAGCGCGCCGCCCGCTCGGCCTCCGCGAGCGCGCCGGCGGGCGAGCCGGCCGCGGCGCGGTCGATCGAAGCGGGCGCCCGCCCGGCCTCGGTGGTCCGACTCGTCTCGGCACCGCGCTGCATGCGCATAACTTAGGGTGGCCAGGCACCTGGACGGAGGCCGCCTCTCTACGATCAGCGCCATGGCCGAGATCGCGTTCGTCCTCGCCGCGGGCCAGAACGCGTTCTTTCGCGAGCTGGCGGAGGCGCTGCGGGGCGAGCTCGAGGGGCTGGGAGTCGAGGCGACGATCGCGACGGGGGACTTCCCGGCGCCGCGCCGCGGGCTCGTCTACGTGCTGCTGCCGCCGCACGAGTATGCGGAGCTGCGCCGCGGCGAGCTGCCGTGGAGGCTGCTGGGCCGCACCATCTTCGTCTGCGCCGAGCAGCCCGGGACGCACTGGTTCGGCTCGAACCTCGCCCTGACCCGGCTCGGCGGGGCGATCTTCGACGTCAACCGCGCCAGCGTCCGCAGGCTCGAGCAGCTCGGCATCGCCGCCGAGCACCTGCCGCTCGGCTACACACCGATGTGGGACCGCTTCGACCCCGCCGCCGAGCCGCAGCTCGACGTGGTCTTCCTCGGCCGGGCGTCGAAGCGCCGCGAGCTGCTGCTGTCGGGCTGGGCGGACTCGCTGGCGCGGCGTCGGTCCCGGATCGTGATCTCCGACAACCTGCGCCCCAACCCGGACACGTCACAGAGCTTCGTCGCCGGCGAGGAGAAGCGCCGCGTGCTCGCGTCCGCGAAGCTGCTGCTGAACGTACACGCGGACGAGGAGCCCTACTTCGAGTGGCTGCGGGTGCTCGAGGCGATCCACTGCGGGGCCGTGGTGGTCAGCGAGTGGTCGACCGACTACGCGCCGCTCGTACCCGGCGAGCACTTCCTGTCCGCGAGGCCCGAGGCGCTCGGAATGCTCGTCGACGAGCTGCTGGCAGACGACGAACGCCGGCGCGCCATGCGTGCGGCTGCCTACGAGCTGATCCGCGACCGGATGCCGATGCGCTCCGCGGCTCAGCGCCTCGCCGACGCGGCCGTGCGCCTCGCGGCGCGCCCGCGCCGGCGCGCTGTCGGCCTGGGGCTGCGGCTGCCGCCGCCGAGCGGCCCCGAGCCCACCCTGGGGACGGTGCTGCGGCCGGTGATCGACCGGGTCCAGGAACCCGCCCACGAGACGCTGCGCGCCGTCAAGGACTCACGCCTGGCGATGATCGAGATCTCGCGCCGCGTGGGGCGGCTCGAGCACGCGGCGCAGTCGGGTGGCCGCCCGCCGCGGGTCGAGATCGATGCCGAGACGCCGGCGTGGCGCGACGCAGGTGCCCGGGTGTCGGTGGTCACAGCGCTCTACAACCACGCCGACCACGTCGAGGCGGCGCTCGACTCGGTGGAGCGCGGCAGCTACAGGGACTTCGAGCAGATCGTCGTCGACGACGGCTCGTCCGACGCGTCGCGCGGCGTGGTCCGCGGGTGGATGGAGCGCAACCCCCAGGTTCCCGCGCTGCTGATCCGCCATCCCGTCAACCGCGGCCTGCCCGCGAGCCGCAACACGGCGATCGCGTTCGCGCGCGGCGAGCTCGTGCTCGTGCTCGACTCCGACAACGAGATCCTCCCGCATGGCCTCGAGCGACTCGTCGAAGCGCTCGACGCCGAACCTGAAGCGGCGTTCGCCTACGGCATCCTGCAGAAGTTCGACGAGCGGGGCCCGCGGGGCCTGGTCAGCTATCTGGGCTGGGACCCCGACAGGCTGCGGGAGCACAACTACATCGACGCGCTGGCGCTGACCCGGCGCTCCGTGCTGCGCGAGGTCGACGGCTTCACCACCGACATGCGGCTCTACGGCTGGGAGGACTACGACCTGTGGTGCAAGCTCGCGGCGCGCGGGCTGCGCGGCGCCCACGTCAAGGAGATCGTGGCGCGCTACCGGGTCGCCGCCGGCTCGATGCTGAGCCTCACCAACCTCTCGCTCGAGGGCGCGCAGGCGGCGCTCGCCGAACGCCACCCCGCCCTGTTCGC
>DASPWW010000138.1:0-4210 GCA_035637595.1 Solirubrobacterales bacterium | reverse complement strand
CGCGCGGCGCTTCCCGATCGCCCGCGGCTGGCTGCGGCAGCTCGAGTCCGAGGACTTCGACCTGTTCACGGACGGCAATCTGTCCGCGTCCACCTACCGGCGGTGGCTCGACGACCACGGCGTGAGCTACGTCGCCCTCGCTGACGCCGAGCCCGACTACCTCGCGGAGGACGAGGAGGCGCTGATCCGAACGGGGCCGCCGTACCTGCGGCCGGTATGGGGAAACGAGCACTGGCGGCTCTACGGAGTGCGCGGCACGCCGGGACTCATCTCGCCGGCGGGCAACGTCACGGGAGCGGCGGGGCGCAGCGACCGCGTGACCGAGCTCGGGCCGTCGTCCTTCTCCCTCTCGGCGAGAGATAGAGGTTCGTTTCTCGTACGCGTTCACTTCACGCGCTACTGGAGCGTGACAGCGGGCGATGCGTGCGTGGGGCGCGACGGGGATTGGACGCGCCTCGACGTTCGCCGCCCGGGCATGATCGAGGTCAACGCCCGCTTCAGCCTCGACGCGCTGCTCGGTCGCGATCGCCAATGCTCGGCATAGCCCTCGCCCTGGCCTCGAGCGCTGCCTGGGGCATCTCCGACTTCCTGGGGGGCCTGCAGGCCCGCCGCATCTCCGCGGTCACCGTGCTCCTCGTCAGCCAACCGGTGGGGCTGATCCTGGCCCTCGCGGTCGCCCTCACCGTGGGCGGTGACGCGCTCAGCGTCCGCGACACACTGATCGCCGTGGGCGCGGGCGCCGTGACCGTGCTCGCGCTGGGCGCGTTCTACCGCGCCATGGCGCTCGGGTCGGTGAGCGTGGTCGCCACGATCGGCGCCCTGGGCGTCCTGGTTCCGGTAACCGGCGGCATCGTCCAGGGCGAGGAGCCGGCGGCCATCCAGGGCGTCGGTGCTCTGGCGGCGATCGCCGGCGTGGTTCTCGTGGCCCGGGAGCCCGACCCGGAGTGGCGCGCCGCGGGGCGCGCCTCCATCGGCCTGGCGGCGCTGGCGGCGCTCGGCTTCGGAACCTTCTTCCTGGCGCTCGACGCGACCTCGGGGCCCCAGCCCGCCTGGACGATCGTCGCGGCCCGCGCGGGCGGGCTTGGGATGCTCCTCGTCGCGGCGGCCTTCGTGCGGCCCTCGATGCGGATCGAGCGTCCGATGCTCCCAGCGCTGCTCGTGATCGGCTGCTTCGATGTCCTCGCCAACTCGCTGTTCGCGGTGGCGACCAACCACGGCCTGCTGTCGCTGGTGGCGGTGGCCGGCTCGCTCTACTCGGCGGTGACGGTCCTCCTCGCCCGGTTCATCCTCGGCGAGCGCCTGGCGCCCAGCCAGCGCGGCGGCGTTGTCGTCGCCCTGGCCGGCGTGGCGCTGATCGCGGCGGGGTCCTGAGCGAAGCTGGTTATCAAGCGGAAGTTCTGAGCCCCACCCCCAGCAGCTCCTCGAGGAGCGCCAGGGTCTCGGCCGTCTCGCGGTGGAGGACGGCGGTCATTCCCACGGCCTCGGCGCCGGCACAGTTCTCGCGCAGGTCATCGACGAACACGCAGCGCTCCGGGGGCTCGCCAAGCCGATCCGCCGCGAGCCGGTAGATCTCTCGCTGCGGCTTGTGAAGCCCGACCTCGGCGGAGATCACGACGGCGTCGAACAGCTCGCCGAGCAGGTCGCGGTCGTAGTGCGTCGTGCTCCACGAGTTCGAGACGAGGCCCGTGCGAACGCCGGCCTCGTGGGCGTATCGAACGGCTGCGACCATCGGCTCGGCGGGCTGCATGCCGCGAAACAGGCTGTCGATGAGGTCCGCGGCCTCGCCAAGTCCCAGGCGTGCGGCGAAGCGCCGCTCGAACTCGTCCTCCTCGATGCCGCCCGTCTCGAGTGCGCGAAGGTCCGCCAGCGCTTCGGGGTCCTCCCGGAAGAGCCGCCTGACCGCGTCTTCCTCCAGGCCTTTCGCGCGGCAGAAGTCGGCGAAGCTGTCCCAGACCGAGGTTGTCAGGACGCCACCGAAGTCGATCAGGAGGCCCGTGTGCTCCGCGGCTTCGCGCATAGGATTGGCGGCCATGGCGGACGAGGCTATCGACCAGGCCGAGGAGTCCAGCGACCGGCGCGATGAGGCCATCGACCCGCCCAACCTGGAGGCATGGTTCGCGGAGCACGTCCCGGGTGCCGCGCCGCCGCTTGACTTCGAGCGAGTAGCGGGCGGCCGCTCGAACCTGACCTACGCGGTGAGCGACGAGGGCGGGAGGCGCTGGGCGCTGAGGCGCCCGCCCCTCGGCAAGCGTCTCGCTTCCGCCCACGACATGGGACGCGAGCACAGGATCATCTCCGCTCTCCAGGCGACCGACGTGCCGGTCCCGCCCGTCGTCGGGCTCTGCGAGGACGAATCTGTGAACGGGGCGCCGTTCTACGTCATGGAGTTCGTCGAGGGCCCGATACTCCGCTCCCGCTCCGAGGCCGAGGAGGCGTTCGACGAGGACGAGCGCCGGAGGATCGGCGAGCGGGTCGTGGACACACTGGTCGCGATCCACGCGGTGGACCCGGACGCGGTCGGGCTCGGCGAGCTGGGTCGCAAGGAGGACTACGTGGCCCGCCAGCTTCGCCGCTGGCATGGCCAGTGGGAGAAGTCGAAGACTCGGGAGCTCGCCGTGGTCGACGACGTCCACGACCGACTCTCGGCGCGCATCCCCGAACAGGGCCCGGCGACGATCGTCCACGGCGACTACCGCCTCGACAACGTGATCCTCTCGCCGGGAGGCGAGATCGCCGCCGTCGTGGACTGGGAGCTGTGCACCCTGGGCGACCCGCTCGCCGACGTCGGCCTTCTGCTCGTCTACTGGTCGGAGTCCGGCGACGAGTTCACGCCGCTCTTCGAGGCCGCCACGACGGCCGCCGGCTTTGCGGGTCGCGACGAGATCCGCTCCCGCTACGCCGAGCTCTCGCGCCGCGACCTCTCGGGAATCGACTTCTACGTGGCGCTCGGCTACTGGAAGCTGGCGATCATCCTCGAGGGCGTCTTCGCCCGCTACGCGGCCGGGCAGTACGGGAAGTCGGACGAGGGCTTCGAGGAATTCGCGAAGGTCGTCGAGCAGCTCGCGGAGGCGGCGGACGCCGCCGAGCGCCGCTTGAGCTGAGCCGCGATTAGGCCCTAGCCGGCTCCGGCGAGGGTGTGCTTGCCACGTCGGCCTCGGCCTCTTTCGCCCAGCGGTTCAGCTCGCGGCGGGCGATCACCATCTTGTGGACCTCGTCGGGCCCGTCGGCGACCTTCAGCATCCGGCTGAAGCGCCACATTCCCGCGAGCGGCGTGTCGTCGGACATCCCGAGCGCGCCGTGGACCTGAATCGCACGGTCGAGGACGTCCATCACGACGTTCGCGGCAACGACCTTGATCATCGAGATCTCGCGTCGCGCCTCGCGCTTGCCCTGCGTATCCATCTTCCACGCCGCAAGCAGCGTCAGCAGTCGCGCCTGATCGACCTCCATTCGGGACTTTGCGACGAAGTCCTGGACGAACTGCTTGTCGGCCAGCTTGCCGCCGAACGCCTCGCGGTCGCTGGCGCGGCGGCACATCATCTCGATCGCCCGCTCGGCGGTGCCGATCGCCCGCATGCAGTGGTGGATCCGTCCGGGGCCGAGGCGGTCCTGGGCGATCACGAATCCGGCGCCGCGCTCGCCGAGCAGGCTCGAGGCCGGCACGCGGCAGTCCTCGTAGCGGATCTCGCAGTGGCCTGGCCCCCCTGAATGGCCCATCACCGACACGGACCGGACCAGGTCGAAGCCCGGGTTGTCGGTGGGGACGAGGATCATGCTCGCCCGGGCGTAGGGGTGGGCGTCGGGATCGGTGACGCACATGACGATCGCGACCTCCGCGCCAACGGCGCCGGAGGTGAACCACTTGTGGCCGTTGATCACCCATTCGTCGCCTTCCAGCTCGGCGAGCGTTTGCAGCGTCGTGGGGTCGGACCCGGACACCTCGGGCTCGGTCATCGAGAAGCAGCTGCGGATCTCGCCCTCCAGCAGCGGACCCAGCCAGCGCTCGCGCTGCTCGTCACTGGCGTGCTCGGCGAGGATCTCCATGTTCCCGGTGTCGGGGGCCGAGCAGTTGAAGGCCATCGGCGCGATCGCCGGGCTGCGCCCCATCTCCTCGCAGAGCACCCCGTAGTCCAGGTTGCCGAGGCCCGCGCCATAGCGCTCGTCCGGCATGAACAGGTTCCAGAGCCCCTCCGAGCGCGCCCTCTCCCGC
>DASPWW010000137.1:0-32661 GCA_035637595.1 Solirubrobacterales bacterium | reverse complement strand
CAGATGCGCCTCGTCGGCCTCGCGGACGTGCGGCGCGTCGCGGTCGATCTCCGAGTAGACGCCGACCGACTCGATGCCCATCTCCTTGAGCGTCCGCATCACCCGGATCGCGATCTCGCCGCGGTTGGCGACCAGGACCTTGTCGAACATGGCGGGTGAGTATATGGACGGGATCTGGCGTCGCCCGGGGCGTTACGCCGCGCGCAGCCGGGGCTCCGCGGCCTCCCCCATCCACACGACCTGGTCACGGCCCGGGCCGACCCCGACGAGCCGCACCGGGACGCCGACGTAGTCGCTGATGAAGCTGACGTAGTCGCGCGCTTCGCGCGGCAGGTCCTGCTCGCGGCGGCATTCGCCGATGTCGGCCTCGAACCCGGGCAGCTCCTCGTAATCGGCTTCGGCCATATGGAGGATCGACTGGTGATAGGGAAACTCGTCGAAGACGGCACCTTCGGGATGGCGGTAGCGCACCGCGACGCGCAGCGGATCAATCCCGCCGAGGACGTCGAGCTTGGTCAGCGCGAGGGCCGTCATCCGGTTGAGGCGAACCGCGTAGCGCAGGGCGACGAGGTCGATCCAGCCGCAGCGCCGCTGACGCCCCGTGGTCGTGCCGTACTCGTGCCCGCCCTCGAGCAGGCGGCGGCCGATCTCGTCATCGAGCTCGGAGGGAAACGGCCCCGCCCCGACGCGGGTCGCATAGGCCTTCGCGACGCCCCAGACCTCGTCGATGTCGGCGGGGCCGACGCCGGCCCCGACGCAGGCCGCGCCGGCGACGGGATTGGACGAGGTTACGAAGGGATAGGTCCCGTGATCGAGGTCGAGCAGCGTTCCCTGGGCGCCCTCGAAGAGCACCGTTCCGCCGCTGTCGAGTGTCTCCCAGCACAGCCGCGCGGTGTCGGCGATGTAGGGCTCGAGCCGGTGGCCGTAGGTGAGGTACTCCTCGGTCATGGCGTGCAGGTCGAGCGCCGGGTCCTTGGCGAACGGCCGCAGGGCCTGCGACTTGGGCTCCATGGCCGCCATGATCTTCTTGCGCAGGATCTTGGCGTCGAGCAGGTCCTGGACGCGGATCCCGAGGCGCGCCGCCTTGTCGGCGTAGCAGGGACCGATCCCGCGCCGCGTCGTCCCGATCGAGAGCTTGCCGAGCTTCGCCTCGCCGGCCGTGTCGAGCAGAACGTGGTAGGGCATCACCATGTGGGCGTTGGCTGAGATCCGCAGGCCGCCGAAGTCGATGCCGCGCCGCTTCAGCTCCTCGAGCTCGCCGGTCAGCACGCGCGGGTCGATCACCACCCCGTTGCCGATCATGCAGGTCTTGCCCGGGTAGAGGATCCCGGAGGGGACGAGATGGAAGCGAAACTCCTCGCCGTCGCGAATGATCGTGTGGCCGGCGTTGTTTCCGCCCTGGAAGCGCACGACGGCGTCGGCCCGCTCGGCGAGCAGATCTGTGAGCTTGCCTTTTCCCTCGTCGCCCCACTGGGCGCCGACGATCACGATTCCGGACACGGAGCGAGATTATGAGGCGTCGGCCCGCCGTTCAGCCGCCGCGGGCGCCGAAATCGCCCCCAAACGCGGCTAGCCGACGCGGTATCGCAGGTCCTGGCCGAACAGCGGCAGCGGGTCTCCGCAGATCTCGACGAGGCGCGAGACGGTGCGCATCCCGATCTGCTCCTCGAGCGCGGCCTGGTCGAGGTTGGTGGTGACGACCATCGACCGCTCGGCCTCGTAGCGCTCGTTGACCATCGCGTAGAGCTGCTCGAGCACCCAGTCGGAGCGCTTCTCGGCCCCGAGGTCGTCGACATGGAGCAAGTCCACGGACGTCAGGCGCTCGAAGAACTCGAGGTAGGACTGCTCTCCGTGCTCGGCGTCGTAGGTTCGCCTGATGCGGGCCAGCAGGCGCGGCAGCGAGTAGATCGCGACAGAGCGGCCGAGCTCGAGCGCCGCCTTGGAGACGACCATCGCGAGCGAGGTCTTGCCGGTCCCGACATCCCCCATCAGCCACAGGCCGCGGCCCGCGGATAGGTTGTCGCCGAGGCCGTCCACGAACTCGCGCACGACGCGGACCACGGTCGCGTCGAGGTCGGAGATCGGTGGGCGATCGAAGCCCACCCCGCGGTACTTGGCCGGGATCACCGAGGCGACGCCGCGCGAGCGGGCCCGGGCTACGCGGCGCTCGCGGCACTCGCACGGCCGCGCCACGTCCTCGGGACCGAGGATCCACCCGGAGCCGTCGCAGGCGCCGAACGGGCATGCCCGGGAGTCCGTCGGGAGCGGGTGAACGTTCGCGGCGTCCGCCATCGGCTCGCGGCTGCGCTACGCCTCCTCGGCGGCGTCGAGCATCGGCGGACCCTCCCCGGGACGCTGCTCCTGGGGCTTCTCCTGCCGCGAGAGGTTGGCGAAGCTGGGGTAGTGCTCGAGGAACGCGAGGCGGACGGTCCCCGTCGGCCCGTTGCGGTGCTTGGCGATCAGCAGCTCCGCCACGCCCGGGTCCGGTGATTCCTCGCGGTTGTAGTACTCGTCGCGGTAGATGAAGGCGACGAGATCCGAGTCCTGCTCGATCTGCCCCGACTCGCGCAGGTCGGAGAGGATCGGGCGCTTGTCGGGGCGCTGCTCGGGAGCGCGTGAGAGCTGCGAGATGCCGAGCACGGGAACGTCAAGCTCGCGCGCGAGGATCTTGAGCCCGCGGCTTATCTGAGCCACCTGCTCGACGCGATTCTGGCGCGGATCCTCCGGTCGCATCAGCTGCAGGTAGTCGACGATCACCAGGCCGAGGCCCTTCTCGGAGGCATGCAGGCGCCGGGCCTTGGCGCGCAGGTCGAGCATGCTGAGGTCCGAGGAGTCATCGATCCACAGGGGCGCCTGCTCGAGCTCGTTGCATGCCCGCACCACGCTCGGCCAGTCCTTCGTCGCGACCTTGCCGCGACGCAGCCGGTCGCTCGAGATCCTCGCCCGGCACGCGATGAAGCGATGCGCGAGCTCGGCCTCCGACATCTCGAGCGAGAAGAACGCGACCGGCAGCTCCTGACGGCTCGAGACGTGCTCGGCGATGTTGGACACGATCGAGCTCTTTCCCATCGAGGGACGAGCCGCGATCACGATGAGGTTGCCGGGCTGGAAGCCACCGGTCATCGAGTCGAGGTCGCGGAAGCCCGACGGCACTCCGGTCAGGGCGGCGTCACCCATCGCGAGCTGCTCGAGCTTGTCGATCTCCTCCTCGAGGATCGAGGCGACCTTGCGGAAGTCGCTTGCCCGGTCCTCGTACGCGACCCGGAACAGCAGCCGCTCGGCGTCCTCGACCAGGGACTCGGGCTCGCCCCCGCGCTCGTGGACCGACTGCTGGATCGTCTGCGCCGCGCCGAGCAGGCGGCGCAGCAGCGCGTTCTGCTTGACGATCTGGGCGTAGTGGCGGGCGTTGCCAGGCGCCGGGACGGTCGAGGAGAGGGTGGCTACCTGGTCCTTTCCGCCTACCCCCTCGAGCTCACCGTGCTGTGCGAGGAACTCGGAGACGGTGAGCGCGTCGATCGGCTCCGAGCGCTCGTAGAGGGAGCGGATCGCGCCGAAGATCGTGCGGTGGCGGTCACGGTAGAAGTCCTCGGCATGCAGCCGGACGTCGAGGATCACCGGCGCGATCGACCCCTCGGCGACCATCATCGCGCCGAGGACCGACTCCTCCGCTTCGAGGTTCTGCGGTGGGACGTGTGCGGTTTGTGCCTGTGCCATGTGTGCTGTGGCCCCGGCGGACCCGTGCGCCGGGCCTACCCCTATGAGGGCCCGGGTCCCAGGATTAGCCCCGCCCCGGACGGAGCGCTCAGCCAAGCACACGCCGCCGCGCGGTGCACGAGGCGTTCCGGCTATTTGCGGGGAGCAATGGGCCGAGCGCCGCTAGAAGTTCCAGCGCGCTGCGCGCTGCGCGAGCGGCCGCTACTTCTGCTCGGCGACGATCGTCTTGACCTTCGCCGTCGTGCCGCCGCCGAGCTCGACCTCGACCATGTAGGTGCCTACCTCGCGGATCGGGTCATCGAGCCGGATTCGCTTGCGATCGACCTTCAGCCCGCGCGCCTCGCGAATCGCGTCTGAGATCTCCTTGCTGGTCACCGAGCCGAACAGCTTGCCGTCCTCGCCGGCGCGGTGGCTGATCGTCAGCACGGTCTTGGCAAGCAGCGACGCCGTCTCCTGGGCGCGCTCGGTCTGCTCGCGCTCGGCGCGCTCCGCGGCCTCGCGGCGCCGCTGGGCGTCCTCGAGCGCCCCCTTGGTCGCGGGCTGGGCGAGGCGCCGGGGGACCAGGTAGTTGCGCAGGTACCCCGGTGATACATCGACCGCCTCGCCGGCCGCCCCGAGATCGTCAACGTCCTTGAGCAGGATCGCCTGAGCCATCGAGCTGCGGCGGCCTAGCGCTCGCCGACGTAGGGGAGGAAGGCCAGCTCCCGGGCCCGCTTCACCGCGAGCGCGAGCTGCTCCTGGTGGCGGCGCGACAGGCCGGTGACACGGCGCGACCGGACCTTGCCGCGGTCCGAGAGAAAGCGCCGCATCGTGTTGAGGTCCTTGTAGTCGATCTGCTCGACGTTGATCCGGGTGTACTTGCGCGGCCGCATGCGGTCCGACGGACCGCGACGCCGGCGAGGGGGCGCGCCCTCGCCTCGCTGCTTTGGCGGCATCAGGCGCTCCCGTGGCGCACGCGCGCCCCTGCGATCTCGTTCGAGTCCGTGGTCACGAGCGGGGCATGATAGCCACTGGGGCTCGGCGCCCCGCGTGGCCATAAGCCACGACGTGGCCCGTGCTCAGGCGCTCACGGCCCCGCTGTGACGCGAATCAGAACGGGATGTCGTCGTCCGAGCCGCTGGCGACGCCGGCCTTCTCGCCCTCGAAGTCCGAGGTGTCGGCCGGGACGTCGGAGCGCGCCTGGATTCCGTCGCCGCCGCCCGGGTTGTCGTCACGCGAGCCCAGGAACTGGACCGACTCGGCGATTATCTCGATCGACTGGCGCTTCGACCCGTCCTGAGCCTCCCACTCACGCCAGTCGAGGCGCCCGTCGACGGCGACGGGGCGGCCCTTGAAGAGATAGTTGGCGCAGTTCTCGCCCTGCGCGCCCCACACCGTGACGTCGAAGTAGTTGGGCTTGTCGACCCACTCGCCGCTCGTGCCGTCCTTGCGCCGGCTGTTCACGGCAACCCGGAGCTTGCAGACCGAAGTCCCGCCGGGCGTGGTGCGGAGCTCGGGGTCCTTCGTGAGGTTGCCCGTGATCGTGACTCGGTTGATGTTCGTGGCTGCCATGGTCAGTCCCCTCTCGATCGTTGAATCCTTCCGGATTCTAAGTAGCCGATCGGCTTGCTTTCGCCCCCCCGCGGGGGAGGGAGCAGCGCAAAGCCGCAGCTTGCGGGATCGCGCGGGACCCGGCGACTAGCCCTCGGAGGGCTCTTCCTGCTCGCCGCCCTGCTCCGCGGCGGCCTCGGCCTCCTCGCCCTCGGCGACAGGCTCCTCCACCTCGGCGGCGGGCTCGGCGGGCGCCTCCGCCGGCGCTTCGCCCTCGTCGGCTCCCGTTTCGGGCGGCGGGGCGCCGCGGTCGCGGCGCGGGCCGCGGCGCGTGTCGCGTGCATCCCGCCCTCCGCGTGCCGGCTGCATCGCGGCAGCGGGCACGATCACGGGGGTTGCCGCGTCGACCTTGAAGATGCGAAAGCGCAGGACCCCGTCGGTGATCTTGAGCGTGTGGTTGAGGTCGTCGAGCACGGGGCTCTCGGCGACGAAGCGGTAGAAGCGGTAGTCGGCCTCGTTTCGCCGCTCGATCTCATAGGACATCTTTCGCACGCCCCAGTTGTCGGCGTGCTTGAGCTCGCCGGCGGACTCGATCCGCTTGCGGGCGCCCTCGGCGATCTCCTCTCGCCGCTTGTCCGGAGCCTCCGGATCGAGCATCAGGACCATTTCGTACTCGCGTGCCAAAACGGCGGACCACTTTAGCGGGCGGCCCTGGCCGGGGAGAATTCGGGCGCCTGACGCCTAATTGATGACATGCGAGGCCGCCGCGTCAGATGGGGCAACGTCACACGCCTGTGCGCGTGCGTGGCGACAGTTGTTGCGGCGGTCGCGATCGCGCCATCGGTGCTGGCGAGCCCCGATCCGCCTCCCCCCGACCCCGACGTGGGTCTCGCACTGGCCGCGGAACCTCCGCCCACGTCGACGGCCGATCGTGCCGGCGACGCGGCCGAGCACGATTCCGAGCAGCCGCCCGGCTCGAAAGCTGGACCGGCCCCGGCGTCAAAGCGCCACCGCCCCGGCAAGGCGAAGGGCGGCGGCGGTTCGCCCGGTGATGATGGCCCACCCGGCGGTGGAGGCCAGCCCGGCGGCGGGCAAGCGTCAGCTGGCGGCGATCACAAGGCTGGCGAGAGCCAAGGGGGATCCGGCCCGCCCCAGGCCCCGGCTGCGCCGGGCCCGCCTTCGCCGCCGGCTTTCGACCCACCGCCCGCCCCGGCGCCGCCCGCGGCGCCGGCTCCCCCACCTGCCGATCCCGCGGGCGACGAGTTCGGCCTCTAGGCGACGATGAATCGACCCGCTGTCCTGCATTCGCCTCGCATACCGGGGCCTAAGCAGGACAGCCGCCGACAGTCGCCTATTTCTTCTTCTTGACCTTCCAGTCGTCTGACGCCGGCGTGGCGTCGACGTTTCCGGCGGTGTCGCGGGCCCTCACCGAGAAGGTGTGCTTTCCCTTCTTTACCTTCACGGTGTCCGGGGAGGTGCAGGGTACGAACGGCTGGCCGTCGAGCGAGCACTCGAAGCTCACGTTGGCCTCCGACGAAGAGAACTCGAAGGTCGCCTTGGCCCGCTTCTTCCTCGTTCGCACCTTGTCCTTGGGGTGCTTGGTGATCTGGGTCTCGGGCGCAGCGCAGTCGACCGAGGGGTCCTGGGTCTCGTCGCCGAACCCGTCGGCGTCGCAGTCGGGCTCGAGGATCGCGGCGACGTTGAGCAGGCTGGGGCTCGTTGGCAGGTCTCGGGTCTCGCCGGGGGCGGGATCGCTGGAGCCCGCGGCGTCCCGGCCCGCCGTGCCCAGGCCGGCTCCTCCGGGGAACTCGCACGCCGCTCCGGTCGCGCCGGGGCCGACGCGAAACCCGAGCAGGTCGCCCGGCCTCACCGGGATCCTGATCGCGAACTGATTCACCACCCCGGCGGTGAACGGCGTCAGCTCACTGCGGCCGACGAGGGTGAAGCTCGTGCCTCCCGCCGGCCTCCAGACCTGAAGCCGACCGGAGCTCGCCGGCGTCGGGCGAGCCTGATGGCTCCACGAGGTGATCACCCCCGCGCTCGGCACCTCGTATGGCGTGCCAGAGTTGGCCGACACCTGGACGTAGTCGGTGTCGCCGGGGCAGTTGGTGGGCGAAGGCGCGAGCTGGCCGAGCTGCGTGGCCGCGCCGGCACTTGTCGGGGCAAGCGACCAGCTGCCCACAACCGCGCCGAGGCACAGCAACACGGCCGACCGGGCGCCACCCCGCCGCCCCATCACCCCACCCGCTCGCGCCCGCCCTGCTTCGCCCGGATGTCGGCGAGCTGCTCGTCGACCCAGTCTCCGGGGTCGCGGGCATCGACGATCACGCGCAGTCGCTCGGCGCGCAGGCGGCGCTCCTCGTCGTCCATCGTCAGCGCGCGATAGATCGTGTCCGCCTGCTCCTGGATGTCGAACGGGTTGACGGTCAGGCTGCAGTCCCCGAGCTCCTCGTGGGCGCCGGTGTTCTCGGACAGCAGCACGACGCCATCGCGCGTGTTGACCGCCGGCGCCTCCTTGGCGACGAGGTTCATGCCGTCGAAGATCGGGTTGACGATCAGCAGGTCGTAGTGCTTGTAGCGCGCCACGGCCTCGTAGAAGTTGTCGTAGATCCGCAGGTCGATCGGCATCCAGTCGGTGGTCCCGTGGCGGTGGTTGACGACGGCCACCAGCGCCTCGATGCGCTCGAGGTACTCCTGGTACTGCGGCACGTCCTGGCGCGAGGGCTGAAGGTGGGCGACGAACGTCACGCGCTCGCGGAACTCCGGGTGCTGGTCGAGGAAGACGTCGAACGCCGTGAAGCCGCGCAGGACGTTCTTCGACAGGTCGGCGCGGTCCACTCGCAGGATCAGACAGTCGCGGCGCCGCGCCAGGACCTCCTGCTCGTAGTCGGCGACCGCGTCGGAGGCGGCGGCGTCGCGAAGCCGCCCGGCGTCGATCGCCAGCGGATAGGCGCGAACCCAGGTCTCGCGCCCATCCTGCACCACCAGGCGGCGCTCGTAGTCCACCTCGAGCTCCAGCAGCTCCTGGCAGCAGGCGAGGAAGTTGCGGCACGACGAGTTGGTGTGAAAGCCGATGATGTCGTTCGCCAGCAACCCGCGGTAGATCTCCTCGCGCCAGCTCCCCGGCAGGATGCGCCAGCTGTCGGACTGCGACCACGGGATGTGGACGAAGTGGTGCAGGAAGGCGTCGGGGCGGGCGGCGCGGATCACCCCGGGGGCCGTGTAGACGTGGTAGTCGTGGAGCAGCACCAGCGGGTTGTCGATGCCCTCGATCTGACGCAGCACCGCGTTCGCGAGGTCCGCGTTGACGACCTTGTACCCGTACTCCCAGGCGTCCATCTCCTCGCGCCGGATGTCGGGCGCGTTGGAGAGGTCCCAGAGGTAGTGCTGGATGAACCACAGGATCGGGTTCGCGATCACGTTGTAGAAAGCGTCGTAGGCGTCCGCATCGCTCTCGACGAGCAGGACCTCGTAATCGATCCCGCCGATCGAGATCCGCACCGGCCCGCCCGCCTCGGAGCTGACGGCGACGTCCTCGTCGGTCATCGCCGAGGCGATCCACAGCGCGCTGCGGTGCGAGACCAGCCCGCTCAGCGCGGTCACCAGCCCGCCCCCGCCTCGGGTCACGACCCGCTCGCCTGCCTCGTCGAGCTCGAACTGGGCGGGCCCGCGGTTGGAGACGATCACCAGCCGGGGGTCGGAAGCCTCCATCACACCTCTTCCACGGCCCTCGCTGCGGGCAGCTCGGATGCGAGGTCGAGATCGCCGAACAGCCCCAGCCAGTCGCGCAGCAGCCGCGGGGTCAGGAAGTGCTCGCGTGCGTGCTCCTTCCCGGCGCGTGCCAGCCGCTTGCCGAGCTCCGGATCGGAGAGGATCTCGCCGCAGCGCCGCGCCGCCTCCTCGGGCGACGAGACGAGGTAGCCCGTCAGCCCGTCGGTGATCTGAAGCGGGATCCCGCCGACGTTCCCGGCGACGGTCGGCCTGCCCTTCCACAGCGCCTCCGTGACCGTGAGCCCGAACCCCTCGCGAATCGACTTCTGGACGACGACGTCGGCCTGCGACTGGAAGGCGTTGACCTCGATCGCGCCGACGTTGTTGAGGTTGTTGAGGATCTTGATGTCGGGATCGCCGCCCGCGTAGCGATACGTCCTGTGGAAGAACTCCCAGCCCTCGGGGTCGTCGGTCGCCATCGAGCCGACCAGCGCCAGCTGAACCTCGGGGAGCTGCTCCTTGACCAACCGGTAGGCGTCGATCACCCCGATCGGGTCCTTCCACGGGTCGAAGCGCGACACCTGGCAGATCAGCGGGCGATCGACGTCGATGCCGAACTGGTTGCAGACGAACGCGGCGTCCTCCGGCGACAGCGCCATGTTCTTCGGTGACAGGGGGTCGATCGCCGGCGGGACGATGTGGACGCCGGAATTGACCCCGGCGGGCACGTACTGCTCCATGTGCCAGAGGCTGGCGTCGTAGCCCTCGATCATGGGCAGCAGCCGCGACAGCGTCGCCGCGTTCGGTGTCGAGAGATCGATGTGGCAGCGCCAGATCCAGCGCTTGGCGCGGTCCGGGGCGTTCTGTCGCACCGCGGTCGGCTGGGGGTCGTGGATGATGATCGCGTCCCAGTCGCTCTCGAGGCCGCGGGCGTTCATCGCGTTGTAGCCGAAGAACACCTCCCACTGCTGCTCCGTGAGGCTCTGCTCGTCGCCCTGGAGCGAGTTGTGCATCAACTTGGTGACGTTGAAGAACTCCTCGCGGCCCAGGATCACGTGCCAGTGGGCGTCGAGCCCGACGTCGCGCATCAGCGGCACCAGCGTGTAGAGGATCTCGGAGACCCCGCCGCCGAAGGCGGTCGCGCTGACGTGCAGGACGCGGGCCCCACGCAGCGGGGTCGCCATCTCCCTGATCTGCTCTACGAGCCCTCGCCCGACGAGGTGGGTGTAGTCGGCAAGCGACCGCTGTCCCAGGCTTACCTCTTGGAGCACTGCGTCAGGCTAGATCATTCAGGGCGCTCCGACGGACAGTCCGCTGCCAGGCAGCCCGATCATCGCACCTGGGCCAGCCGGTCGATGCCGCTGTCGATGGCTTCGACTATCGCCGCGTGGAGGTCGCGGTTCGCCGCGGCCACGCACGAGATCTGGAAGTCGGCGCCCGAGCCGAGCAGCGAGCGCTCTCCAAGCGGGCGCCCGTAGGCGTCGCTGACTACCGCCCCCGCCTCCTCGAGGCAGAGGACCGCGGCGGCGAGGTCATAGGGGGAGTTGTTGAGCACGGCGCCGCCGCCGACGCGCTCGAACTCCTCTCGCATCCCCGGCACGTCGGCGACGATTCTTGGGCCGGGCTCGATGTATGCGTCGAGCTGTCCCGTCGCGATCCGCGTCATGGCGAAGCACGCCGAACCGAGGTCGAACGTGGCTCCGCCGACGGACGACGCGTCGATCACCTCGCCGAGGACCTCCGCGATTGCGCGCACGGGGCGCCCCCGCAGCCCGTACGCCCAGAACATCCGACGCATGTCGCGGTTGGCCGACAGGCGAGGGGCGGGCTCGACCCCTGCACCGCGCTCGGCGCGAAACGCGATCCCGGACTTGATCTCGACGACGCACGCCACCTCGACGTCGCGTATCCGGGGCTCGCCATCGAGCGGGGCCGCTGCGACCGAGACGCACGCGGACTCGAGACCGGCCATTGCGGGCCGGGTTCCGTCGATCGGGTCGACCACCAGCACCCAGGCCGGCTCGGAGCCCGGAACGACCATCCCTCTGTCCTCGGAGTAGAAGGCGACGTCGGGCGCCCGCCGGGCGAGGAAGCGCTCGAGAAACGACTCCGCGCGCTCGTCGATCGCGAAGGTCACGTCGCCTCCGGCGGATCCCTGCGCGGCCCCGCTGACGTGCGCGCGACCCTCGGGGCGCCCCAGCGCCGGCAGCACCTCGTCGCGCAGCGCGAGGCCGAGCTCCCCGGCCAGCCCCGCCAGGTCCTTGCGATCCACTGGCCCTCCCTACTTGGGGGTCTGCAGTGGGCGCTCGCCGAGGGTCACGTCGACATCCTGGGTGTCGCCGTCCCTGACGACCTCGAGGGTCACGCTGTCACCGGGCTGCTTCTCCGAGATGTAGCGCGCCAGGTCCGCCTCCTCGACGAGCTCCCTGCCGTCGACCGAGACGATGACGTCGCCCCCCACCGTGACCTGCGCGCCCTGGAAGCGGATCTCCTGATCGCCGCCCTCGAGCCCCGCCTCGTCGGCCGGGCTTCCCGGCACGACCTCGGCGATCAGCGCGCCGTGGTCCGCGTCGATGTCGAGTCGGTCGGCGAGCTGCGGGTACAGCCCCTGGGTCGTCACGCCTATGTACGCGTAGTGGGCCTCGCCCTGATCGCGAAGCTGCTCGATCGACCGCTCGACGAGGTCGACCGGCACCGCGAACCCGACCCCCTCATCGGCTCCCGAGGCGGTGCGGATCTGCTGGTTGATCCCCAGCACCCGAGCCTCGGAGTCGAGCAGCGGCCCGCCCGAGTTGCCGGGGTTGATGGCAGCGTCGGTCTGGATCGCGTCGTCGATCTGAAAGTCGGTCAGCGACTCGACCGAGCGGCCGCTCGCCGATATGACGCCGACCGACAGCGAGTTCTCCTCGCCGAACGGGCTGCCGATCGCGGCGACGGGCTGCCCGACCTCGATCTCGCTCGAGGACCCCAGCTCCAGGGGGTGGATGCTGAGGCCGTCGGGGTCCACCTTGAGCAGCGCCACGTCGGCGAACGGGTCGAATCCGAGCACCTCCGCCTGGACCTGATCGCGATCGGGGAACTCGACATAGACCTCCTTCGCGGGATTGATGTCGCCGCCGCCGCCCGCGGCGGCGTCCGTGACCACGTGCGCGTTGGTGACGATCTCGCCCTCGGAGCTGATCACGAACCCGGAGCCCTGGCCGGCGGCACGTCCGCCGCCGAGGATGCCGGCCGCGCTGGACCCGCCGAAGACCGAACGGATCGTCACGACCCCGGGCGCCGCCTCCTCGTAGACCTGGCGTGCATCGAAGCCGCCGTTCGCGGGGACCACGGCCGCATGACCGTTCATCGTCGTGGTCGTGGTCGTCACGTCCTGGCCGTCGCTGTTGCAGGCAGCGAGCCCGCCGGACGCGAGCACCGTGGTCACGGCCATCGCGCAACGGAGCCGAACCCCCGCCCCCGCCGATGCGCCGCTCATGCGGTCACCCTCGAGGAGGACGACTGTCCGGCCGACGGCGGCGGCGCGAAGGCCGGGAGCTCGAGCACGAAGTCGGTCCGACCGCGGCGCGAGGAGACGGCGAGCTCGCCGTCCATGCGGCGCGCGAGCTCGCGCGCGATCGCCAGACCCAGTCCCGAGCCGCCGACCGAGTCGCCCGTGTAGAAGCGCTCGAACACGCGCCCGCGCGAGCGGGGGTCAATTCCGGGGCCGTCGTCGCTGATGATCAGCTCCGCCGTCCCGTCCAGGGATCTCGTGGTCACTGTGATCGCTGTTCCCTCCGGCGTGTGGGTGAGAGCGTTGTCGAGCAGGATACGCATGATCTGAGCCACCCGATCCGGGTCCGCGAGCGCCACCGCCCCGTCACGCTCGGCATTGACGTCGAGCCGCGAGCCGTGGCGATCGGCGAGGGGCCGGAACTCGGACCCGACCTGCTCGCCGAGCGTGCCGAGCTGCACGGGCTCCGCCTTGATCTCGATCGCATCGGCATCGAGCTTGGAGAGGTCGAGCAGGTCCGCGGTGAGCTTGGTGAGGCGCTCCACCTGCTCGCGCATCGTGCGCACGAACTCGTCGCGCGAGGCCTCGTCGGGCTCCTCGTGCTCGAGCAGCTCTACGAACCCGCCGAGCGAGAAGATCGGGGTGCGCAGCTCATGCGACGCGTTGGCGATGAACTCCTTGCGCGCGCTGTCCAGGCGGGCGAGCCTCTGCTGCATCTCGTTGAAGGTCATCGCGAGCTGTCCGACCTCGTCCGATGACGTGACCGGGATGGGAACCGAGAAGTTGCCCCCCGCGATCTGGTCGGCCGCCTCCTCGAGGCGCCGCAGGCGGCGGGAGTGAGCCCGGGCGGCGAGGTAGCCGGCAAGCAGCGCGCAGGCGATGGCGATCGCGCCGGCGATCAGGATCTGGCGCCGGATCAACGCCACGTTGTCGTCGACCTCCTCGAGCGAGTCGGAGAGCACCGCCACCCACCGCGCTTCGCCGCGGGCAGAGAGCGGGATCGCGGTCTGGCCGACCCGCTGCCCGCCGACGAGCTCGACGGCGGAGCTCGCCATGCCCGTGTTCGCGGTGTTCGCCGCGGCGACGTAGCGGGGCTGGACCGCGTCGCGCTCAAACTCGGAGTCGCTGACCACGAACGCCGGCTGGGAGCTGTCGGGGCGGATCCCGATCAGGGTCACCCGCGACTCGGTCTGCTGGGCGACGTCGCGGACCAACCGCCTCAGCCGGCCCTGTGAGATCCCGTGCTCCATGGCCCGGGCCATCCGGGGTCCCTGGTCGGCCGCGGCGGCCTCCAGCCGGTGAAGCTTCTCCGCGGTGAGGCTGGAGCGCAGCTGAGGGACGACGTAGAGGTATACGAATCCCACGGCCGCCACGGTGATCGCGAAGAACAGCAGCACCAACCGGTTGCGAACGCTGTTCAGCGGCAGGCGGCGAAGCGCCGCTCGCCGCCCGCTTCGGGCTGCCGGCGCCGACGCCACCTCAGGCTTCTCCGTCGCGGAAGCGGTAGCCGACCCCCCGCACGGTGAGCAGGTACTCGGGCTCGCTGGCGTCGCGCTCGAGCTTCTCGCGCAGATGCCGGATGTGGACGTCGACGGTTCGCGGATCCCTGTAGCTGGAGTCGCCCCACACGTGCTCGAGCAGCACGTCGCGGGTGTACACGCGGCCCGGGTTGGCGGCCAGCGCCGCGAGGATCTCGAACTCGACGTACGTGAGCCGGACGGGGCTGCCGCGGGCCGTCACGGCGCGCCGCTCGAAGTCGATGCGCAGCTCGCCGGATACGATCGGCTCGCCCGCGGGGGGCCGGGTGCGCAGCATCTCGGCTCTGCGCAGCGCGGCCTTTACCCGGCTTCGAAACTCACGCACCGAGAACGGCTTGGTGATGTAGTCGTCGGCGCCCATCTCGAGGCCGAGCACCTTGTCGATCTCGTCGTCCTTTGCGGTGAGCATGATGATCGGCACCTGGCTGCGGCTGCGAAGCCGTCTGCAGACCTCGATCCCGTCGAGCTTCGGCAGCATGATGTCCAGCACCACGAGGTCGAATCGCTGCGCCGCGAACTGGTCGAGCGCCTCGCGACCGTCGTGGGCCGGCACGACCTCGTAGCCCTCCTTCCGAAGCGGGTAGGTGAGCAGCTTCTGGATCGCCTGCTCGTCGTCCACGAGCAGGATCCGAGCCGACGTGCCGGCCATGCCGGAAGGGTAGTCGCCGCCCCCAACGGCGGCGAAAGGACGAGCGCGGTGGCCAAAGCTGGAAGGCTTGCAGGGTGCTCACCGCCGCGACTCCCGCCACGCTTGGGCGGCTGCGAATCGGCGCCTGGCGTCGTCCTCAGTCGCCCACATGGCGCTGCCATGCGGGCTCCCTGCGTCCTAGCCATGCTTGATTCTCGCTCGCCCAAGCGCGACCTGAGTCACGACGGGGAGCACTCGTGATCGACCCGCGGATCTATCGCGCCGGCTTCCTGCCCGCCCTCGTCGCTCTCGTCGTCGTGATGTTCTCGGTCCAGCCGCTGCCCGAGCCCCTCGAAGCTCCGATCTCGCCGGCCGGATTCGAGACCGGGCCGGCGGCGCACGCCGCGCAGCAGATCGTGGATGCCGCCCCCAATCGGGAGCCCGGCTCGGAGGGCGACGCGGCGGCAGCGGACTTCGTGACCCGGCGCTTCGCCGCGATCGAGGGAGGTGAGCTCTCCGAGCAGCCGTTCCAGGGCAGCTTCGACGGTGACGAGGTCGATCTTCGCAACGTGATCCTCGTGCTTCCGGGCGAGTCGCAGCGGCAGGTGGTGGTGCTCGCCAGCCGCGACTCGGCCGAGGGGGTGGGGCTGGCGTCGAGCGCCGCCGCGACGGGCGCCCTGATCGAGATCGCCGAGAGCCTCGGCGGTGCGCGCCACTCCAAGACCCTCGTGATCGTCTCGACGAGCGGCGGCACTGACGGGGCTCAGGGTGTGCGCGAGTTCGCAGAGCACTACCCGGAGCTCGATCAGGTCGACGCCGCGCTCGTGATCCAGGCGCCGGGCGCCCGCGAGCCCGAGCCCCCGCACGTGCTTCCCTGGTCGAGCGGGGACGAGAGCACCTCGATCCAGCTCACCCGGACGGCGGAGCGCGTGGTCACCGAGCAGACCGAGCAATCCGCCGGTGGCGAGGGGCTGCTCAGTGGCCTGCTTCGTCTCGCCCTGCCGAGCGGGTTGGGCGAGCAAAGCGTCCTGATCCCCGACGGGGTCGACACCGTGGGTATCACCTCCGCGGGCGAGCGACCCCCTCCCCCGTCGCAGGACGACGCCGACTCGCTGTCGGTCACCACGCTGGGGGACTACGGGCGCGCCGCGCTGTCTCTGATCGTGACCCTCGACGCCGCAACCGCACCGCTCGAGCACGGGCCCGCAGCCTACGTGACCTTCTCGGGAAACCTGATTCCCGGTTGGTCCGTGGCACTGCTTGCGATCGCCCTCGTGCTGCCTGCGGCGCTCGCCGCAGTCGACGCGGTGGCCCGGGCGTGGCGCCGCGGCGAGGGACGACCCCGCGACCTCGTTTGGGTGATCAGTCGCGCGCTGCCCTTCGCCGTGGCGCTCGTGTTCGCCTACCTGCTCGCTTTCACCGGCCTCGCGCCCAGCCCCGACTACCCGTTCGATCCCGGGCGCTTCGAAGTCGGATGGCGGGCGGCGATCGTCCTGGTGTGCCTGGTCGTCGTGCTGGTGCTCGTCTGGGAGACGATCAGGCCGCTTCGCGTTCCGCGCGGCGCGGCACGAGAGGGACTCGCGGCCGCGGCCGGCGTGGTCCTGTGCGCTTGCGTCGCCGCGCTGTGGCTGGTCAATCCCTACCTGTCGCTGTTCTTCGTTCCCGCTACCCACGTGTGGCTCGCGGCGACCCGTCCGGCCGGCCCGGTGCGCCGCGCCGGGATCATCGTGGCGCTGGGCGGTGCGCTCGTGCTGCCGCTGATCGTGGTCGCCGATCTTGCCGCCCGGCTCGACGTCGGGCTCACCGTCCCGTGGCAGCTACTGCTCATGGTCACAGGCGGGCAGATCTCGTTTCAGGGCGCCGTCCTGTTGTGCCTGATTGCCGGGGCGCTCGTCAGCCTGATCGCCGCCAGCCTCGCCCCCGAGGGGGCACCGGGCTCACCGCGAATCGCGGTCAGCGGCAGGCGGTAAGGGCGCATCGCCGCGGTCGGCTGACTGGCCAACTTGGACAGATCTCGTGACCAATCGCGCCCTGGAGCTAACGAAAAAGGGGCGAGATGACGATCAAGGGGACTGGAGCTCGGAACGGAAGCCGAGAGTCCCCTTTTCCCGGAGGCAAAGATGAACGCCAGTCCAGACCTCGTTGAGCTGCGCCAGAGCATCGCCGCGGGCTGCTACGTGGTCGATGCTGAGCGCGTCGCCGGAACGATCGCGCGCAAGCTCGCCGAGGTGGAGCGCGTGCTGCATACGCTCATCGAGCGTCGAGATGGTCGAAGCCGCGGACAGGACGGCGGCCCCCGTCAGGCCCGCGTAGCTCGACTCCCTCACCCCGACTCACCTCGCCGATCACGGTCAGGCGAGTCCCGGTCTGCGTCGCAGCGGCGGCGGCCTGGCTGACGCGCTCCGGCGGGATCGCGGCAAGCAGCTCGTAGTCCTCGCCGGCGGCGGCGGCGAGGTCGAGCGGGTCGAAGCCCGCGGCCGCGGCGACCTCGCCGACCCCCTGCTGGACTGGAAGGGCGTCGAGCTCGATTCGCATCCATGCGGTGCCGGCCGCCGCGAGCTGCTCGGCGTCGGCGCCGAGACCGTCGCTGAGATCGATCATCGCCGCGGCGCCGGCCGCGGCCAGTGCGGCGCCGGTCGCCAGCCGGGGTGTCGGGTCGACCTGGCGCTGGACCAGCGCCTCGGCTGCGGCGTCGTCGATCGCCTCGCGCAGGTCGGGCCGCTCGAGCACGAGCAGCCCCGCGGCAGCGCCCCCCAGCTCCCCGGTGACCGCGAGAGCGTGCCCGGGGCGCGCACCCGCGCGCCTGACGAGCCGTTCCGGCGACGGCGCGTGGCCGACCACCATCACCGCGATCGCGAGCACGGGCGACGTGCTGAGGTCGCCCCCGGCCAGCGCCGTGCCGGTTTCCGACGCGACCTCCGCAAGCCCCCCGTAGAGCTCCAGGCAACCCGCCTCGTCGAGGTCGGGGGGGATGCCGATCGCAACGTACGCTTCCCCTGACTCGGCTCCCATCGCAGCGAGGTCGGAGAGCGCTACTGACAGCGCCTTGCGTCCCACGAGCCTGGAAGACGCTGTGCTGCGCCGGAAGTGGACCCCGTCCACCAGCATGTCGACGGAGGTCGCGGTCGCCCCCGACGGGACGCTGACCGCGGCATCGTCTCCGATTCCGAGCACGAGTTGCTCGCTCCCCGAAACGCCCGACTCGCCGATCCGCTCGGCGAGCCTCGCGATCAGCTCGAACTCCCCGCCCGGGCGCATGCGCGGCCTATCCATGCCTGGATTGAACCGCTTAGCCCGGCACCCCGTTGGGGAGCTGGAAGGCCGACAGCGCGAGGGTGCCGCCCGCCAGCCACGGGTCGCGGGCGACCGCGGCGAGCGGCAGTGCCCAGATCAGGTACCAGGGAACGAGCCACGCCGTCGCGACGAGAAGGCCAAGCACGGCCCACCCCGCGGCGCGCACCCAGTCGCCGCCTCGCGCCGTCCACACGAGAAGGCAGACCACCAGCGCCGCGAAGCCGGCGAGGAAGGCGAAGCGCACGGGATCGATTCCGATCCCGGTCAATCTCGAAACGGTGCTCGGGATGCTCCAGTAGCTGGTCTTCGCCTGGTTGCCACCCGCCAGGCCGAGTGCCTCGGCGGCCTCACCGCCGAACGCCGCCAGCGTCGCGACGCCGATCAGCGTCGCGGCCGCGAGTCCGCCGGCCACGATCCTGGCGCGTCGCTGTGAGCCCACGAGGGCGAACGGGGCAGCGAACGCCCCCGACACCTTCACCGCCGCGCCGCTGACCAGCGAGACCCCCGCCAGGCCGCCGCGAGCGGCGAGCGCAGCCGCGACCCCGGCGAGCACGACCAGCATCATCACGGCGTCGTTGTGCGCCCCGCCGATGACGTGGACCAGCACGAGCGGATTGAGCGCTACGAACGCGGCCGCGGTGGTGGGACGGACGCCACGCGCCGCGGCGATCCAGGCCGTCAGCGCACAGATCCCGAGCACCGCCAGCGCCGAGGCGGCCTTCAATGCCCACAACGCGACCGGCACGCCGACCAGGCCGAGCGGATAGCTCGCCAGCGTGAACGCCGGGCCGTAGACGCTGACCGCGAAGCGCCAGTCATCGACGCGCGAGGCGGCGGGGTCGGAGGGCAGGTCCGCGGGTGCGGAGTCGTACGGGTTGAGACCGTGCTCGGCCCCGAGCCGGGCGTAGGTGATGTAGCTGAAGACGTCAAGCGACAGCAGCGGACCCGCGAGCCCGAAGCCGGTGACGAGGATCGCTATCGACACCCAGACGAGCCGGGCGCGAAGGCGTGCCGCGGTGGCGAGCACTCCGAGGTAGGCGAGGAACGCGATGTAGAGCAGGACGCCGTAGATCGGCCCGTCGAGCCCGAAGCCCTCGCCGAACGGGCCCAGCACCCAGCGCGGCGCATCGCCCGCCGCCCCGGGTATGAACTCGTGCCCCGGCGCGGCGAGCGGGATCGACGCCGCACCGAGCGCCAGCAGCGCCACGGGGCCGGCAAACGCTCGGCTCACGGCCTCTCTCGGCTCAGTTGCCGTCGTCGTCCGGCGACGGAGCCGGCTGCTGACCCGCGCCCGGCGCGTAGTACTGAGGGTCGTATCCGCCGGTGTCGCCGGTCGTCGGCGTGGTCGTCGTCGTGTCGTAGCTGCTCGAGCTGCCGGAGGAGTAGTCGTCCTGGACGTCGCCGCCGCCGTTCGCGTAGTTGCCGTAGAACGGCTGGTAGTCGATCGGGTCGGTCGGCTCCGGGAAGTCGCCGCAGTAGTCGCCCTTCGCGACCTCCATGTAGTCGTGCCAGATCGGCGCGGCGAGCGTGCCACCGAAGGCGTTGTAGCCGAGCGTGGAGCGCGCATCGGGGTGTCCGACCCACACCGCCGTCGCGAGCTTGGGCGTGTAGCCGACGAACCAGGCGTCGGTGAAGCTGTCGGTCGTCCCCGTCTTGCCCGCCGCGGGGCAGCCGATGTTGGCCGCCGTCCCGGTGCCGCCCGAGATCACGGTCTTGAGGATGTCGGTCTCGGTATAGGCGACCCCGTCGGAGAACACGCGCTCCTCCTTGTTCTCGCCCGGGACGTCGACGTCGCCATTCGGAAAGTCGACCTTGACGATCGCGCTCGCCTCGCGGTGCACCCCGCCCCTCGCCAACGTCGAGTACGCGTCCGCCATCTCGAGCGGCGTTACGCCGATCCGAAGCCCGCCGATCCCCTCCGCGGGGAGGCCGTCGAGCGGGCTCTCGATTCCCATGTCGTGGGCGGTGTCGGCGACGTTCTCGGGCCCGACGTCGAGGTCGAGCTGGGCGAACACCGTGTTGTCGGACTCACGCGTGGCGTCGGCGATCGTCAACGCGCAGTTGCACTCGCTGCCCTCCGCCGTATCGACGACCCAGTTGCCGTACTCGGGCAGGTTGAGGTCGAGATGCCGCGAGGTGTAGGTCGTCGAATATGGATCGATGCCCTGGCGAAGCGCGGTCGCGAGCACGTAGGCCTTGAACGACGAGCCGGCCTGCCGATGACCCTGCGCAGCGAGGTTGAAGTTGCTCTCGTTATAGCTGCGCGACGAGGCCATCGCGACGATGTGGCCCGTGGCGACGTCGATCGACGCGACCGCGGCCGTCGGGTCCGAGGCGTAGCCGTGGCTGTAGATCGCCTGGCGGGCGGCGCGCTGGAGATCGGGTCGGATCGAGGTGTAGACCTTGAGCCCGCCCTGGCGCACGGTGTTGACCCCGTAGCGGTCGATCAGCTCCTGCTCGACGTAGTCGAAGAAATAGGGCTCCTTGATCCGCGTGTACTTGTAGCCGCGGTCCAACCCGAGGCCCTCGTCGATCGCCTTGTCGTGCTCGGCCTGGGTGACGTAGCCCTGGTCGAGCATCGCGTCGAGGACGTCGTTGCGGCGCGCCAGCGCGGCGTTGGGGTCGAGGAAGGGGTTGTAGGCCGAGGGCGACTGCGGGAGCCCGGCGAGCAGCGCCGCCTCGTCGAGGCTCAGCTCCTTGGCGGACTTGGAGAAGTAGGTCTGGGCGGCGGCCTCGACGCCGATCGCCGATCGTCCCTCGAGCGTGCCGTACGAGGCCGTGTTGAGGTACTGCTCGAGGATCCACTCCTTCGTGTGCTCCTGCTCGAGCTCCTCGGCCAGCTTCGCCTCGACGATCTTGCGCTCCAGGTCGCGCTGGGGGTCGGCGATGTAGAGGTTGCGAACGAGCTGCTGGGTGATCGTCGAGCCTCCCTGGACGGTCTCGCCGGCCTCGATGTTCTCGATCAACGCACGGAAGATCGCGTTGGGGTCGACCCCGCTGTGCTCGTAGAAGCGCTCGTCCTCGATCGCGACGGTCGCCTCCTGCATCGTCTCCGGGATGTCCGCGAGCGGGATCGGGGTGCGGCTCTCATCGGAGCGGATGAAGCCGAGCCGCGTTCCGTCCGCGGCGAAGATCTGGGAGTTCTCCCCCTTGTCGATCGGCTTTAGCTCGTCGATCGGGGGTGCCTCTGCCGCCACGTCGAGCGCCCAGATACCCACGCTCAGGACAGGGATCGCGATCATCGCCGCGACAACCCCGAGCCCGAGAAGGATCTTGCTGCGCTTCTTCGTGGAGCGGCGGTGCCTTCTGCGCGCCCGCTGCGTCATCTGATCCGTAAGGGTAGCCAGGCGGCCCGAGGGGCAGGCCCGCACCAAGGCGTCAGGCGGATTCGTCCCGCAGCAGGCCGGCCTCGCGCAGCGCGCCGAGGGCGCGCTCTCGCAGCGCCGCCTCCTCTCCCCCGACCCGAGTCCGCGCCGACTCGGGAGTGGTCCGCAGCTCGACCCGCACACCCTCGGGAGTGACCTCCTCGACGGTCACCCGCTCGGCTCCCGCGGCGTCGAGCGCGCGGCGGGCCCGGTCGAGGTCGATGTCGGTCGGCAGCCACACCGATGCGGCGACCGGCGCCGACTGGTCGCCCGTCGAATGGTTGAACACGACGCCCGCGGCGAGTCGCTCGTTGGGCACCACCATCAGGCGGCCGTCCCCCGGGTCGATGTACGTATAGGAGAGCGTGATGTCGTCGACGCGCCCCGTCTGGTCCTCGAACGTGATCCGGTCGCCGATCCGGATCGGCTGCGCGATCGCGAGCATGATGCCGGCGACGAGGTTGCCGATCGTCTGTCGCGCCGCGAAGCCGAGCACCAGCCCGAGCACCGCGCTCGAGGCGAGGATTCCGGCGGCGAGCTTTTCGAGCTTCGCGAACTGGCTCAGGGCCAGCGCGGCGCCGATCACGAGGATGACCAGGAAGACGAGGCGCCGAACGAGCTGAAGCCGCGTCTGGGCCCCGCGCGAGACGGCGCGGTCGCCGATCCGCTCGGCGACGTGCCGGGCGCGGGCGAGGACCAGCCGATCGACCGCGACCGCGATGGCGAACGCGATCGCCATCGTGATCGCCGCTGAGATTACGTCTCCGTTCTTGTCCCAGAAGGTCTCCTCGATGCCGAGGACACTAGTTCCTCAGAATTGATCGGGATGTCCACGAGCCGCGCCGTCTTCCTCGACGCCCTCGGCACACTGCTCGAGCTCGAGCCGCCGTGGCCGAGCCTGCGCCGAGCGCTCGGCGACGACATACCCGAGGAGCGCCTGATCGCCGCGGTCCGCGCCGAGATGGCGTACTACCGCGACCACAGCCACGAGGGCCGCGACGCCTCGTCGCTCGCGGAGCTGCGGGAGCGCTCCGCGGCCGTCCTCTCGGAGACACTGGGCCGGCCCGTTGACGTCGAAGTCCTGATGCGGGCGATCCACTTCCGACCGTTTCCCGACGCGGTCCCGGCGCTCGAGGCACTGCGAGCCCGTGGACTGAAGCTTGTCTGCGTCTCGAATTGGGACTGCGCGCTGCCGGATGTGCTGGAACGCACGGGCCTACACGATCACTTCGACGGCTCGGTGACGTCGGCGGGAGCGGGCGCGCGCAAGCCCGACCCGGCGATATTCCGCCCCGCGCTCGAGCTCGCGGGCTGCGATCCCGACGAGGCGCTGCACGTCGGAGACACCGCGGAGGAGGACGTCGCCGCCGCGCGGGCGGCGGGCATCAGGGCCCTGCTGCTCGATCGTGCGGGCGGCGGGGACATCGCCTCGCTGACCGAGATCGAGGACCATCTGGAACCTTGACCTCATCGCCGACAGCCACGGCCGCTCCGCCGACCGGTGGAGCGGCTCCGCGCTACGAGGGCGTGTGGCGGCGTCTCGCCGCGATGCTGCTCGACAATGCCGTGTGGCTGGTCGCGCTGCTGTGGATCGCGAGCGCGATCCCCGGACCGGCCATCGACAGCGACGCCGCCGCGCTGCTGTTCCTGGCGCTGCTCACCCTGTGGTTCAACTACTTCGCGTTCGCCGAGTGGCGCTGGGGACAGACGGTCGGCAAGAGCGCGCTCGGCATGCGGGTCACGACCGAGTCCGGCGAGCGGCCGGGCTGGAATGCGGCCGCGATCCGCAACCTGCTGCGAATCGTCGACCTGCTGCTGATCGGGCCATTGCTGATCGCGACCTCCGAGCGCCGCCAGCGCCTCGGCGACCGCTTGGCCCACACCGTCGTGATCAGCACGCAGCCGGAGCGAGCGCCGGTGTCCGCTGCGCCGCCTCCCCCGCCGACCATGGCGCCGCCGCCGCCTCCACCGCCGGCGGCTTACGAACCGCCCGCATACCCGCCCCCTCCTCCACCACCGCTGCCCGCGCCTCCTCCACCACCTGGGCCCGGATCCTCGCCGCCACTGACTCCCGGCGACCCGGGACCGCGAACGCCGAGCCGGGAGGAGGGGGTCGGGATCCCGTCCCCGAGCTGGACACTCACCCAGCTTCTGATCGCGATCCCCGTCGTGGTGGTCGCGCTGATCGTGCTCACCGGGATCGTCTTCGCCTTCGATCCCGACGGCGAGAGCGAGGTCGCCACGCTCGTCGACCAGGCCATGCTCGCCATCGTCCTGATCGGGGTCGCGATCGCCTTCGCCGCGCCGGGCGCCGCCGGCGAGCCGCTCGAGCGCCTGGGGCTGCGTCGCTTCCGGCTCTCGGGCCTGGGGCTGGCGGTTGCCGCGTACGGCGGATACATCGGCTTCGTGGGCACGTTCTATGCCCCGTTCATCCAGCCCGAGCAGCAGGACATCACAACCGACCTCGGCATCGACGAGAGCACCCTCGCGGCGATCGCGGCAGGCCTGCTGATCGTCGTCTTCGCCCCCATCTCGGAGGAGATCTTCTTTCGCGGCTTCATGTTCGGCGCGCTGAGGACGCGGCTGTCGCTGTGGCCCGCCGCGGCGATCTCGGCCTTCGTGTTCGGCCTCCTGCACCTCTCCTCGGGCGATTTTTCGGTCGTTCCGCCGTTGATGGTGCTCGGGCTGCTGTTCGCGTGGCTCTACGAGTACACGGGCTCGCTGGGGCCGCCGATCGTCCTGCACATGATCAACAACGCGATCGCCTTCACGGTGATAACCGCGACCTAGATGACTGATTCAGCGATCGGCATGCCGGACGCGACGCCCCCCGCCGTGATCGCCAGCGCGCTGACGAAGCGCTATGGCGGCCGCACCGCGGTGAGCGGGATCGACTTCGTGGTCGAACCCGGGATCTGTTTCGGCTTCCTCGGCCCCAACGGGGCCGGCAAGACGACGACGATGAAGATGGTCTACGGGCTCGCGTCGATCGATGCCGGCGAGCTCGTCGTGCTCGGCCGCGACGCGACGCGCGAGCGGAGGCAGATCAAGCAGCACCTCGGGGTCGTGCCCCAGGAGACCAACCTCGACGGCGAGCTCTCCGTTCGCGAGAACCTGCTCGTCCACGCGGGTTACTTCGGGATCGAGCCCGGCGCGGCCGCGGAGCGCGCCGCGGAGCTGCTCGCCTTCACACTGCTCGACGGGCGGGCCGAAGAGCGGGTGTGGGGGCTTTCGGGCGGCATGCGACGCCGGCTGCTCGTCGCGCGGGCGCTGATCAACGACCCCGAGCTCGTGGTCCTCGACGAGCCGACGACGGGGCTCGACCCGCAGGCGCGGCTCGCCGTGTGGGGGGCGCTCGACCGCTTGAAGCGTCGCGGCGTCACCCTGCTTCTGACCACGCATTACATGGAGGAGGCGGCGCGGCTGTGCGACCGCCTGGTGATCATGGACGAGGGCGAGATCGTCGCCGAGGGTGAGCCGCAAGCGCTCGTCGTCGAGCACGTGGGGCGCGAGGTCCTCGAGCTCAAGCTCGCGGCCGACTGCAACCCCGACGCGCTCGTGGCGGCGCTCGACGGTCGCCTCGACGGCCATGAGCTGGCCGAGGACACGCTGATGCTGTTCGCCTCCGACGCCGAGGCCTTGCTGGCCGAGATCGACGCGCAGCGATTCCCGCACGACTCGGCGTGGGTGCGCCGGGCGACGCTCGAGGACGTCTTCCTGCGCCTCACCGGACGCTCGCTCAGGGAGTGACGGGGCGATGACCGCAACCGACTGGCGACGGCTCGCGCTGCTCGTCCTCGGAGTTCCCCAGCTGGGAGTCGGCTTGTGGGCGGTGATCGTCCCCCGGCGCTGGTACGACACCTTCCCGGGCACGGGGAGCCACTGGCTGCCGGCCTTCGGCCCCTACAACGAGCACTTCGCGGTCGATGCCGGGGCGGGCATCCTGGCGGCGGGGGCGATTGCGGTCATCGCCGCGATCTGGCTCGAGCGCCGCGTCGTTCAGGTGGCGATGATCGGGTTCCTCGCGTGGTCGGTCCCCCACGCCGTCTGGCACCTGACCGCGCTCGATGCCCTCGATACCGCCGACAACGTGGTCAACGTGACGCTGCTCGCGGTGACCGTCGCCCTGCCGGTCGTCCTGCTGCTCAGCGCGGACGGCCTTCCCGACGCCGATCGATCCTCCCGGCCGGACTCGAGGTGACGCCGTGAGCGCGATGGCGGAGCGTGGCTATACGGGGCTCGGCAAGCGCGTTCCCTTGCGCGATCTCGTCCCCTCGCCGCGCCACGCGGCAAGGGTTTGGCGGCGAAACGCGCTGGTCTTCTCGAAGGTGTGGCGCGGCGCGCTGCTGCCCCAGTTCCTCGATCCGCTGTTCTACCTCGTCGCGCTCGGCTTCGGGCTCGGAACCTACGTCGCGACGGTCAACGGGATCCCCTACAAGGACTTCATCGCTCCGGGCCTGATCGCGTCGGCGGCGATGTGGGCCGCCTCGTTCGAGACGACCTACAACGTCTATCTGAAGATGAACGAGAACCGCCTGTATGACGCGATCCTCGCCACTCCGGTCGAGATCCAGGACCTCGCGGCCGGCGACATCGCCTGGGGCGCGACGCGCTCCGCCATCTACGGCACCAGCTTCCTGGCGATCGTCACCGCGTTCGGGCTCGTCGACTCGTGGTGGGCGCTCACGATCCCGGCGGCCGCCTTCCTCGGCGGCCTGTGCTTCTCCGTGCTGGGCTACACGTTTACGTCCCTGATCCCGAAGATCGACCTCTACAGCTACTACTTCACGCTCGGGATCACCCCGATGTTCCTGTTCTCGGGGATCTTCTTCCCCTTCGAGCGGCTCCCCGGCTGGGTCGAGGTGGCGGCCTGGTTCACGCCGCTCTATCACCTGGTCGAGGTCACGCGCGGGCTCGCCACGGGTCCGGGGCTCGACGTCCTGGTCCACCTGGCATGGCTCGCCACCGTCAGCATCGTGCTGTTCGTGATCCCGGTGCGCGCGCTTCGCAACCGCCTTCTGCCCTGAGTCCCGGTGGCCCGCCGGGCCGGTTGGCGCACGGGACCGGTGTGCCAGAATGCCGCGACCATGAACCTCAGGGGGGCACCGTTGATCGTCTTGACGGCCGCGGCGACGGCCGTGGTGTGCGCCGCCGCCGCGAACGGCGCGGCGGCGCAGCTTCCCGGCCAGCCGTCCCCCGGTCCACCGTCGGCCGAGCCGCCGCCGGCCCAGAACGCTCAACTCGAGGTCCACGTCGACGGCGTCAAGAAGGGGCGCGTCGTCGTCGGCCACAGGGTGAGGGTTGCCGGCACGATCACGCCCTTCGCGGCCGGGGAGAACGTCGAGGTCACGCTGTCGCGCGGCGACGACGCGGTCAAGCAGCAGGTCGTCCAGGTCAAGCAGGGCAAGAACGGTGCCGGCGAGTTCCGGCTCAAGAGCCCGGAGCTGGTCGAACCGGGCGCCTACCGCGCCGCGGCGGCGTTCGCGGGCACCGCGGAGCTGGGCGCCGGGTCGGCCGAGTCGAAGAGCTTCTCGATCCGCTACCCGTCCCTGCACAAGGGCGACGGCGGCCACGACGTCGCGGTCTTCAACAACCTGCTCGCCAAGCAGGGCTACGCGACCTCGCACGGCAGCAAGTACACGCAGTTCACCGCCTGGGGTGTGCTCGCGTTTCGCAAGGTGCACGGGATGGCGCGCATCGAGAGCGCGACCTCTCAGATCTTCAAGACACTCGCCGAGGGCAAGGGCGCCTACGAGGTCCAGCATCCGGGCGCCGGGCGCCACGCCGAGATCAGCCTCGCGAAGCAGGTGCTGGTGCTCGCCGATGGCGACAAGCCCCAGCTGACCTACCACATCTCGAGCGGCGCGCTCGCGACGCCGTCCGACCCGGGCGGCTACCAGGTCTACCGCCAGGACCCGGGCTTCAACTCACTCGGCATGTACTACTCGAGCTACTACCACGCGGGCGAGGCCATCCACGGCTACCACTCGGTGCCGACGAGTCCGGCCAGCCACGGCTGCATCCGCGTCCCGATCCCCCAGGCGACGCAGATCTACAACTGGCTCCAGGTCGGGACGCCGGTCTTCGTCGACTGAGGGTGCAGTGAGGGTCTTCCTCGCCGGTGCGAGCGGGGTAATCGGCGGGCCGCTCGTCCCGCGGCTGGTGCGCGAGGGGCACGAGGTCACGGCGATGACGCGCACGCCCGACAAGGCCGGCGCGCTGCGCGAGCGCGGGGCCAACCCGGTGGTCTGCGACGCGCTCGACGCCGAGGCCGTTACCCGCGCGATGGCCGCGGCGCGGCCCGAGACGGTGATCCACCATCTGACCGACCTTCCCCGGGCGATCAACCCGCGGCGGGCCGACCGCGACTTCGCGGCCAACGACAGGGTGAGGGTCGAGGGGACCGCCAACATCGTCGCCGCGGCCCGCGACTCCGGCGCGCGACGGGTGATCGCCCAGAGCGTCGCCTTCCTGTACGCGCCCGGCGACCCGCCGCTCAAGACCGAGAAAGACCCATTGTTCGTCGACGCCCCGCCCCCGTTCGACCGTTCGGTCAACGCGCTCCTCGCGCTGGAGCACGAGGTCACCCGGGCTGCGGGCATCGAGGGGGTCGTGCTGCGATTCGGCTTCTGGTACGGGCCGGGCACCGCCTACGGACAGGAGGGGAGCATCGCCGAGCAGGTGCGCAAGCGGCGCTATCCGATCGTCGGCGGCGGGGGCGGCGTCTTCTCGTTCGTCCACGTCGACGACGTCGTCGAGGCGACCGTCGCGGCGCTCGACGCGCCGCCCGGGATCTACAACGTCACCGACGACGATCCCGCCCCGGCGCGCGACTGGCTGCCCGCCTACGCTGAAGTGCTCGGCGCGCCGCCGCCGCGGCGGGCGCCGAGGTGGCTCGCCCGCCTCGTCGCGGGACGCTACGCCGTCTACGTGATGACCGAGCTGCGCGGCGCCTCGAACGAGAAGGCAAAGCGCCAGCTCGGCTGGACTCCGATCCACCCGAACTGGCGCCAGGGCTTTCGCGAGGCGCTGGGCTGATGGAAGCCTCCCAGGCCAGAGAGGTTCTCATCGCCGAGCTGCGCGAGCACGCGCTCGTGATCGGCGAGGTGACCCTGTCGAGCGGGCAGAAGGCCTCCTACTACGTCGATGCCAAGCGCGCCCTGCTTCGCTCCGCCGCCTTTCGCGCCGCCGGCGAGCTTGTCGCCGCCCACGCCCGCGAGCTCGGCGCGGCGGCGGTCGGCGGGATGACGATGGGGGCCGACCCCGTCGCTTGCGCGGCGCTCGCCGCCGCGGACGGCCGCGACCTGATGGCGTTCTTCGTGCGCAAGCAGCGCAAGGAGCACGGCCTCGAGCGCTGGATCGAGGGACCCACGCTCGAGCCCGGGACGCCTTGCCTCGTGGTCGAGGACGTCGTCACAACGGGGGGGTCGACGGTGCGGGCCCTGGAGCGGCTCCTGTCCGAGGGGCTCGACGTGCGCGGCTCGCTGTGCGTCGTCGATCGGCTCGCCGGCGGCGGCGAGGCGATCGAAGCCGCCGGTGGCGCCCCGTTCAGCGCCCTGACCACGATCGACGAGCTCTATCCCGAGCGCCCGGACCGCACCAATCACTGATTTGCCGGGGTGGCCGGTTTTTGCCGCGCTATGCACGGTGAATACAGGCCACGTCTTTAGCCGATCGGACGCCCGCGCAGGGTGCGGACCATGCGCAGGGCCTCGTCGGCGTAGTAGCCGGACTCCTGTTCGGCGTTGCCCGCCACCAGCACCGCGTAGGTGGCGAGCTGGTCGCGCCGCATCGCGATGAACAGCAGCCGCTGGTGCAGGCCATGCTTGGTCTTGCCGGTGGCCTTCACCGCCTTGGCCTGGTAGTGGGCATCGAAGCGCCGCGGCTTGCCCACGTCGAGGTCCTCGAACCCCGGCAGCGCTTCGGCGGCCTGCCGCGCGTACTCGCCGAGCGGGAACTCGATCGCCTCGCTCGTCCGGTCCGCCGAGATCGAGACCGCGACGAGGCGGTCGGGCGACATCAGCAGCGTGCTGGTGCCGCGACGATCCGCGCGCCAGCCGGGCGGGCGTCCGATCGCGAAACCGGCCCTGTGATTGACGTACTCGTGCCACCCCGCAGGCAGCTTCGGCAGCTTGTCGACGGTCTCGGGGCGCTGCTGGGGCGGCTTGAGCTCGTCATCGCCGCACCCGATCGCCCCGAACAGTCCGATGACGGCGACCAAAGCCGAGACCAGGTGCGGGACACGGGGCCGCATCGCCGCAGTCTCCCAGCCGCGGCCCGCGGAACTACGTCTTGTGCTTCGCCTTGACCTTCTCGGTGTCCGAGACACCGCTCAGGCAGCTTGCGTTCTCGCCGATGCGGGCGCGGTAGAGGAAGATCGTCTTGACCTTGGTCTGGGTCAGGAAGTTGCCCTGGGTGTCGAGGGTGAGCGTGCGGCCGGACTTCGGCGCCGTGGGGGGCTGGCAGGCCGACAGACAGGAGACCCGCCCGGCCCCTGGATCGCGATCAGTCGGTCGAGGCCAGCTCCTGCGTCAGCGCGTCGACGACGGCGGGGTCGAACTGGGTGCCGGCGTTGCGGCGTAGCTCCTCCACCGCCTCCCAGAGGCCCAAGGGGGTGGCACGGTATGGCCGTGGCGACGTCATCGCGGCGAAGGCGACGCAGACGGCGATGATCCGCGCGCCGAGCGGGATCTCCTCGTCGGTGAGGCCGTCGGGGTAGCCGCTGCCGTCAAAGTGCTCGCAGCTTGTCCGCACCAGCTCGGCGACGTGACCCAGCGCCGGTGCGGCGCTCAGGATCTGCCCGCCGACGACGGGGTGCGATCGAATCACCGCCCATTCTTCCTCGGTCAGCGCCGTCTTCTTCTCGAGAATCGCCTCCGGGACGGCGAGCAGGCCGATGTCCTGGAGCTGGGCGGCGCGAACGATGTCGTCGAGGTGATCGTCCTCGACCCCGAGGCGCCGGCCGACCGCGAGCACCCGATAGGCGAGGTCACGCAGATCCCTGCGCAGCTCGGGCCGGCGCGCGCTCTGGACGGCTAGCAGCGCGGCGTGCGCCTGCCAGCTCGCCGAGCGGTGCTGGCGCTGCCTGCGCGTCGCGAGTCGGTGGTTTGCGAGCTTGAACGCGAGGCCTGGATCTGAAGCGTCGTCGGGAAGCGCGACCGCACCATGAGCGGGCTCGATCAAGAGGTCGTCGTCGTCCTCGACGAGCGACGAGGTCGCGGCTATCACGATCTCGCCGGGCTCCTGGCCCCGCGCCGGGACGAGCAGGGCGAACTGGTTCCCGTCGGCGCGATACGCCCGCCCCCCCAGCGGGGCAACTGCATGGGACAGCCTCTGGGCAACGCGCCGCAGTACCGCGTCGGCACCCGCGTACCCGAGACGCTCGTGTTGCGCATGCAGATCGTCGAGCTCGACCAGCACCAGGAGCTGGCGGCCGTGAGGACGCGAGAGCACGCCTGCGACGTCGGTCTCCAGCTTCAGGCGATTGAGCAACCCCGTGACCTTGTCGGTCTGGGCGTCACGGCGCTGCTCCTCGATCAGCGCGGCGCGCGCCCGGTTGCTGAGCACCAGCCATACGAACACCGACCCGATCAGCATCAGCGTTCCCCAGAAGACGGGGGAGCTGACCCTGTCCTGCACGTGGTCGTAGATGAGCAGGGCCAGCGCGGCGATCCAGAACAGCGCAGGGCCCACCACGCCTCGCCAGCCATCTGGACGGATGCCAACGCCCGTCGGCGCCACGGCCTTGCGCAGCCTCGCCCATGGGGATGCGATCCGGCGGGCGTAAGCCGGCGCGGGACCAGGGAGGTCCTGGTCACTCGGCTCTGAAAACGGCACGCGCCCCTGAGCGCGCGATAACGCCATGCACTCCCATCGGCGAGACGAAACGATTCGTGCAGCGGAACGCTACGAACTCAACGGAGCTTCTAGCGCGCCCACCGGCTAGCGGCCGCCGCCCGGAAGCGTCCGCCCCAGGCAGCGAACGTGCGACGGCACGATTCCCCAGCGCTCGTAGAAGCGCAGCGCGTCTTCGTTGCCTGCGACGACAGCCAATGCGATAAACCCGACCCCCGCGGCGGCGAGGCGCCGCTCGACCTGCTCCATCAGTAGCGAGCCGATCCCCCAGCGCCGCAGCTCGGGCTCGACCGATAGCGCCTCGAGCTCGCCCATCCGGTCGTCGGTCTCGAAACCCCAGTCGCCCTCGGTGATCCGGAAGAACGCAAAGCCGACGGGCGATCCCTCGCGCTCGGCGATCAGCAGCCAGGCGTCGCCATCTCGCATCCAGCGGTCGAACTCGCCCCGCCGCAGCTGCCAGGAGTCCTCCGCGCGCCGAAAAGGGACGACATCTCGGACTTCTCCGGCAACCTCGGCGTGGTACTCGTGCATCGCTCGCCACAGCGACTCGACGTCGTCGAGGCGCTCGGGCCCCGCCTCGACGATCTCGACCTCGGGCGGTCCTGTCTGATCTGCGGCCACGCCGCCGCGAGCCTATAGGTGGGCGGTCAATCCTTCACTAGGCGACCGAGGCGATCGCCAGGCCTAAGCACGGGCCGAGCTTAGGGCGGAGACGAGGGTCAGGCGCGGCGCAGAACGGTGATCTTCCCGACCACGCGGTCCACCGTGAAGCCGCTGCCACTCGCCTCGGCAACGACTCGGCGTGGACCGAGCTCGGGATCGATCGAGTCGTCGAGGGCGACGGTCGCTTCGCTGGTCAGGTGCGGTTGCCAGCACTCGAAGTCCCGGCGCACGCCCTCGTAGCGATGGTCGCCGTCGATGAACAGCAGCCCAATCCGGTCGATCCATCCCGCGCATGCAACCTCGCTCGGCAGGTTGACGAGCCGGACCCGATCCGCCGTGTTCGCGCGAAGCATCGTCCGGTAGAAGGCCACCCGATCAGCGGGACCGAACTGCGCGCCGAGCACGCCGGTGAACTGCTCGTGCGGATCGATCGCATAGACGGGCACCGACGCTCCCGTCGCCAGCGCCACGGTCGAGCGCCCCCTGTAGCTGCCGACCTCGACGATGCAGCCCTCATCCACTTGCCGAGCGAGCTCGTGAAGGAGCTCGGCCTCCTCGGTCGAGAGCATGACCTCGCCCTCGGTGTGCGCGAGCGCCTCGTGGAGGTCCATCACGAGCCGATCGTAGTCGTCATCATTCACTGCTCGATCAGCGCGCCCATCTGGCCGGGCCTGATGTGCCACTCTCGACGCCCTAGCGGCAGTGCTCCTCGAGCTCGGTGGCGGTGGCCGGCTCGTTGAAGGTGAACAGCCAGCAGGAGGGCGAAGTCATCTGCCACGCCACCGATCCGGGCCCGCTTGCCGAGCTGAGATCGATCCGGCCACCCTCCGCGGTCACGCTCGCCGCGGTGATCGTCACGTCCTCCGGTCC